>DATCMI010000001.1:1420960-1724420 GCA_036563485.1 Sphingomicrobium sp. | reverse complement strand
CAGCCTGAAGCTCCGCCACGCGATCGAGCCGCGCGACGAAAGCTTTCGAGACGACAAGTTCTTCGACCTCTGCCGCGCCCGGAACATCGCCGTCGTTCACGAGGATGCCGACGATTACCCGCTGATCGAGGCGGACACGGCCGACTTTGCCTACGCCCGTCTTCAGCGCATGCGCTCCGACGTCCCGACTGGCTATGAAGAGCCCGAGCTCGACCGCTTCGCGAAGCTTGCCCGCAAGTGGAGCCGCGCCGGCCGTGACACCTATGTGTACCTGATCAATGGCGCCAAGGAGCGCGCGCCCGCAGCCGCGCTGGCGCTGCAGGAGCGGCTTCGCTAGTCAGCCGCGATGCGCACTGACGACCAGCCCATCCGTATCAGCCTGTTCGCGCCCGAAGGCCGCATGGGCCAGGCGATCGCCACCGCCGTGGCCGAAGACGCTTCTTTCGAACTGGACCAGGACCATGGCGACGTGCTCGTCGACTTTTCCGCGCCCGGAGCGCTCGAGCAGAGCCTGGACCGCGCCATGTCCGCCAGCATCCCGATCCTGATCGGCACTACCGGCCTTGATGAATCTGCCGACGAGCGGATCTTCTCGGCCGCCCGCCAGATTCCCGTGCTCAGAGCGGCGAACACCTCGCTTGGAGTCGCCTTGCTCGCCGACCTGGTCGAGCGCGCCGCGGCGGTGCTCGGTCCCAACTGGGATGTCGAGGTCGCCGAAACCCACCATCGCATGAAGGCCGACGCGCCTTCAGGCACCGCGCTGCTCCTCGGCGAAGCGGCGGCGAAGGGCCGCGGCACCGCGCTGAAGGCGGAGCGCGGCCGCGACGGCACCGGCCTCAAGCGGGCTCGCGGCGCGATCGGCTTCGCCTCGATGCGCGGCGGCAGCGTCGCCGGCGACCATGACGTCTTTTTCCTTGGCCAGGACGAGCGGCTGATCCTCTCCCACCGGTCGGAGAACCGCATGATCTTCGCGCGCGGCGCGCTCGCCGCCGCCCGCTTCCTCGTCGGCAAATCGCCCGGCCTCTATTCGATGCGGGACGTGATCGGCGCGCACGGAAGCTGATCGTTGAAGCGCGACGAGGTCTTCGAATTCTTCCGTCGGCTCGCGGAAGCCAATCCGGCCCCGCAGGGCGAGCTTGAATATACCAACCCCTACACCTTGCTGGTGGCGGTAGTCCTCTCGGCGCAGGCGACCGACGTCAGCGTCAACATCGCCTGCCGTCCGCTGTTCAAGCGGATCGCGACGCCGCAGGACATGGTCGACCTCGGCGAAGACTCGCTTCGCAACGCGATCAAGACCATCGGCCTGTTCAACACCAAGGCGAAGAACGTCATCGCGCTCAGCCAGGCGCTGATCGAGCGCTTCGGCGGCGAAGTCCCGCAGACCCGCGAAGAGCTGCAGACTCTCCCGGGAGTAGGCCGCAAGACCGCCAATGTCGTGCTCGGCACCGCCTTCGGCCACGAGACGTTCGCCGTCGACACCCATGTGTTCCGCGTCAGCAACCGCACCGGCCTCGCGCCCGGCAGGACCGTCGATGAGGTCGAGGCCAAGCTCGAGAAAATCGTCCCTCAGCCCTTCCGCCGCGACGCGCACCAATGGTTGATCCTTCACGGCCGCTACACGTGCAAGGCGCGGCTGCCGGAATGCTGGCGCTGCCCGGTGATCGACCTCTGCCGTTACAAGCCCAAGACGCCGCCACCCGAAGAGCGGGCGAAAGCTAAACCCAGCGCCGCTCGAACCGGGAGCCGAGCGTCGTCAACAGCTCGTATTGCGAAAGGCCGGACTGCTCCGAAGCCGACGGCAGGTCGTAGTCGATCTCGACCCAATCCCCTTCCCTGAGTTCGGGCGCCGCATCGACGTCGATCGCGATCAGGTCCATCGACACGCGGCCGAGCACTGGCAGCGCATATTCGCCCGCGAAGGCGCAGCCGCGCGACGAGAAGCCACGAAGATAGCCGTCGGCATAGCCGATGTTGAGGATGGCAGCCTCGGTATCCTCGTGGGCGATGAAGGTCGCGCCATAGCCGCAACTCTCCCCCGCGGGGATCGTCCGCCGCTGCACGATCTGCGCTTCGAGGCGGGCGACCTGCCGGATGTTGCCCTTCGCCTCGTCCCGCTGGACGCCGCCGTAAAGCGAGATCCCGGGGCGCACGAGGTCGAAGCTATAGTCGCGGCCAAGCGAGATGCCGGCGCTGTTCGCCAGGCTGTACCGCACGGCCGGCACCGCCGATACCACCGCCCGGAAGCGCTCCAGCTGCATGCCGTTCATCACACTGTCCTCATCCGCGCAGGCGAGATGGCTGTGCAGCGTATTGATCCTTAGGCCGTCGAGCAGCGCAATCTGTGTCGGCCTCAGGCCTAGCCGGTTCATGCCGGTATCGACCATGACGTCGCAGGGGCGATCCGGCGCAATCTCTTTCCAGCGGGCAATCTGCTCGACGCTGTTGAGGCACGGGCGTGCACTCGACTGCAGGGCTGTCGCGATATCCTCGCCACCCACCCCATGGAGGATCACCAGGCTGGCACCGTTCGGTAGGCTTCCGAGCGCCTCGGCTTCGGCCCAGGTGGAGACGAAAAAGTCGCGGCAGCCCACCTCCGCCAGCGTGTCCACCGTCTCGCGAGCGCCGATCCCGTAACCGTTTGCCTTCACCGCTGCCCCGGCGGCTACGCCGGCCTGTTCCTGCAACCAGCGCCAGTTCGCCTGAACGGCGGAGCGGTCGATGGTCAGGCGCAGCGGGCGGTGCATGGCCGCGCCCTAACGCCCACGCTTTGTGGGGTCGAGCGGCTTTAGAACAGGCGGCCGCCGTTCGGCACTTGCGTCGAGGGGCCGACCAGCACGACCTCGCCGCCTGCGTCCGGAAAGCCGAGCGTCAGGACTTCCGACATGAACGGGCCGATTTGCCGCGGCGGGAAATTGACGACTGCCGCCACCTGCCGCCCGACAAGCTCTTCGAGGCTGTAGTGGCTGGTGATCTGGGCCGAGCTGCGCTTGGTCCCGATCGTCAGTCCGAAATCGATGGTCAGCTTGTAGGCCGGCTTGCGGGCCTCCGGAAACGGCTCCGCGGCAATAATCGTGCCGACGCGGACATCCACTTTCAGGAACTCGTCAAAGCTGATCGGCGCTTCGGCGGGCGCCTTGGGGTCATGTGAAGCGTGCATTGCGCGTCCCAGAGTCTGTCTGCGATGCCGCGCTAGAATGCCACCAGGCTTCGGACAAGCCGAAGGGCGCAGCAGGTGCGCCGCGCCCTTCGCTGTGGTGCTCGCGATTAGCGAGCGGCGATGACGATCGAACCGTGGACAGCGCGGCTTGCCACGAGCGCGGCAGACCTGGCGCGGGCGTCCGCAATCACATCATGAAGGCACTGGCGAGCGTCATTCTTGCCGGCGACGTCGGTGTCGGACGCGCTGCCGCACACCTCGGCGGCAGCATTGGCGATGCGGCGGTCGAGCGCGCGCTTGCCCGCTTCGCTGTTGAGGTCGAGGTCCGCGGTGCGGACGACGCTGACGTTCAACTCGGTTACCGGCTCGGCGAGCGCGGGAACGCCCTTGAGCAACGCTGCAGTGGCGAGCGCGGAAATGGCGACGATCTTGAGAGCCTGTTTCATGTCGAACTCCTGTTCTCGAGTACGACCGTCCAGATATTCCGCTTTTTCGTTGAAGGGCAGCAACGAGTCCGTGCTATCATTCTGCAGATTCGCAGAATGCCCGCGGAAGCTGGAGCCTTTAGTCTGACGATGATGTTCGACTGGAACGACTTGCGCTACTTCGTGGCCGTCGCGCGCGAAGGCAGCACGCTCGCCGCCGCGCGCATGATGCGCGTCAGCCAGACGACCGTCGCTCGGCGTATCGCCGCGTTCGAGGACCAGATCGGCTATCCCCTCTTCGACAAGCGCCAGGCTGGCTACGCGCTGACTCCCGCCGGCGAGGCGCTGCTCGGCCGCGCGGAAGATGTCGAACGGAGCGCCTCCGCCTTCTCCGAAGCCGCGCTTGCGCAGGGCCGTCAGCGCGCGGGCACGGTCCGCATCACCACCGAGGAGATTTACGCGACCGCCTTGCTCGCCCCGATCCTCCCCGAATTGCACCAGCTTCATCCGGAGATCCGGATCGAGCTCGACACGTCCCAGATCGTCCGCGACCTCGGCGCCGGCGAAGCCGACGTTTCCCTTCGCAGCACAAGCGTGGCGCAGCCCGCCGGCGTCGTCGGGCGGCAGTTGTGCATCGACGATTGGGCGCTCTACTGCAGCCGCGATTATGCGGCGAAACATGGCGCGCCGACCAGCCTTGAGGACCTTCGCAACCATCCGATCATCGGCGGCGGCGGCGGCAATCTCTGGCGTCACTACCAGGCTTGGCTCCAGGCCCTCGGCCTCGAGGAGCAGGTGGCGATGCACCATGCGACTTCCGGCGGCCTGTTGGCCGGCGTGCGCTCAGGCTTCGGCGTCGCGGTCCTTCCCTGCATCGTCGCCGATGGCGATCCGGAGCTTATCCAGTGTCTTCCGCCCAGGACGGAGCATGGCCGGGTGCTCTGGCTGTTCACCCATGAGCGCGTTCGCCACAGCGTCCCGGTCCGCACGGTGCTCGACTTCATCTACGATCACCTGCGCCGCCACATCCTGATGCTGGAGCAGAAAGCAGCCGCCTGAACGCGAAGCTGCCCCGCCCGCTTATCGCGGACGAGGCAGCCCTCGCTGGCTCTGAACTAATTAGCGGGCGGCTGCGACCCGCATCGAAGCGTTGGCGTCACGCCCGTAGATGTCGTCCACATAGGCAAGCTGGCCGCCACGCGCCTGCGCCGTCAGGTAGGTCAAATAGATCGGCACCGGCGTTGGAAGCTGCACATGCTGCTCCGGAGCGTCCGATGCAGCCTGCGGCCTGCGGCCGTCGAACATCCACCGCGCGAGCCGGTCGGCATCCTCGAGCCGGACGCAGCCATGGCTGACGCCACGGTCATCCTGCGCGAAGAGTGCCTTCGACGGCGTGTCGTGCAGATAGATGTCCTGCGAGTTCGGGAAGCCGATCTTCATCCGGCCCATCGAATTGGCCGGCCCGGGAAGCTGCCGGACGCGAACCTGCAGCGTCCCATCGGCAACCGCTTTCCAGTCGACGGTCGACGGATCGAGCACGCGATTGTCGTTCGGATCGGCCGGCATCACCTGGTAGCCACGCTCCGTCAGATAGCTGACGCCCTGCTGGAGCACATTCTTCGCGGTAAGCGAGCGGACCATCTCGCCGCCCACGTGCCAATAAGGGTTGAGCGTAGCATAATAGATGGTGCTGGCCATCATCGGCGTTTCGGTCTCCGCGCCGGGCTTGCCGACGACGACCTTCATCGAGTCTGCAATCCGGCCGTCCTCGATCATGTAGAGGCGCGCCGAAGCGGCATCGACCATCACATATTTGCCGTGCGCCGGCGCTTCGCGGACACGGTCGAGGCTGGCGAGCACGCGTCCGTCGACGGATCCGTTCGCCTGCATTTCCGCCCAAGCCGCATCGCGCAGCTGCGCGTAGAGCGGGTTCACCTGCGAGATGCTGCGCACATGGCTAAGCAGCGACGGCGCAGAAGCCGTGACGGACAGGATCTGCGCGGCCGATTGCGTCCTCGGCGTCACCGCCGGATCCCCGTAGATCATGCCGCTCGAGGGGCGCTGCAGCTTCTGGACATAGCTGACCCAGGCGACCGTCAGCAGCCGGTCGGCTGCCCTGAGCGCTTCGATGTCGCCCGCCTGCGCGCGCGTCATCAGGGTCTGGGCATGCGCCGCAAGCGCCGGGCCGCTGGCATAGCCGTCGAGCGTCGCGCGCTCGAGCACGCCCAACAGCTCACGCGCAGCGCCGCTGTCGGCACCGCTGCGCAGCCACAAAGGAGAACCGCCGCGGCTTGCATAGAAAGCGTCGACGGCCTGCTCCGCCGACGGCGAAACTTGAATGGCCGCACTTGGGAGCCCAGGGCTCGTGGCGGCGTTTGCGGGCAATGCGATGCCCATCAGCGCCGCACAAGCGGCGCCGGCGATCCAGCGAGTTTTCACGTTCAAAAACCTTGTAAATTCAGTTCTTGCCGCCTCAACGCGGGAGGAATGGAAGAGGTTCAAAAAAACTGTTGACAATGCTGGCGAGAACGTTCCGCGGCTGAACCGTTGTTCAGAAACGGCCGCGCGACTCGAGTCGCTGGGACTAAGCCACAGCACTGCTGGCGTGCTGTATTGACACTATAATACAGTAGGTCTACTCTCCCCGGCAATTAACGGGAGGATAGGCATGTACAGTCAGCAAGAGCTCGACGACGCAGTCGCGTCGGGAGCGATTAGCCAGGACGCGGCCAATGCGCTTCGCGCGCACATCGAACGGCAGCGCTCAACGGCAATTCCGGATGAAGAGCAGTTCAGGCTCATCACCGGCTTCAACGACATCTTCGTCTCGATTGCCGCGGCGATCCTGCTGTTCGCGGTCGGTTGGATCGGCCAATGGGTGGGCCAGCACAGCGGCCTCACCTTGGACGTCGATGGACCCTCGCCCCTCGCGCCGCTCGCAGTCGCCGCCACGGCCTGGCCGCTGGCGCTGTTCTTCACGAAGCGCCGGCGCATGGCGCTGCCATCGATCCTGCTGCTGATCGCTTTCATTATCGGCGTGTTCGGCACCGCGATAACCAGCATCGCCATCGCGATCGGACCGGATCAGCTGGACAACAACAACGTCCTTGCCGGCGTCATCCTGGCCGTCTCGGCAGCGATCAGCGCCGCCGCGGCCCACCTTCACTGGTCGACGTTCCGCGTACCCATCACCGTGGCAGTCGGCGCCGGCGCGGCAGCCGCGATCGTCATCGGCATCGTCATCGCCGCGCTCGGCCAGGACCTCGACCAGTCGCGCAACCTGATCCTCGGCTTCGTCCTGCTGCTCGGCGTCGGCATGTTCCTGTTCGCCATGTGGTGGGATTCGTCCGACCGCGGCCGCCTCACCCGGCGGAGCGACGTCGCCTTCTGGCTTCACCTGCTGGCAGCGCCGATGATCGTCCATCCGATCTTCACCCTGCTTGGACTGACCGGCGGGCACGTCGGCGTCGGCGAAGGCCTGGCGGTGGTCGGCCTTTACATCGCGCTCGGCCTCACCGCGCTTGCAGTCGACCGTCGCGCGCTGCTGGTTTCAGCCTTGGCCTACGTGCTGTTCGCGCTGCAGCAGCTGTTCCGCGAATTTGGGGCGGTCGAGCTGAACGTCGCGCTCACCGCGCTCGTGATCGGCTCCGGCCTGCTGCTCCTGTCGGCCTTCTGGCACCAGGCCCGCGCCGCGATCGTCGGCCCCCTGCCGGCCAGCCTGCGCGATCGGCTTCCGCTGCTCGACCGGACTGCCGTCAGCCAACCAGCCGCATGAGCCGGCGCTCGAGCGGGGCCATGACCGAACTCAGGTCGTGGCCCCGCTTGAGCACGGCACCATGTTCGCTCACCAATGCAAACGCCCCCTGCTTCAGCCGAAGCGCGGGGCGTTTCTCTATGCGGATCTCCGGCCGCTCCGTGTGGCGGCGGTAAGCGGCGAACACCGCGACGTCGGCATCGATCCGCAGCGCATAATCGCGCCAATGGCCAGCGGCGACCATGCGGCCGTAAAGGTCCATGATCCGCGTCAGCTCCTTGCGATCGAAGGTCGCGACCGGGCGCCGCTCCCATTCTCGCGGGAACGGCGTGACAACGCTCAACGGCCGGCGCTCCTTATCCCTGGTTCGGCCCTCAAGCGCTCTTCACCTTAGGCTGCGGCTGCCGCGTCGCCCTGACGGCCTTAAGCTCGGCGCGAAGGGCTGCAAGCTCATCCTCCAGCTCGACCAGCTTGGCTCGTACAGGGTCGAGGTCCTCGCCGCACGGCGTGCCGTAGGGCATGAAGCCGGGGCTATAGTGGACGACGTCGACCGGTACCGGCTTGGCGGGGATGCCGACCACGGTCTGGCCGGGCGCGACGTCCTTGGTCACCACCGAGTTCGCGCCGATCTTGGCGCCGTCCCCGACCTCGATCGGACCGAGTACCTGCGCACCAGAGCCGATCACCACGCCGTTGCCGATGGTCGGATGGCGCTTGCCGCCGACGCCGGTCGTCGGGTTGGTGCCGCCAAGCGTCACGTGCTGGTAAATGGTCACGTCCTCGCCGATGGTCGCGCTCTCGCCGATGACGCTGAAGCCATGGTCGAGGAAGAAGCGCTTCCCGATCGTCGCGCCAGGATGAATGTCGATCGACGTGAGGAACCGCGACAGATGATTGACCAGGCGCGCGAGGAAGGTGAGCTTCCCTTCCCATAGCCAGTGCGCGATGCGATGCAGGCCGAGCGCCAGCACACCGGGATAGAAGAGGACATCCCAGCGCGAGCGCGCTGCCGGATCCCGCGATTTGACGGAATCGAGATAGGCGATCAGGCCCGATTGCAACGTAACACCTCTAGCCGTTTCAATCCGCAATCTATGTCTGAGGGCGGTCAATTACCAGATCGTTCAAACCGCGGATCTCACCGCCCTTGCCGTGAGGGCCGGGCTCGGCCAAATGGCGCCGACAACAGGTTGGGAGCCAAGCCATCGTCCCGGAAATGCTGACGGATCCGTCGGCGCTCCTACCATTCCTGCTCATTGGCTTTGCGGCGCAGCTCGTCGACGGCGCGCTCGGCATGGCCTATGGCCAGATCTCGAGCACGCTGTTGATCAGCATGGGCGTGCCCCCCGCGGCCGCGTCTGCCGGGGTCCATACGGCGGAAACCTTCACCACTGCGGTTTCGGGCATCAGCCATGTCGCGCACCGCAACGTCGACTGGAAGCTGTTCTTCCGCATCGCCATCCCTGGCGTCATCGGCGGCGTGCTCGGCGCATACGTCCTGACGCAGGTCGACGCCGGCACCGCCAAGCCGATCGTCCTCGCTTACCTCACCGCGCTCGGCGTCTATCTTTTCTACCGTGGCATCATGCACCGCCACACCGAGAAGACACCGAAGGTCGTGTCGCCGCTCGGCCTCGTCGGCGGCTTCCTGGACGCTGCGGGCGGCGGCGGCTGGGGCGCCATCGTCACTTCCAACCTGCTGGTTCAGGGCAGCAACCCCAGGAAGACGATCGGCACGGTTAACACTGCCGAGTTCTTCCTTACCGTGACGATTTCCCTGACCTTCCTCGCGGCGCTGGGCTGGGAGGCGTTCACGATCGCCACCTTGGGCTTGCTGATCGGCGGCGTCCTTGCCGCACCCTTCGGCGCGTTCATCGCCAAGCGCGTCAATCCCGACACGCTGCTGACCTTCGTCGGCGCCTTGGTGACGGTGACCAGCGTCTACGGACTTTATCGCGCGCTCGCCTAAAGGCGCCGAGCGCCGGACAGTCAGAGGGTGGCGTGAACCGTCGCGAGCGCCTTCATCACCGCGGCGACCCGCACCGCCGCCTGAATGGCATCGGGCTTGACCCCATGCTCCAGGAGCACGCGCTCGTGGCTGTCGATGCACATGCCGCAGCCGTTCATCGCTGACACTGCCAGGCTGAACAGCTCGAATTCTTCCTTGGCGATCCCATGGCTGCCGATGAAGTTCATCCGCAGCCGCGCCGGCATCTTGCCATACTCTGGGTTCGCGACGAGGTGGACGAAGCGGTAATAGACATTGTTCATCGCCATCACGGCGGCCGCGCCGCGCGCCGCATTGGCGAGTTGGTCGGGAATCTTGCCCGCGACTTCCGCCTCGGCGGCTTCGACCAGCGGCTTGTATCCGGAGCCATGGGCACAGGCGAGCAGCAGCGACAGCTTGCGCTCCTCACCCATCAGCTGGTCGCTGAGGATCGATCCGAGGTTGAGGCGGATGTCCTTCGCATAATCGGGAAGCACTTCAGCAAATTGCTTGAGCGACATGGGGGCAAAACTCCGTTGAAGGCATGAAAAAAGGGGCGGGCCTGGGGAAGCCCGCCCCTTGGTCACAGCCGGCTAGGGGAAGCACCGGCTGCGAACCCTGCGGCTCGCTGCCGCGGGTGGACCTCGTTAAGCGGCGGGCTTCAGCACCTCTTCGCCGGCCGTCCAGTTGCAAGGGCACAGCTCGTCGGTCTGCAGCGCGTCGAGGACGCGCAGCGTCTCCGCCGGATTGCGGCCGACGTTGAGGCCGTTGACAGTCACGTGCTGGATGACGTTGTCCGGATCGATGATGAAGGTCGCGCGGAACGCCACGCCTTCATTGCGGTCGATGATCCCGAGCGCTTCCGCCAGTTCCTTCTTGTTGTCGGCAATCCACGGGAAGTCCGCATTGGCCAGCTGCTCGTCCGAGCGGCGCCACGCGAAGTGGACGTGGCTCGTGTCCGTCGACGCACCGATCAGCTCGGCGTCGCGGTCTTCGAAATCCTGCTTCAGCTCGCCATAACCGACGATCTCGGTCGGGCAGACGAAGGTGAAGTCCTTCGGCCAATAGAAGAGCACCTTCCACTTGCCGTTGGTCTGGCCGAGGTCGATCGTCTCGTCCGCCGGCAACGCCGAGGTGCCCTGCTGGACCGGAAGTTTCAGTTCGGGAAGCTTGTCACCAACGGTAAGCATTCGATCTCCTCTTGTGTGATCTTGCACTGCAATATGCAGCTGTTGCGTTGCAGCATCTATGGAGCTGGCCCCAATCGTTCAAGTGCATTAAGCCTGCCGAACTGATTGGAATTTTCGATTAGCATGATCGTGCACCTGCCAACGCTCAAACAGCTGCAATATCTCGTCGCCTTGCGTGAGCACGGTCACTTTGGCCGGGCGGCCGATGCCTGCTTCGTCACTCAATCGACACTGTCCGCCGGACTGCGCGAGCTCGAAACATTGCTCGGCGTCATCCTGGTCGAGCGGACGCGGCGGGTGGTGCGCTTCACCGCTCTGGGGGAGAAGGTCGCCGACAAGGCGACCCGGGTGCTTCGCGAGGCGGAGGAGCTTGCCGCCATCGCCGGCGCCGAAGGCCAGCCGCTGCACGGCGAGCTTCGTCTCGGCGTTATCCCCACGATCGCGCCGTTCCTGCTCCCGACCATGCTTCCGCGGCTTCGCGCCGAATGGCCGAGCCTCAAGCTCTACCTTCGCGAGGAGACCAGCCAGGCTGCGTGCGAGGCGCTTCACCGGGGACAGCTCGATTGCGTGCTGCTCGCCCTGCCCTTCTCATGCGGCGAAGTGGATTCCGCGGCGCTGTTCGACGACCCTTTGTTCGTCGCTTACCCGCCTGGCGAAGCGCCGGACAACGGAACTGTCGATGTCAGTGCCATCGACGAGCAAAGGATGCTGCTGCTGGAGGACGGGCATTGCCTGAAGGACCATGCGCTGTCCGCCTGTAACCGCCCGGAGCTGCGGGCCCATGCGGCGATGATGGGAACGTCGCTCCACACGCTCGTCCAGATGGTGGATAACGGTCTTGGGGTAACCTTCGTCCCCGGCATGGCGATCGACGCCGGCATCCTCGAGGGCACCGGAGTCGACGCCCGACCCCTCGATTCAGAGCACAACTACCGCCGCATCGCGCTCATTTGGCGCAGGTCGAGCCCGCGCGAGGGCGAGTTCCGGATGCTGGCGACGACACTGTCGCGGATCGTCGCCGAGCTTCATTCCGAGGATCTGGCAGCCGCTTAGGAGCTTGCCGCCCGTCCCGCCGTACCGTTGCGGTCGAGGTCGAAGCGGTCGGCGTTCATCACCTTTACCCAGGCCTTGACGAAGTCGCGCACGAACTTCTCCTCGCACCCGCGTTCGGCATAGACTTCGGCCGTTGCGCGGAGCTGGCTGTTCGACCCGAAGATCAGGTCCGTCCGCGTTGCCCGCCACTTCTCGGTCCGGCCTTCCCGGGTGTAGCCGAAGAATTCTTCGTCGCTCGACGCGTCCTCCAGCTCCCAGAAGGTGTCGTTGTCGAGCAGGTTGACGAAGAAGTCGTTGGTCAGCTGCCCCTTGCGATCGGTGAACACGCCTTCCGGCGCGTCCTTATAGTTGGCGCCGAGCACGCGAAGTCCGCCCAGAAGCACCGTCATCTCCGGCCCCGAAAGCCCGAGCAGCGACGCTTTGTCGAGCAGCAGCTCCTCGGTCTTGACGCTCTGCTGCGTCTTCAGGAAGTTGCGGAAGCCATCGGCCTGCGGCTCCATCCACACGAAGCTCTCGACGTCGGTCCACTCCTGCGTCGCGTCGCCGCGGCCGCCAGTGAACGGCACTTCGATCGCATAGCCGCCGTCGCGAGCCGCCTTCTCGACCGCCGCCGAACCGGCGAGCACGATCGCGTCGGCCAGCGACATCGACCCGCGCAGCTCGTTCAACTTATCGAGGACCATGGCGAGCTCTTCAGGCTCGTTGACCGTCCAGCTCCGCTGCGGCTCGAGCGCGATGCGCGCGCCGTTGGCGCCGCCGCGATGGTCCGACTTGCGATAGGTGGAGGCCGACGCCCAGGCTGTCTTGACCAGCTGCGACACGGTCAGGCCGCTGTCGAGCACCTTGCTCTTGAACGCCGCGATGTCGGCGTCCGATGGCACGGTGCCTTCCGGCACCGGGTCCTGCCAGATCAGCGTCTCTTCGGGGATTTCCGGCCCGAGGTAGCGGATCTTCGGACCCATGTCGCGATGAGTGAGCTTGAACCAGGCGCGGGCGAAAGCGTCGTCGAGCGCCGCCTGATCGTCCTTGAAGCGAAGCGAGATCTCGCGGAACTCCGGATCCATCTTCAGCGCCATGTCGGCGGTGGTCATCATCGTTGGCACGCGCTTCGACGGATCGCGGGCGTCGGGGGCCAGGTCTTCCGGATCGGGGTTGATCGGCGTCCACTGCTTGGCGCCCGCCGGGCTTTCGACGAGCTCGTAATCATATTTGAAAAGCAGCCGGAAATAATCGCCGCCCCACTTGGTCGGGTTGTTCGACCACGCGCCTTCGATGCCGGAGGTCGTGATGTTGCCCGTCCGGATTTGTTCGTCGTCGGTCAGCCACCCAAGTCCTTGAAGGTGGATCGCCTCCGACGCCGGATCCTTGCCGAAGCTTTCGGCGGGCTTGGCGCCATGCGCCTTGCCGAAGGCGTGGCCGCCGGCGGTCAGGGCGACCGTCTCTTCGGAATTCATCGCCATGCGCAGGAAGGTCGCCTTCATGTCGCGCGCGGACATTAGCGGATCGGGGTTGCCGCCGGGACCTTCCGGATTGACGTAGATGAGGCCCATCTGGATCGCGGCCAGCGGCCCTTCCAGCTCGGGCAGGTCCTCGCTGATGCGGGTCTTTGCGCCCTGGTTGACCCAGATTTCCTCGGCGCCCCAGAAGGTGTCGCCTTCGGACTGGTAGACGTCCTTGCGACCAGCGCCGAAGCCGAACACCGGCCCGCCCATGCTCTCGATCGCGACATTGCCGGCGAGAATGAACAGGTCGGCCCAACTGATCGAGGGGCCGTACTTCCGCTTGATCGGCCACAGCAGCCGCCGGGCCTTGTCGAGGTTGCCGTTGTCGGGCCACGAGTTGAGCGGTTCGAACCTTTGCTGCCCGCTCGAGGCGCCGCCGCGGCCGTCGGTCACCCGATAGGTGCCGGCTGCGTGCCAGGCCATGCGGATCATGAAGGGCCCATAATGCCCGTAATCGGCCGGCCACCACGGCTGGCTGTCCGTCATCAAGGCGTGAAGGTCGTTCTTCAGCGCCTGATAGTCGAGCTTCTTGAACGCTTCGGCATAGTCGAAATCGGGACCCATCGGGTCCGGCGAGACGCCATGCTGGTGGAGCATGTCGACGGGGAGCGCCTCGGGCCACCAATCCTTGTTGGTCCTGCCGAGCAGCGAACGAACCCTGGCGCCCTTCATCGGGCAACCGCCCATCTCACCCGTCTTTGCGTCCACTGCTCGCCTCCATGCTGATGGTTTGAGGAAGACGGTAGGAGGCGCGTTGGCGCCCGGGAAACAAGTTGATTGCGTCAGTGAGAGTTACAAAACCGATTAGTCGCCCGGACGAACGGGCGCTCAGTCCATGTGCTTGATGCCGATCCGCAGGTAATCGTAGCCGGTGACGAGCGTCAGCGCTGCCGCGGCCCACAGGCTCGCCAGCCCGACATTGTGGACCCACAATTGATCCGGCACCGCGCCGCCCAGGATCAGCGCGCCGAGCGCCACCAGCTGGAAGGTCGTCTTCCACTTGGCGAGCCTGCTCACCGGGATCGACACCTGAAGCGGCGCCAGGAACTCGCGAAGGCCGGAGACGATGATCTCCCGCAGCAGGATCACCAGCGCGGGGACGATGTGGAGCCCGTGGATGACCGGTTCGCCGCTCATCTTGCGGGTCGACACCAGCATAACGATGACCGCCGCGACCATGATCTTGTCGGCGATCGGATCGAGGAACTGCCCGAGGCGCGAAATCTGCCCGTGCGCGCGGGCCAGGTAGCCGTCGAAATAATCGGTGATGCCGACAAGGCAGTAGAGAACGAAGGTGAAGCCGTAATCGATCGGCGTCGGCCGCCACAGCAGGAAGACGAGGATCGGAACCGCAAGGATCCGCGACAGCGTCAGCAGGTTCGGCAACGACAACATTGGTTAGCCTCTACGCCAAACCTTCGACGCTGCGAAAGACCATCGCGAAGCTGCTCCTTGCTGCTCTTGGCGGAGCCGCTACAGGTTTGCCGATGACCATTCGCCCGAAGCGGCCCTGCCTCAACAACGCCTGATGCACGACGCGCTTCACCTGGTGCGTACGCGCCGCTTCCTGCCTTTGTTCGTCACCCAGTTCCTGGGGGCGTTCAACGACAATCTGTTCCGCACCGCGATGGTGCTTCTCGTCATCTACGGCATCTACGGCGACGCGGAGCAGGAGGCGACGTTCAGCGCCATTGCAGGCGGCCTGTTCATCGCGCCGTTCTTCCTTCTCTCCGCGCTCGCCGGCCAGCTTGCCGACGGTAATGACAAGGCGCGGATCATCCGCATCGTAAAAACCGCCGAGATCCTGATCATGGTGGTCGGCGCCGGCGGACTGCTGCTCCACAACATCCCGCTGTTGCTCGCGGCCTTGACCGCGATGGGCGTTCACTCGACCTTCTTCGGCCCGATCAAATATGCACTCCTGCCGCAGCATCTGAAGGACGACGAAGTCCTCGGCGGCACCGGCTTGGTCGAGGCGGGGACCTACATCGCCATCCTCGGCGGTACGATCCTTGGCGGCCTTCTGGTCCTCCAGCGTCCCGACGGCAGCTATCATGCGGAATGGGCCGCGGCCGCTGTCCTCGCGGTTGCGGTGGTCGGGCGTATCGCCGGCGGGCTGGTTCCCCCTGCCCCACCGGCCAATGATCCGGAGCTTCCCGGCTTTCCCAGCCGCGGCATGGATTGGCACATCGTGCGTGCGTCAATTACCCTCGTTAGCGCGACGCTGCACGTGCGGCGCCTGTTCCTAGCGATCCTTTCCATCAGCTTCTTCTGGGCGATGGGCGCGGTCCTCGCTGCCCAATTTCCGCCGCTGGTGAAGAACAGCCTCGGCTCCGACCAGACGGTCGCCACCTTATTCCTCGCCATCTTCTCGGTCGGCGTCGCGATCGGCTCAGTGCTCGTCAACTGGCTGCTCAAGGGCCAGGTCTCGGCACGCTATTCGCCCTTGGCGGCTTTGTTCATGGGCGTGTTCGTCCTCGACCTGTTCCGCCGAGTCCGCAATTGGCCAGTCCACAGCGGCGAGCTCCATGACATCCAGACCTTCCTCACCGTCCCCAACAGCTGGATGGTGGTCGTCGATTTGCTCGGCGTCGCGATCGCCGGCGGCATGTTCGTCGTGCCGCTCTACGCGTTCCTAACGACTACGGTGCCGAAATCGGAAACCGCGCGAACCATCGCAGCGAACAATATCGTCAATTCCGGCTTCATGGTCGCCGCGACATTAGTCCTGACCCTTGCCGTTCTGGCGGGAATCACCGTCGCCGACAGCTTGCTGATCGTGGCGATTGCGAGCGTCGTTGCAGCCTGGCTTGCCTGGAAGCTCCACCGCGCCGACGACTAAGGCAGCGCGCCCGTTCAGCCGATCAGGATCGAGACGAACAGGAACCCGGCGGCGAAGGTCGTCGCGAACAGCTTCAGGTCCCCGCCAATGCCGCTCCCGCTCGCCGGCTCAGCCGCGGCAAGCACGCGCACCGGGCCGCGCCCGAAGCGCAGCGGGTGCATGGCGAAGAGGGGACGGGCGGCTTGCATCGTGTAAATCCTAACGCGGTGTTAACCACGTCCCAACGCACCGCAAGGGCGCGCGGCTCCCCCTGTCCCGGCATGGGACAGGAGGTCAGGATTTCACGGTTTTGATTAGCCGTTGGCGGCTGAGGAGAGCGCTGCCTCGTCACCGCGGTCACGCGCAGCAAGCAGCTCGCGGGCTTGTTCGCCGGTCATCGCCTTGCCGAAGTACCAGCCCTGGCCGATCGAGCAGCCGAGCCGGACGACGGCCTTGAACACCTCTTCATTCTCGATTCCCTCGACGCAGACCGGCACAGACAGGGCCGCGGCCAGCGTGGTCACCGCGCGGATGATGGCCGCGCTCTCTTTCTTCGTGCTGACGTTGGACACGAAGCTGCGGTCGATCTTGATGATGTCGAACGGCAGCGAGCGAATGTGCGCGAGCGACGAGAAGCCGGTGCCGAAGTCGTCGAGCGCGAGGCGCACGCCCTGGTTCTTCAGGCTGGTGACAATGGTCTTGGCGAGCTCGAGGTCGGCGAAGAGGGAGCTTTCGGTGACTTCGACGACCAGCCGCTCGGCGGGGAACGCCGTCTCGGCAAGGATGCGGACGACGCGCTGTGCCAGCCACCCGTCCGCCAGCTGGGACGGAGAGATATTGACCGAGATCTTGATCGACGGATCCCAATTGGCCGCCTCCCGCAGGGCCTCCGAAATCACCTGTTCGGAAAGGCGCCCGATCAAGCCGATCTCTTCGGCGACCGGGATGAATACGTCGGGTCCGATGATTCCGGACAGCGGATGCTTCCACCGGGCGAGCACTTCGAAGCCGACGATCTCGCCGGTGCCCAGGTCCACCTGCGGCTCGAAATATGGAAGGAACTGCGAATGTTCGAGGCCGTAGCGGATACCCTGCTCGATCTCGCCGTGGGCGATGAGCGCGCGTTCCATGCCAGCATCGAACCACACCGGCCGTGCAACCCGGCCGCTGCGCGCCCGATCCATCGCGATGTCGGCGCGCCGCAGCACATCCGGGATTCGCGCGGTCGCCGCCGGTGCGAGGGCAATGCCGGCAAATGCCCCGACCTGAATGATCCGGTCGTTGAGCATCAGGGGCCGCGTGGCAGTCCGGAGCACCGTCTCGGCGCATTCTTCGGCGGAGGCCGTCCGGTCCGCAGCAAGCGCAAGCGCGACCGCGAACTCGTCGCCGCTCAAGCGCGCGATGACCGCGTCGGGGCCGAGTTCCTCGTTCAGTGCTGCCGACAGCGACTTGAGCAGCCAATCCCCGGCGTCATAGCCATGCTGGTCGTTGACCGTCTTGAACCGCTGAATCTGGCAGGAGATGATGACAAGATTGTCGCCGCGCTCCGCCGCTTCGCTGCAGAGCTGCGCGCCCCGGTCGGCAAAGCCCTTGCGGTTGTATAGGCCGGTCGTGGGGTCGGTGGTCGCGAGCAAGGCGGCGCGCCGCTCCTGCTCCGCGCGGGCTTCCGCTTCATGCTGAAGGTCGACGTAGCGCCGCCATCCAAACAGGATCAGCGCCACGTTCAACGTCAGCGCGGTGCTCGCGATCCGCACGTCGGTTGCAAGCTTTTCGCTGTCGACCACGAAGTTGCTGAAGAAGGCGCGTCCGTTCCAGATCAGGAGCAGCACGGCGCTGATGAGGATCGCAAGCACGACGGCGTCGCGCCGCGCGCTGAGCAGGCCTGAACGCACCGGCCTTGATCCACTGCCCGACATGCTCCCCTAGCTAGAGGGGAACACTTAAATTTTGGTGTGCTTAAAAGGGGAGCTGCAAAGCTGCGTTAAGCGGATGATCGACGGTTCCCGGTCCCCCGGACCGTCTGCAGGCGTCGATGGTGCGGACGGTGGGAATCGAACCCACACTCCCAATTGGGAAGAGGATTTTAAGTCCCCAGCGTCTACCGTTCCGCCACGTCCGCTGATCCGGCCACCGCGACGGGTGAGCCCGCCGGCTTTACTCCGCCGTGACTTCCTTGAGGTTCAAGCGCTCGCGCATTTCCTTGCCCGGCTTGAAATAGGGCACGCGCTTGGCGTCGACCGAGACCGCTTCGCCAGTTCGCGGATTGCGGCCTACGCGGCCGTCGCGCTGGCGGGTGGAAAAAGCGCCGAAGCCGCGCAGCTCGACACGGCCGCCCTTCGACAGCTGGTCGGTGATGGAATCGAAGATCGCGCCGACGACGCCCTCGACCTCGCGTTGCGTCAGGTCGGGAAAGTCGCTGCAAAGCTTCTGCACGAGTTCAGAACGGATCATCGGCACCCCGCCACGGAAAAATCCGGTCCTGCCCCCGCGAGGACCGTTCGCTTGCGCAAGCTGTCAGGAAACAGCCCGCCAAGCAAGAAGAATAGGCGGCGCTTCGAAAAAGAAACGCCGCCTTTCCCGTTACTTCGCCTTCTTGTCCTGCGCTTCCTTGAGCGCCTGGCCAAGGATGTCGCCAAGCGACGCGCCCGAGTCCGAGCTGCCGTACTGGGCGACCGCCTGCTTCTCTTCGGCGATCTGCATCGCCTTGATGGAGAAGTTCGGCTTCTTCGAACGGTCGAAGCCGATGACCATGGCGTCGAACTTCTGGCCGACCTGGAAGCGCTCGGCGCGCTGTTCGTCGCGATCGCGGCCAAGGTCGCCGCGCTTGACGAAGCCGACTGCGCCGTCGTCGCCGACCTGCACGTCGAGGCCCGCGTCCTGGACAGCGCGAACGGTAACCGTCACCACGTCGCCCTTCTTGACGCCGCCGACCGATGCGCCGCCGCCAGTGCCGGCACCGGCACCGCCGCCGCCCTCGAGCTGCTTGATGCCGAGGCTGATGCGCTCCTTCTCGACATCGACGTCGAGGACCTGCGCAGTGACGGTCTCACCCTTGCGGTGAAGCGCCAGCGCTTCCTCGCCCGATACGCCCCACGCGATGTCGGACATGTGGACCATGCCGTCCACATCGCCTTCGAGGCCTACGAACAGGCCGAATTCGGTGGCGTTCTTGACTTCGCCCTCGACGGTCGAGCCGACCGGGTGCTTTTCGGCGAAGGCCGCCCACGGATTTTCCTGCGCCTGCTTGAGGCCCAGCGAAATCCGGCGCTTCTCCTCGTCGACCTCGAGCACCTTGACGTCGACTTCCTGGCTGGTGCTGACGATCTTGCCCGGGTGGACGTTCTTCTTGGTCCAGCTCATTTCCGAAACGTGGACGAGGCCTTCGATACCGGCTTCCAGCTCGACGAATGCGCCATATTCCGTGATGTTCGTCACGCGGCCGCGGAACACGCCGTCGATCGGATACTTGGCCGACGCACCTTCCCACGGATCGCTCTCGAGTTGCTTCATGCCGAGGCTGATGCGCTGGGTCTCGCGGTTGATGCGGATGATCTGCACCTTCACCGTGTCGCCGATGTTCAGCACCTCGGACGGGTGATTGACGCGCTTGTAGCTGACGTCGGTGACGTGGAGCAGGCCGTCGATGCCGCCCAGGTCCACGAAGGCGCCGTAATCGGTGATGTTCTTGACCACGCCCTCGATGACCTGGCCTTCGGCGAGGCTCTGGATGAGGCCGCTGCGCTGCTCGGCGCGGGTCTCTTCGAGGATCGCGCGGCGCGACACGACGATGTTGCCGCGGCGGCGGTCCATCTTCAGGATCTGGAACGGCTGCGGCAGGTCCATCAGCGGCTGGACGTCGCGGACCGGGCGAATGTCGACCTGGCTGCCCGGAAGGAAGGCCACGGCGCCGCCGAGGTCGACGGTGAAGCCGCCCTTCACGCGGCCGAAAATCGCGCCTTCGACGCGGTTGCCGGCTTCGAATTCCTTTTCGAGCTTGTCCCAGGCCGCTTCGCGGCGGGCGCGGTCGCGCGACAGCATCGCTTCGCCGTTCGCGTTCTCGACCCGGTCGACATAGACTTCGACTTCGTCGCCGACCTTCAGCTCGGCCTTGTGGCCGGGAGCGGCGAATTCGCGCAGCGGAACGCGGCCTTCGCTCTTGAGGCCGACATCGATCACGGCGAGGTCATTCTCGATCCCCGTGACGGTGCCCTTCACCACCTTGCCTTCGAAGGCTTCGTTTTCGCCGCCGAGGCTTTTGTTGAGGAGCTCCGCGAAATCGTCGCGGGTCGGGAATGTCGTAGTCGCCATAGGGTAGAGGTCTTCCGTCGTTCAAATCGGCCTGCCGCGCAGCGCCACCATGGCGCAGCTCCAACATGCGGACCTGGTTTCCTTACAGTGCCGAGGCCGGCTCATCCGGTCGCGGCGTCCTAAAAGGCTCGAAGCACTCGCGGGCCCGCCATGCGCAAAAAGCGCGTTCCGGTGCCGGACCTTTCAGCCGCCAACCGCACGCGCTCGCAAAAAAGCGGGCTTCCGCGAGCAGCTTAGCGCCCGCTGGACGCCGGCCCCTTAGCCGAGAGTGCCCTTATCGGCAAGACGGCGTCCGCTGCGCGTTCCTCCGGGCGGGGAGATCGGTGAATAGGAAATCTCCTATTGCTCGCTAGGAACAAATAGGGAACAATGGCGTCTCTGCTCGGAGTCGCCGCTCATGCTTGTTCTCGATGCCCCGCTCATCATCGCCTTGTCCGCTTTGATCACCAGCCTTTCCGCGTTTGTCTGGGCGGTCCGGAGAAAATCCTGATCCTCTTGAAATCGGGCCGAAAGCCACTCCCGCTCAAGGGCGCGATGGGCTAGGCTCGACCCATGCTGCGTTGGAGCCTTGTCGTCGCTGCGGCCCTGTCCGCTTCCGCCCACGCGCAGGATGTCGCCCCGCTAGCGGTGCCGGCCCAGCCAGCGGCCCGGATCGTCGCAACCCCTCCGGACTCGAACGTTGCGCGATTCTATGCAGCCCGGCCAGCGACGCTCATCTGGCTGCGCGACGCAACCTCCCGCGCAGCAGCGTCGCGCCTCGCCGAGATCCTGAAGCGCGCGCCCGCGGACGGTGTGGCTGACGGCCCAATGCTCGCCGCCTCCGTCGAAGCTGCGCTGGCCAGCGGCACGCCGCTGGACGACCAGCAGATCTCGCGCGCATGGGTGCGCTACGTGCAGGCGCTGAAGGCGCCGGTCGAGGGCTTCGGGTTCGGAGACCCCGCGCTTCAGCTCAAGGCGCCCGACGCGACGCCGATCCTGCTCGAAGCGCTCTCCGCGCCGTCGCTCGCCGCGCATATCGACGCCGTCGCCAACGTCAACCCGATCTATTCGGCCCTTCGCGCCGCTGCCATTGAACAGGGCCAGCAGGATGACCCCCGGGTTCGGGCCACGCTCGACCGCCTCCGGCTCGTACCCGGCAAAGGCCGGGCCATCCTAGTCGACGTCGCCAATGCCGAGATGATGATGCTCCAGGACGGGCAGGTCGTCGACAGCATGAAGGTGATCGTCGGCAAGCAAAGCGCCCAGACGCCGCTGCTCGCCGGCACCATCCATTATGTGACGCTCAACCCATATTGGCACATTCCGCAAGACGTCACGAAGCGCGTCGTCGCGCCGCTCGTGCTCAAGCGCGGCGTCTCCTACCTCAAGGCCGCTCGCTACGACACGGTCGCGGCGTTCGGCGGCGACAAGGCCGTTCCGGTGGACCCGGAAAGCATCGACTGGAAGGCTGTCGCAGCGGGCGACATCGAAGCCCACGTGCGCCAGCGCGCCGGCGGCAACAACATGATGGGCAAGATGAAGTTCGGCTTCGTCAACGACCAGGGCATCTTCCTTCACGACACGCCGCACAAGAACCTGTTCGCAAAAGCCAAGCGGACGCTCAGCCTCGGCTGCGTCCGCCTCGAACATCCCGAGCGCCTCGCCACCTGGCTGCTCGGGCGCGACCCCGTTCCATCGGGAGACGGGCCGGAGGAAAATGTGCTGATCGCCAAGGGCGTGCCGATCTACATCAGCTATCTGACCGCGCGGCCGGACGGCAATCGGGTCGCCTTTGCGACCGACATCTACAAGCTCGACACGACCGAGCCCCTCGCCTCGGGCACCAGTTCGGCGAAGCGCTGAGAATCTTCGACGGCGGGCGTTGCCGCCGCCTCCCTGGCCCGTAAGAAAGCTCACGGATCTGCAAGGGGGGCGGAACAGGTGAGTGTGTTGACACTGGAGCGCGTCAGCAAGCGCTTCGATCAGACGCTGGCAGTCGACGATCTCAGCTTCAGCGTCGAACCCGGCACCGTCTTCGGCTTCCTCGGCGGCAATGGTGCGGGCAAGACGACATCGCTGCGCATGGTGCTCGACATCATTCGTCCGACCAGCGGCCGGATCGAGGTGCTCGGCCGCGCGCCGGGCCGCGCGAATGCCCGCGAGATCGGCTTTCTTCCGGAGGAGCGCGGCCTCTACCGGCAAATGACGGCGCTCGACACGATCGTCTATTTCGGCCGCCTGAAGGGCATGACGCCTGCGGATGCGAAGCGCGAGGGCGCGGTGCTTCTCGATCGCTTCGGGCTCGCCGCAAACACCAACTCGACGATGGACAAGCTGTCGAAGGGAATGGCGCAGAAGGTCCAGCTCGCCACCGCGCTGGTCAATCAACCGCGCCTGCTCATCCTCGACGAACCCTTCTCCGGGCTCGATCCCGTCAACCAGGGGCTGCTGGAGGACGAGATCCGCCGCGCCGCGGACGGCGGCGCCACCGTGCTCTTCTCGACCCACATCATGCAGCACGCCGAGCGCTTGTGCGACCGGCTTCTCTTGCTGGCCAAGGGCCGGAAACGGTTTGAAGGCACGCTCGAGCAAGCACGCGGCGAGCTGCCCGCCCGCTTAACGGTCGTGTCCCGGGACGACCCTTCCCGCCTCGCCGGCGTCGACAGTGCCGAAGACGGGGATGAAGCGGGAGACGGTTGGCGGCTGTGGAACGTCGGCTTGGCGCCGGGCGTCGCTCCCGGGGACGTTCTCGAACGCTGCATCGCCGACCAATTCCCGTTGCGCCGTTTCGAACAGGTTCAAGCCAGCCTTCACGACGTGTTCGTCCACATCGTGGGCTCTGCGGAGACCCGCCAATGAAGAACATCCTGATCGTCGCCGCTCGCGAGTTTCGCCAGATCGCGAGCATGCGCAGCTTCTGGCTGACGCTCCTGATCCTTCCCCTGTCGATTGCGCTCGGTGCCGTCGCACCGCGGTTCATCGACAAGGATGAGCCCGACCGGGTCATGATCATCGACCGCAGCGGCGGCGAAGCGCGTGCCCTGCAGCAGCGCCTGGCGCTCGACCAGAACCGAGAGGCGCTGGCAAAGCTGTCCCGCTACGTTCAGCGCCACCGCCTCGAGCGTGCCGACCCGCGTGCGCTCTGGGCGCAGCATGACCGTTGGTACAGCGACGCCGATGTCGAGCGCTTCATCGCCGCCGGCGGCGTCGCCGCGGCCCAGGCCACGATCGCTCGGGTGAAGGACGAGGACACGCCCGAGTTCAAGGCGCCGAAGCCCGAATATGAACTGGTCGCCGCCCCGGCCTCGGTTGCGAAGGTGCCGGATGCCGGCCTCGACGCCGCGCTGCAGCCGGTCCTCAAACCGACCGACAAGAAGGCCGAGCCGGTCGACTACGTGCTCCTGATCCCGGCCGACTTCGGACCCAGCCCGGTTGCCCGCCTTTGGGCCAATCGCGATCCCTCCCCTCAGTTCGTGGCCGTGGTCCAGCAGGTGCTTACCCGTGACCTGCGCACCCGCTTCCTCGAAACGCAGGGCGTGTCAGCGGAAGCGGCTGAGGGCGCCAGCACGATCACCCCCGCCCTCTCCATCTCCACCCCGCCACCGGGGGGCGGCGCCCGCGAATCCATGCTGGTTCGGTCGATCCTTCCGCTCGCTGCCTCCTACATGCTGATGATGGCGCTGATGCTGTCGGGCAGCTGGATGCTCCAGGGCACGGTCGAGGAGCGCTCGAACAAGCTCCTCGAAACGGTGCTCGCCTGCGTCAGTCCCGAAGAACTGATGTACGGCAAGCTGCTCGGCACCGCCGGCGTCGGCCTCTTCATGATCGCAGTGTGGACGGCAGCCGGCCTGTTCGCTGCTTATGCGACGCACGGCGCCATCGCCGACCTCATCCGCCCGGCCCTCGACCCGTTGAGCTCGCCCGGCACCATCCTCGCAATGATCTACTTCTTCATCGTCGGCTACGTCGCCATCGCCATCCTGTTCGTTGCGATCGGTGCGATGAGCGATTCGATGCGCGATGCGCAGGGCTATTTGATGCCCGTGCTGCTCCTCATCCTCATGCCGATCACTTTGCTGATGCAGGCGGTCATCCGCGGCAACAATGGCGGCGCGCTCATCGAGGTCATTACCTGGTTCCCGATCTGGACGCCGTTTGCGGTGCTGGCGCGGCTGGGCATGGGCATTCCGACCTGGGAGGTGCTCGGCACCGCGGTCGTGCTGGCGCTGTTCACCGCCGCAGAGCTCGTGCTCCTCGGGCGGCTGTTCCGGGCCAGCCTTCTGTCGCAGGGGCAGCGGCCGGGGGTGCGCGAATTGATCGCGCGGATGCGCTCGGCGAACGCTTAGGCCGAGCGGCTGCGGCGGACCCGCGCGGGGATCGCGCCCGGCAGTCCCTGCTCGGGGCCGATGCCGGCCTCGCTCATGCGCAGGAACGTCTTCACCGCGTCGCTCGAAACGGCACGGCCGAACAGCCAGCCTTGGGCTTCCGAACAGCCGAATTGCTCGAGGGCAGCGCGGATCTGCTCCGACTCCACACCCTCCGCGCTGATCGGCACGTCCAGCGTATGGCCGAGCGCCGCGATCGTGTTAACGATCTCCGCGGTCCGCTTGCTCTTCACGATGGTCGTGATGAAGCTCTTGTCGATCTTGATGCGGTCGAGCGGCAGGCGGTTGACCTGCGCCAGGCTCGCATAACCGGTGCCGAAATCGTCGAGCGAGATCCGCACGCCAACATTCTTCAGGCTCTCGATGATCGTCATCACCTGTTCGCGGTCCTCGAGCAGTGAGGCTTCGGTGATCTCGATCTCCAGCCGGTTCGGCGGAAAGCCCGTCGTTGCCAGCAACTTCAGGATTTGCTCGGCGAGCGACGCGTCGCGGAACTGGATCGGCGAGATGTTGACCGCAAGCTTGAGATCGCCCGGCCAGTCGCGGCCGTGGCGCATTGCCTGCTCCACGATGCTGAGCGTCAGCGGACCGATCAGCCCGGTGCGCTCGGCGGCCTCGATGAAATTCTCGGCATCGAGCACGCTGCCGTCCGCGGAACGCCAGCGCGCCAGCGCCTCGAACCCGACGATCTGCTGGCTGGCCAGATCGATCAGCGGCTGGAAATAAGGCACGAACTCGCCGCGGCGGATGCCGAGGCGAATATCTTCCTCGAGCTTCAAGCGGTCCGACAACTCGATCTCGAGGTGCTCGTCGAACCAGGCGAAACTGTTTCGGCCGCCGCGCTTGGCAGCGTAAAGCGCGACATCGCTTCGCCGCAGCGCCGTTTCTTCGTCCGACCGTGCATCGAGGCCCGCGAGACCGATTGAGGCGGAGATCTGCAATTGTGCGCCCTCGACCGTCACCGGGCGGGTCAAGTGCGACTGAATGGCGCGCGCCACGCGCTCCGCGCCGGGCGGATCAGCGGCCGGCAGAAGCATCGCGAACTCGTCGCCGCCCATGCGTGCGCAGCAGGCCCCTTCGGGCGCACTTTTCTCGAGCGCTTCGGCAACTGCGGTAAGGATCCTGTCGCCGGCCGCATGCCCATGGAGGTCGTTGACGCGCTTGAAATGGTCGAGGTCGAGGAGAAGCAGGACGCCGGGCTCGGCGCTGGCCAACCGTTCGTTCAACACCCGCATGAGCTCGCGACGGTTCGCGAGGCCTGTCGCCGGGTCCGTGTTGGCATTGCGGTGGGCAAGCCGCTCGGCCGCTTCATAGGCGTCGAGCGCTTCCTTAAGGTCCTTCGACCGGCGCCAGCCGAACAGAATGATTGCGATGTTGAGCATCAAGGCAACCGGCAGGATACCTGCGGGATCAGACGCGACGCCTTGCATTGCGGCGGGGAGGACGCGGCTCGCAAGCGCGACAAACAGCAATATCGCCGCCAGCGTCGCGCACGTGATGATCACATGGCTGCTCGCGATGCGGACGGCCTGGTTTCTACCTCGGTTCACAATCATTCACCTCTTGCCCCTGACCCTGATGCCAGACGGAGGTGAAAATTCTCCTACCCGTCAGTTTCGGGCGGGGAGGCGCTCTTCGACGAGCCTGATTGCAGCCGCGATCGCCGCCTCGACATCAAGGTCGCTGGTGTCGAGGACAATGGCATCCTCGGCGGTGCGAAGCGGCGCGGCCTCCCGGCTCGAATCCTGCTCGTCGCGGGCGCGGATGTCGGTCAGCACCTCGTCGAAATGGGCGTCCATGCCCCGGCCTTTCAGCTCCTTCAGCCGGCGCTCCGCGCGTACTTCCGGCGCCGCGGTCACGAACAGCTTCACGTCGGCATTGGGGGCGACGACGGTGCCGATGTCACGCCCGTCGAGCACCGCGCCACCGTCCTGCGCGGCGAATTGCTGCTGCCGCTCGAGAAGCGCCGAACGGACGGATTGATAGACGGAAACATGTGACGCGATGCGCGAGACCGGCTCGCTCCGCAGCTCCGGGTCGTCGGGGTCGAAGCTCAAATCGTCACAAGCGCGGAGCGCCTCGAACTCGTTGCCGGGATTGCCGCCCCAGCGCCACAGGTTGAGCGCGACCGCGCGATACAGCAGGCCGGTGTCCATGTGCGGCAGGCCGAGATGCTCGGCGAGCGCCCGCGCAACCGTACCCTTTCCGCTTGCCGCCGGGCCGTCGACCGCGATCACCGCCCCCTTTTTATCGCTGTCTGCCAATCCCATTTCCTCCGGTGAGGCGGCTGCTTTGACAGGGGCATATGCCTATGGCAAGGCGCCCCGCCGAAGCCGGCGAGACCGGCAAACCACGCCTTTTCTACTGGAGTTGAAACTCACCATGGTGAAGCCCGAATGGGGCACCAAGCGCACTTGCCCCAAGTGCTCGACCCGCTTTTACGACCTCGGCAACGAAGATCCGGTCCACTGCATCGAATGCGGGAACGACTGGGTCCCGGAACCGGTGCTGAAGTCGAAGCAGCCGCTCGCCTTTGAAGCGGCGCCGACCGCCAAGGAACCCGAAAAGGCCGACGACGATCTCGCCGCGGACGATCTCGCGATCGACGAGGATGAGGAAGTCAGCGCCGACGAGGAAGTCGATCTCGAAACCGGCGACGACGACCTTGGAGTCGAGACCGCCAGTGAGGACGACGAAAGCTAAATTCGCGAGGTGCAGCGCCCGGGCTGAAGATTTCCCCCTTTTCCAGCGGGGGAAATTTGGCCTAGAGGCGCTTGAAGACGTGGGGCCGTAGCTCAGCTGGGAGAGCGTCGCAATGGCATTGCGAAGGTCAGGGGTTCGATCCCCCTCGGCTCCACCACCTTCCAAATTGCGCTAAGCGCATATGAAAACGGCGGCACCCTTCGGCGCCGCCGTTTTGTGTTTTCGGCTCGGCCCGGCGGTTACGCCAGGTTGTTGCCCACGTTGTTGAACGTGTTCTTCAGGCCGTTGCCGATGTTGCCCATGGCAGCGATCGCCGCAACCGCAATCAGGGCCGCGATCAGACCATATTCAATGGCGGTCGCGCCCTTGTTGTTCTTAAGAAGCTTCAGGAACTTCGCCATCTCCGGTCTCCCACATGGCTTAACAGATACGCCTCACCTCCGCGTCCAGCGCGTCGATGTGGGCAATCTGCGCCGATGTGGTTGAAGAACGGTTAAGTTCCGCCGAAATTTTTTACTTTAGATAACTAGCGTTCGGAAGCTCCGAAAATCTCCTGCAACGCCTCCGCGGCATCGCGCAGTTCCTTGGTCGCGTCGCTCCAAGCGGGCGGCAGCGGACTCTGCGACGGCAGTTGCTTGCGCCGGTAGCGCTCCGGCACCGGCGGGCCCGCCGCACGGTCGACCGACAGCGCCGAAGCCATGAAGTTGCGCCAGATCTGCGCCGGCACCGTCCCGCCGCTGACTTTGCCGCCAAGCGACTTGTCGTCGTCGCGCCCGACCCACACGCCAACCACCAGGTTTCCGGCGAACCCCACGAACAAGGCGTCCCGATTGTCCTGCGTCGTACCGGTTTTGCCAAAGGTCGCGACGGACAGCGCCGCCCGCCGCCCCGTGCCGCTGTTCGCAGCCGCGTAGAGCAGGTCGAGCATCGCTGCCCGGTCACGCCGCGGATCGAGAGAACCGCCGCCCCGGAAGAAGCTCGCGAACGCGCCCTCCTCCGGCCGCTCCGGCAAGCCGCGCGCGACCACCGGATAGCGCCCGCCGGCAATCGCCGCATAGGCTGACGTCAGTTCGAGCAAGCTCACTCCCGCTGTCCCCAGCGCCAGGCTCGGCTTGTCCGGCAGCGCAGTGGTAATGCCGAGGTCCCGCGCGGCGCGGATCACATTGCCGCGCCCGACCTGCTCGGCCAGCCGCACCGTCGCCGCATTGCTCGACCGGGCGAACGCCTCGCGAAGCGTGATCTTGCCGCGATAGACCCGGTCGCTGTTCGCCGGGGTCCAGCCGTCGATGGTGATCGGCTCGTCCTCGATCATGCTGTCCGGCGTCCAGCCGCTGCGCAGCGCCGCAAGATAGACGAACAATTTGAAGGCGGAGCCCGGCTGCCGCCGCGCCTGCGTAACGCGGTTGAACGCGGACTCGCGATAGCTGCGGCCCCCGACCATCGCCACGACGCGACCGTCCGGGCGCATGGCGACGATCGCCGCCTGGGCTCCGGCAGGGGCACGGGCGACTGCCCGCTCCGCCATTTTCTGGAGTGTGCGGTCGAGCGTGGTGCGGACCTTCACTTCGCCGAAATCGGGCGGCTGCACGCCCTGCGCCTGCGGCGTGACCCAATCGGCAAAATAGGACCCGGTCGGCAGGGTCGACCCCTGCGGGACCGGCCGTGCATGTTTCACCGCCTTCGCCCGTGCCGGAGTGATCGCGCCGGTGTCTGCCATTGCTTTGAGCACCAGCCCTGCGCGCTTTTGGGCGCCAGCGAGATTGTGCGTCGGCGCCAGCCGCGACGGCGCCTGCACCATGCCCGCGAGCATCGCCGACTGCGCCAGCGTCAGCCGCTCCGGATCGCGGTCAAAATAATGGTGCGCAGCGGCTCGAAGGCCGTAGACGCCGTCGCCGAAATAGACGCTGGACAGGTAACGCGAGAGGATATCTTCCTTCGTCAGCCAGGCTTCGAGCCAGAAGGCGATGATCACTTCCTGCGCCTTGCGCTTGATCGTCCGGTCGCCCGACAGGAAGTTGGTCTTGGCCAGCTGCTGAGTGATGGTGCTGCCGCCCTGGCGCACACCCCCGCCACGAAGGTTGGTGACGAATGCCCGCCCGATTGCGCGCGGATCGATCCCCCAGTGGCGGTAGAAGCGGCGGTCCTCGATCGCGACGAACGCCGCCGGCGTGATTGCATTCAATTTCGTGACGTCGACCGGCGCTTCCTTGACCGCACCGCGGCGCGCGATGGCCCGGCCGTCATCGGCCTGCAGGAGCAGCGCCGGATCGTCGAGCGGCTCGAGCGCGCGCGACAGGGGTGCCGTGAAGATCAGCCAGACGAGCGTGAGCAGCAGGATCGCCGACACCGTGTAGAGGTAGATTGGCCAGCGCCGGCGCTTCTTCTTTGCCGGCTCCTCGGCTTCGGCTGGCGGCGGGACCGGCCATTCCGGCGCGAGCGGGTCGGGAAGCTCCTCGATGGGAACGCCGTCGCGGCTCCAGATCCCGTCCGTATCGACCATCGACGCGTCAAACCTTCCCGCGCAAGCGCTTACGCTGCCTTAGTCCAGTAAAACAGCACGCACGAATAATCCAGACGCTTGCTGAACCGTCACTTGCGGCTAAACCGCTGGCGATGCGCATCGCCGCACTGATCATGCTCGCCGCGATTGCCGTCGCGCCCGCTGCGTGCCGCAAGCAACCCGAAGGCACGATCAAGGTGCTGGTGATCGGAAACGAGCCGAAGCTCCGCGACCCGGCGCTGGGACCCCTAACCGCGCCCGACAAACTGCTCCTCGCCACCACCGCGCAGGGCCTTGTTCGCTTCGATGCTGCGGGGAACATTGTGGCCGGCCTTGCCGAGCGCTGGACGGTCAGTCCCGATGGGCTCAGCTACATCTTTCGACTGCAGCCGGCGACCTGGCCCGACGGGCGGAAGATCACTGCCGAGCAGGTGGTCCGGATCCTCAAGCGCCAAATCGCGGCGCGCAGCAAGAACGACCTGAAAGACCGGTTCGGGTCGGTTGAAGACATCGTCGCGATGACCGACCGCGTGATCGAAATCAGTCTGATCTCGCCCCGAACCGACCTGCTGGCGCTGCTCGCTCAACCGGAAATGGGGATCCTGCGCGACGGCAAGGGCACAGGGCCGTTTACCGCCGAACGAAGCAACGGAGCCTTCAAGCTCACGCGTGAGATCGTCACCGTGGACGATGAGCAGACCACGAAAGAGCAGCTCGTCCTCGACGCCGCCGACGCCGAGGACGCGGTCCGCAGCTTCGCGGCAGGCAAGGCGGACCTGGTGCTCGGCGGGACGTTCGTGGACCTGCCCTGGGCACGGGGCACGAAGCTCGACCGCAACGCTCTTCGCTTCGATCCTGCTTCGGGGCTGTTCGGGCTCGTGCCGCTTGCCAAGGACGGGCCCTTGGCAAATTCAGAGCTCCGGGATGTGCTGAACCGCGCGATCGACCGCGACGCCTTTGTCACCGCGCTCAGCGTCCCCGGCCTCACCCCGCGCGCCACGCTGCTCGAGCCTGGCCTGGACGGCGTTCCGGCGCCTGCTGCCCCGCCTTGGACTGCAACGCCGCTCGCCGAGCGCTTGCCCGCGCTGCAGGCGGAGGCCGCTCGGCTGAGCGGCACCGGGCCGAAGCGGCCGATCCGGCTAGCCTTGCCCGACGGGCCGGGCGCCGACATGCTGCTTGGTGTGATTCAGCACAGCTGGGGCGCGCTCGGCTTTACCGTCGAGCGGGCAGCCAGCCGCGGAAACGCAGACTTCGCCCTGATCGACGAGGTCGCACCCTCGGCATCCCCCGCCTGGTTCGTGCGCTATTTCCGCTGCGCCGCGGCGCGCGTCTGCAACTCGGAGATCGACGCGATGATGGAGGCGGCGCGTCAGTCTGCGACCCCGGCAGAGCGCTACGCGCTGCTCGCGCAGGCGGCCGGGCGCATCGACGACGCGCAGCTGTTCATGCCGATTGCGGCGCCGGTCCGCTGGTCACTCGTGTCGCGGCGCATCCAGACCTTCGCCGGGAACCGTTACGCCCGTCACACGCTCACCGACCTCGAAGGAAAGCCCGCAGGAGACTGACGTGACGGATCGCAGAAGCTCCTTTCCGCCCGTCGGCACCGATCCGCAGGCTGTCCGGCAGCGGGTCGAAGCGATGGAGAAGATCCTCGAGCGGATCGTCGTCATTCCGGGGATCAACCGCCCGGTAGGCCTCGACGTCCTGCTCGACTTCATCCCGGGTGTCGGGCCGACGGCAGCAGCCGCGCTCGGCGCCTATCTCGCCTGGGAAGCGCGCAACCTCGGCATGTCGAAATGGCATATCAGCCGAATGGCCGGCAATGTCGGCGTCGACTGGCTCTTGGGCCTCATCCCGTTCGTCGGCGCAGTGCCCGACTTCTTCTTTCGGTCGAACACCCGCAACCTGCGGATGATCAAGCGCCACCTCGACAAGCACCACCCGGGCACCCGCACCATCGAGGCGGAGGCTCGCCGGGCGCCATAGCTAGCCGCGCTCGGCGCGGCCCGGGCCGACCCACTTCCCGTCGATATTGCCCTTCGGCGAATAGTGGCAGACGAGATATTCCGTGCGCGCGTTTGCGGCGACCGCGCAGCCGACGCGCTGCACACTCGGCCAGATCATCTGCGTATAATGGCCGACGTCGATCCAATTGCCGGTCGTGCTGTTGTTCGGGAAGATGCCGGGGACGAAGTAGCGCCGCTCCGACGCCCAGCCGCCAACCATCGTTTCGAGCGAATAGGCGCCGCGCGTGCCCATCCACAAATTCTCGCCGACGCCCGGCCGCGATTTGCGGTCCGAGTGCTGGAAGACGTTGGTGAGGGCCAGCCGCTGCGCATAAGCGGCGGCACTGTTGCCGAGCGCATTGTCCCACGCCAGCGGCGGCACGCCGACTGAAGCGCGCACCGCATTGTGCGAGGCGAGGATACGCGCCGGAAACTGGCTGGCGATCAGCGGCTGCGCCGCACTTGCAGGAGCGGCGGAGTTCGCGGCAAGCGCCGCAATGCCGCACCCGATGAGCAGTCTGGACATCGTGAATTCCCCCCGGAAAACGTGCCCCTATATGCCACGCGCAAGCCTAATGCGCGCTGAACATTTTTTGCCGCTCAGTCGCCGCTGATATGCTTGTTGTCGATGTCTTCCGGCGGCACGCCGCCGTCGGCCTCCTCATGGATCACCGGCGCGCCGACGTCCCCCTGGCCGACCGTGCGCCCAGCCATCTCCAGCATCCGCTCCAGCGGCACCTTCGCGCGCTCCAGGACCTCGGGCGAAAGCTCGATCCTCGGCTCCAGGTCGCGAAGCGCAACGTACAGCTTCTCGAGCGTGTTCAGCGCCATGTAAGGGCACATGTTGCAGTTGCAGTTCCCGTCCCCGCCGGGCACGCCGATGAACGTCTTGTGCGGGGCCGCTTTCTCCATCTGGTGGATGATGTGCGGCTCGGTCGCGACAAGGATCGTCTCCGCCGGTGAAGTCAGCGCGAAATCGAGGATCGCCTTGGTCGAGCCCACAAGGTCGGCGTGGTCGACGATGTGCGGCGGGCATTCGGGGTGCGCCGCGACCGGCGCGTCCGGATGCTCGGCTTTCAGCTTCAGGAGCTCGGTTTCGCTGAAGGCCTGGTGGACGATGCAGATGCCCGGCCACAGCAGCATCTCACGCCCCATCTTGCGCGCGAGATAGCCGCCGAGGTGGCGGTCGGGGCCGAAGATGATCTTCTGGTCCTTGGGGATCTGGTCGAGGATCGTCTGCGCGCTCGACGACGTGACGATGATGTCGCTGAGCGCTTTCACCGCCGCCGAGCAGTTGATGTAGGTGAGCGCGATATGGTCCGGATGAGCCGCGCGGAACGCAGCGAACTGGTCCGGCGGGCAGCTGTCCTCGAGGCTGCAGCCGGCGTCCATGTCGGGCAGGATCACCGTCTTTTCGGGGCTGAGGATCTTCGCGGTCTCGGCCATGAACCGGACGCCACAGAATGCGATCACGTCGGCGTCCGTCTCGGCCGCCTTGCGCGACAAATCGAGGCTGTCGCCGACGAAATCCGCCAGGTCCTGGATCTCCGGCTTCTGGTAATAATGGGCGAGGATTACGGCGTTGCGCTCGCGCTTCAGCCGCTCGATCTCGCTCAGGAGGTCGAGCCCCCGCAACGTTTCGGTCTGGATGGTCACTTCTGCCCCTCGGCGGCGCGGAGCCGTTCCGCTTGTTTGATCGCCTCCTCATATGGGGTCGACAGGTTGATATATGAAGGCTCGTCATTGCCGTCCGTGGGGAAGCGGACCTGCACCTTGACGTCCTCGAACCCGGCGGCGCGCAGCGGCATTGCGAAGCTGCGCTCCACCGCCGCCCGCGCCGATTGCCGGGCCAGCTGCATGGGCACGGCGCCCGTCGCTTGCTTGCGCAGGTCCGCCACGGCCCGGGCGCGATTGTTCTGGTCAAGCTGGGTCTCGGCGTCGGTCAGGGCGGAGAGCACCCCGCCGCCGCCATATTCGCGCACCGCGTTGATATCGACATCCGGACCGGCGATCTCGACCGCAGGCAGCTGCACTTTCAGAGTCTTCGCGGCTTCGTCCCAGGTCACGTCCTTCGCCTGCAGCTTCGACAGGTCGACCTCGTAGCGGACATCGCCCGGCAGGATCAGCGTCCGCTGCGCACTAACCAGCCCGCCGAAGCGGTCCTGGCGGCTCGTCACGACCGAGACGTAGCGGGCAGCAAATACCGTCAGCCGGTTCTGCGCGCGCATCGACTCCAGGCTCGCCGTTGCGATCGTCGTCGGCTTGGGCCCTCCGAACACACGATCGGCAACGCCCGTCGCAATCCCGATCAGCACGCCCAGGATCAGCGCAATGGCTGCGGCGACAATCCAGGCGTAGCGTTTCAGGCGGCTGTCCATTCGTCTCCTGAATGGTGAACGAGCCCGCGCCGCTCAAGGTCCACCAGGTGGGCGAGCACCGAACCGCCCGCCGCGGCCGTCAGGCGCGGGTCGAGGCCTGGATAAGCGTTCGCGACGATGTCCGGGATAGGCCGCGGCTGCTCGCCGACCAGGCGCAGGATCTGCTTCTCGCGCTGCATCCGGTGCCCCATCAGGTGCCGGACATATTGCTGCGGGTTCGTCACCGCCGGCCCGTGCGCCGGATAATAGACGCGGTCCGCGCGCTGCCGCAGCTTGTCGAGGCTCGCCATATAATCCGCCATTTCCCCGTCCGGCGGCACCACCACCGTCGTCGACCAGCCCATCACATGATCGCCGGTCATCAACGCGTCGCCGTACGCGAAGCAGAGGTGGTTGGAGGTGTGCCCGGGAGTGGCGACGGCAATGACCGGCACGCCGTCGACGATGATTGAGTCCCCGTCGCCCAGCACCCGGTCGGGCCGATAGTGGCCGTCGAACGCCGCGTCTGCACGCGGACCGACGCTTTCCAGCGCCAGCGGCGCGCAGCCGATGACCGGGGCGCCTGTGCGCTCGGCCAAGGGCCGCGCCGCCGGACTATGGTCGCGATGGGTGTGGGTGCACATGACCGCAACGATCGGACGCCCGCCGATCGCTTCCACGAGCGCATCGATATGCTCCGGCGCGTCCGGGCCCGGATCGATAACCGCGACCTCTCGCTCCCCGAGCAAATAGGTCTGGGTTCCGGTGTAAGTGAAAGCGGACGGATTATGGGCGAGCACCCGGGCAATCCCCGGTTCGACCTGCTCCAACCTGGCATAAGGCGCATCCACGGGCCGCCTCTGCCATGGGCCTCTCCGCGAACCAAGCAAAAGAGCCCCGGACCGCCTGCGCGACCCGGGGCCCGAACGCGCGGGAAGCGCCCTTACCTCACTTTCCCGCGCGCAGTTCCGCAATTTGGGCGCGCAGCTTGGCGATGATCTCGGCCTTGGCCGCGGCCGGCAAATCGGAGTCCGCCTCGAGCTTCCGCACCGCGTCGTCGAGCCGGCTGGCGGCGTCGGCGCCGCTGCCTTTCGCGCAAAGGACGATGCGGGTGTGCTGCTTCTTGCCGCCCACGTCGCCTTTCACCTCGGCTTCGATCGGCTTGCTTTCGCACTTGTCGACCAGTTCCCGCAGATTGGTGGTGGGGCGCACATGATCGCCACCGATTGTCCGGACGATCCGCTTGTCGACGATCTCGGTCTTGCCATTCGCCTCTTGGTTCGCAGCGGCAGGGTTGGCGACCGTCAGGCCGGCAACAGTCAGCCCGGCGGCAATCAGGGTCCCGCAAGCGCGCTGCGCAGCGGAAAAATTGCGCTTCATCATTTCCAATCGTCCTTTCAGTTCTTGCGTGTCGGTAAGGGCGCAAACGGGTTGAGGGGTGGCGCGCGCGGCGCAGCGAAGGATGGTTCGGCCATAAAGCTCGCGCTCCTGCGGCTCCGCGGTTGCGAGAAGCTGGGCGTCGCAGGCCGCTTCAAGGTCGCGGCGGAAGGCGCGATGCGCGGCATAAGCAAGCGGGTTGAACCAGTGGAGGGCGAGGACCAGCAGCGCGGCGGTGCTTGCCCACAGGTCGCCCCTGCGGTGGTGGAGCGCCTCGTGCAGGACCGCGAGCCGCTGCGCGTCGACCGGGTAGTTTTCGGCAAAGCCGCTCGGCACGAAGATGCGCTTGGTCAGCAAACCGCTGGCAGCCGGACCGCCAACCGCAGGCGTTTCGATCACTGCCGCGTCGTGCACTCCCGGGGCGACAACCGGCCGGCCCTCGGCAACGGCTTGCTGGACGAAGCGCCGATAGCTCAGCAGGTGATAGACAAGGAACAGCAGTGCTCCGCCGGCCCACAAGCCCAGAAGCAGCGATCCGAGTGGGAAGACCGCCTGGACAGGAGCGACGGCAGCGGCCGCCGAAGCTTGGGTCTCGACGAATATCTCTGCTGCAGGCGCCTCGACGCGGAGCGGCGGCAACAGCAGCCGGGCGAGCGGCGCAAGCCACAGGGCGAAGGCAGCCCGTGGCCCGAACGTGCGCGCCACGGGGCCGCGGATCAGCAGGATCAGCGCCATCAACAGCGATGACGCAATCAGTGCCTCGGTCAGCCACGCGGTCACGGCCGCAGGCTCCGCACCAAGGCCTCGAGTTCGTCGAGGTCCTCGCTCGAAAGCTGCCCCTCTTCGGCGAGCTGCGCCACCAGCGGCGAGACGCGGCCGCCGAACAACCGGTCGATCAGCCCGCCGGCCTGACGCGCCGCGACGGTCTCGCGAGCGATCGCGGGACGGTAGAGATGGCGTCGTCCTTCAGCCTCGGCCTCCACCGCGCCCTTGATGACCATCCGCGCGAGCAGGGTCTTGACCGTGGTCAGGCTCCACGACCGCTCCTTGGGCACACGCTTGGCAATGTCGGCTGCGCCGAGCGGCGACTCATCCCACAGGAGTTGCAGCAACTGCAGCTCGGCTTCGCTGATTCGAACATCGTCCTGAGCCATTCGACTACATTTGTAGTCGCGAGCTGAACGGCAAATGAACTCAGCTGCCGGCGTGGGCCGCCCGCGGCTGCGCCGCAATCTTCGCTGTTGCCTCCGTCGCAAGCGCCGCACGGCGCGCGAAAGCGGCTGGGTAGAGCCGTTCGAACAGCGCTTCCATGCTATGGTCCCAGCTGAACCGAAGCGCTTCGGCGCGCGCCTTCTCGCCCATCGCGCGGCGGTCGCCGTTCCACACCTGAAGAATGTTATCCGCCATCGCGTCGGCATCGCCGACAGCACCGAGCCGCCCGACCTGATCGGTGACCCGGTCGATCATCGCTCCGGCGGCGACGCCGACCACCGGCAACCCCGATGCCTGCGCTTCGACCACGGAAATGCCGAACGTCTCGTCCGCCATCGCCGAAACGTAGATGTCCCCGCTTGCCAGCCAGCGCGCGAGTTCGCCGCGGTTCTTCATATAGCCCGGCATCAGGATCCTTCTGTCGCCGAGCTCCTCGATCTCGGCGCGAAGCGGTCCCTCCCCGATCAGCACCAGCTTCGCGCCCAGCGATTGCGGCAGCTTGCGGAATGCCTCGACGACGACGTCGGGCTTCTTCTCGCCATCCAGGCGTCCGACATAGATCAGCAGCGGCTGGTCGGGCGCGACGCCAAGCTGCCGGCGCAGGCCGTCGTCCCGCCGCGACATGGCGAATTCGCCGAGCTCGACCCCGAGCGGCACGACATCGACGCGCTCGACCCCGAGCAGCCGAAGCTTGGAGGCGCCGCCATTCTCGCTCAGCGCGAATACGGCATCGAAGTGGCTGTAGAGCCGCCCGCAGTAGCGGTAGCAGGTCCGCCCAAGCACACCGGCCAACCAGGGCGTGATGAACTTCGACAGCGGCCGTTCGACATAGACGGTCGGGAAGTCGGTCATGTAGGCCGCAACCAGCGCCGTCGCGGGATTCCGCTTGCGATGCGCGATCGCTGCCCACGGAAGATTATACGCGTCCTGGCACTCGATCAGGTCGGGCCGATAACAGTCGAGGGCATCTTTAACCGCACCGTTCCGAAGCATCAGCCGGTAATGGGGACTGCCGGGCACCCGCGGCGACCGGATGGTCACCGTCGTCGCCCGCTCTTCCTCGATCACTTCATCGCGGGGCCCGGGCACGATCAGTAGATGCCGATGCGGCGTCGTCTCCAGAATGTGCCGGCGCTTGTGCAGCAAATAGGTGCCGACGCCGCCGCCGACGTCGGACCAGCTCTGCGTCAGGTCGCAGAACAGCTTCGACGTTGCGGAGGGAGGGTCGCTGCGGTTCACCGCGGCTCAACCCCGCCCGGAGCCGAAAGTGCCAAGGGCTGCTTCTACTCTCCTGTGTCGGAAAACTTTACGCAAAGCGATGAAGACCCTTCAGCAGGAGAGAAGAAAATCGCGGTATTCCGCCACTAATTCAAATTGGCACGCCGATTGCTACTAGTATCGGGTCCACTTGGTTCCACACCACGAAGGGGCGGTGCAGCGGTTCTCTGGTCCCCTGCTCCGCCCCTTCTTCTTTGTCAGGCCTTTAGGCCGCCTGGCCGAGCAGTTCCTGGAGCTCGCCGCTCTCGTACATCTCCATCATGATGTCCGACCCGCCGACGAACTCGCCCTTCACATAGAGCTGCGGGATCGTCGGCCATTCGGAAAATTCCTTGATGCCCTGGCGGATCTCCTGGTCCTGCAGCACGTCGACGGTTTCGTAATTCGCGCCGAGGCGATCGAGGATCGCGATCGCCCGGCTTGAGAAGCCGCACTGCGGGAACAGCGCCGTGCCTTTCATGAAGAGCACGACGTCGTTGCCGTTCACGATTTCGGCAATCCGGCTATTTGCATCACTCACTTTTCATCTCCGCTGGCACTGCCGTTTCGAGCTGCAGTGCATGAAGCTCTCCCCCGACCCGTCCCCCGAGCGCGGCGTAGACGGCCTGGTGCTGCTTGATCCGGCTCATGCCGGCAAAGCTGCCGCTGACCACCCGTGCCGCATAATGGTCGCCGTCGCCGGCAAGGTCGCGAATGCTGACCTCGGCATCCGGAATGGACGCCTTGATCAACCGCTCGATCTCGCTCGCCGGCATCGGCATTAGATGTTCGTCGCTTCGATAATCTGGCGCCGCGCTTCGACTTCCTTGTGGCGGATTGCTTCGCGCACGGCCTCGTCGCTGGTCTCGACGCCCGCCGCGGTCAGGTCGCCCAAGACCTTGCGGATCACGTCCTCGTCGCCGGCTTCCTCGAAGTCCGACCGGACCACGTCCTTCGCGTAGGATTCGGTTTCCACGTCGGACAGGCCCATCTGCCGCGCCGCCCATTCGCCGAGCAGCCGGTTGCGCCGCGCGGTGATGCGGAACTTCATTTCCTCGTCGTGCGCGAACTTGGTTTCGAACGCGCGTTCACGATCTTCGAACTGGCCCATGCGATCCTCTTCTTGTTCGTCGTGGCAAATAGGCGCGCGGCCGGGCCGGCGCAACGCGCTAGCGCCGGCGCCTCCGCCACAGCGCGATCCCGATCAGCACGGCGGCGCAGGCAAGAGTGTCGGCAGCCCAGTCCACCCAATCGCTGTCGCGGTTGAGCGCCGGGATCGCCTGGACGATTTCAATGCCAAGGCCGAAGATCGACAGGGCAGCGGCCAGCCGGATCGCCGGCAAGCGCGGGTAAGCGGCAGCGCCGAGGCCGGCGAGGGCCGCAAAGGCCATGACGTGCTGGACCTTGTCCGACGGGTTTCCCGGCAGCGCCGGCGGATGCGGCAGCACCGCCATCACCAGCGCAATCAGCGCCGCGCCCCAGAACAGAAGCCGGATAAATGCCGCGCGGCGCGCGCCGGCCCGCTCCGTCACTCGGTGTAGTTCGCCGTCGTCTTCTCGCGCACCTCGTCGGCAGTGACGCCGGGCGCCAGCTCCATCAGCTTGAACGGACTGTCATGGTCCTGGCGCTGGAACACGGCGAGGTCGGTGATGATCATGTCGACGACATTCTTGCCGGTCAGCGGCAGCGTGCATTCCGGGATGAACTTGGCGTCGCTGTTCTTGGACACATGCTCCATGACGACGATGATCTTCTTGACCCCGGCGACGAGGTCCATCGCGCCGCCCATGCCCTTGATCATCTTGCCCGGCACCATCCAGTTAGCGAGGTCGCCCTCTTCGCTGACTTCCATTCCGCCGAGCACCGCAAGGTCGATATGGCCACCGCGGATCATCGCGAAGCTGGTGGCGCTGTCGAAATAGCTCGACTGCGCAAGCTCGCTGATCGTCTGCTTGCCCGCGTTGATGAGGTCGGGGTCTTCCTCACCTGAATAAGGAAAGGGCCCGATGCCGAGCATGCCGTTCTCGCTCTGCAGAGTCACCGTCATGCCCTGCGGCACATGGTTGGCCACGAGAGTCGGGATACCGATGCCTAGGTTCACATAAAAACCGTCGCGCAGCTCCTTCGCGGCGCGCGCGGCCATCTGGTCGCGTGACCAACCCTTCGCTTCAACTGCTGTCGCCATGGTCGACCTTTAGCCCCGCTCGCTCTTGCTGGTGGCGAGATACTTCGCCGGGATCGGATTGTCGGGCGTTTCCTGCTGCCACATGATCGACACCACCCACCAGCGGCCGCCGTGGCGCACCAGCTGAAAGCTGTTGATGCCGCGCATGATCACAGGGCCGCTGAGTGCGTTGCGCGCTTCGTACGTCGAGAAGACGTGCGCGATGTCGCCATATTGCTCGACGCGGCGCGCCAGTTCGATCTCGTGAAAGCCTTTCTCTTCCAAGAACGGCCCGCTCGTCTTGATATAATCCTCGACGCCGCCGCTCCTCAGCCCCGCCTTGCCGAGCGGCATCATCCGCGCGTTTAACGTGAACAGTGAGCGCATGCGGTTCCAGTCGCGCTTCTGCCCGGCCGGGCCGGAAATCACGTCATAGACCGCCTTCATGATCGCATCGATGCTCGCGACGTCCGCGGAGTTCGCGGCGACGGGTCCCTGCGTCACGACCACGAACGGGCTCGGCTGCGGTGCCGGAGCAGGTGCCTGGGCCGGCGCTTGGCCGCTGGTCGCCGCTGCCGCCGCTAGTGCGAGTGCGAAGTTGATCATGCTGCCTCCCTCTCCCGAACAGTCCGGAACTCGATTTTCTTGTCGTAGGGCGCGCCGAGGATCAGCCGTTTGACGAAGATCGACGGCAGGTGGATGCAGTCCGGATCGAGCGACCCGACGGGCACGATCTCCTCGACCTCGGCAACGCAGATCTTGCCGCACGTGGCGGCAGGCTGGTTGAAGTTGCGCGCCGTCTTGCGGAACATCAAATTCCCGCTCTCGTCCGCCTTCCAGCCCTTGATGATGCTGAGGTCGGCGCGGATGCCGCGCTCGAGGATATATTCCTCCCCGTCGAACTCCTTGACCTCTTTGCCCTCGGCGACCTGCGTTCCGTAGCCCGTCTTGGTGTAGAAGCCCGGGATCCCGGCGCCGCCGGCCCGCATCCGCTCGGCAAGCGTGCCCTGCGGACAGAATTCCACCTCAAGCTCGCCGGCGAGGAATTGCCGCTCGAACTCCTTGTTCTCGCCGACGTAGGACGAGATCATCTTCTTCACCTGGCGGGTGCGCAGCAGCTTGCCGAGGCCTTCATTGTCGATGCCGGCATTATTGGATGCGATCGTCAGGTCCTTGACGCCGCTGGCGACGATGGCGTCGATCAGCCGCTCCGGAATCCCGCAGAGGCCGAAGCCGCCGGCGGCGATGGTCATGCCATCGTGAAGCAGTCCCTCAAGCGCACTTTCCGCATTGTCGTAGATCTTCTGCATGGCTCGCCCATGGGAAAAGCGCGGTCGCCGGTCAAGCGAGCCTCGACGGAGTGGCCTGTTCATTCACTTTCCGAAACAAGCTAGGCTGCTGTCGACGGGGGGCATTGAGATGGAAAAGCGTATCGTTCTGGGGCTGTTGCTGACCGCCATTTCAGCTTCGACCAGTGCAGGTGCCGCGCCCGGCACGACCGAAAAGCTGGGGCCGACCTTGGCCCAGGTCCGCACCTTCTCGGCCGACGAAGGCGAGCGCGTCTGGCCCGGTTACGGCAAGGCCCCGTTCGGCTTCCTCCTGATCGACGGAAAGCAGGAGGTGCTGCTGTGCCGGGACCAGGTTCCTAATGGTTTCACCGCGGCGGGGATCGACAGTGCGACCGGGTGCAAAAGCTACGCGCGGCCGCGCTCCGGCATGCCCGACAAGCTGCTCGCGGCGATGCCGCTGTTCGGGCCGCCATCGGTCATCGTGATGGGAACACCGCAATCGACAGGAAGGGCGGAGCCAAGCTGGATTCGCACCATCCTCCACGAACATTTTCACCAGTGGCAATATGCGCTGCCTGATTACTTCGCGCGCACCCATGCCCTCGACCTTCACGGCGGCGACACGACCGGCATGTGGGTGCTCAACTATGCCTTTCCCTACGACCGCCCCGAAGTGATTGCCGCGTTCAACGCTGCGTCCCTGAAACTTTCCGCCGCAGTCGCCGCTCGGGGGACGCCGCAATTCGGGCGTGCATTCGCCGATTACATGCACGCCCGCGCTCAGCTCGCCGCGGCCGCAGGCGAAAAGAACTGGCGCTATTTCGAATTCCAGCTCTGGCAGGAGGGCGTCGCTCGCTGGACCGAGATCCGGCTCGGCAAATGGTACCCGCGCGCCGACGTTCGAGAAACTGCGGCGCGGCTGGAACAGGCGACGCTACAGGAACTCGCCAACCCGGTCATGGCCGACAAAAAACGCGAGGTCGTCTACGCCTACGGCACCGGCGAAGCGATGCTCATCCAGGCGTGCTGGCCGCAGTGGCGGGAAGAATATCCCAAAGCGCTCGCGCTGGGGCCCCTGCTCGACACCGCGCGCACCCGGTGCGTGGGCGGAACGGCCGGCGAGCGCGGCTAGCCCTTCAGCTTCGCCAGCACACCCTGCAGCTGCATGGCGTTGGTCATGTCGCCTTCGACCTTCAGCTTGCCCATCATGAACGCGGTCATGCCGTCGAGCTGACCCGACGCCATCTGCTGCCAATCGTCCCAGCCGACCTTGATCGTCGTGTCGGCGGATCCGTCTTCTTCGCTGACCTGACTGGCCGCGCCGTCGAGCATGACCACGCCCTGCTCGCCGCCGAAGTCGATCTTCACGCGCTTGCCGGGAACGAACGCATTGTTCTCCTGCATCTTGGCCACGAGCTCTTGCTTGGTCATCGCTACTTTCTCCTTTGTCAGTAGCGGTAGCGAGCCGTTGCGGCTGCATCAAGCCGCGCCTATCTGCCCGCCCATGGGATATGAAACCGACCTCAAGCTCTTCATCGACGGCGCCTGGAAAGCGGGCGAGGACCGCGACCATTTCACCGTCGTCAACCCGGCCGACGCGCAGCCGATCGCCGAGCTTCCGCTCGCCACGGAAGCCGACCTCGACGAGGCGCTTGCTGCCGCCGAGCGTAGCTATCCCATATGGCGTGCGACCGACGTCGAAAAGCGCGGCGCGATCCTGCACAAGGCGGCCAAGCTGCTGCGTGAGCGCGCCGACGAAATCGGCCGCTTGCTGACCCAGGAGCAAGGCAAGATCTTCCCCGAAGCGAAGGCGGAAGTGCTCGGGTCGGCCCAGCTGTTCGATTGGTATGCCGAGGAAGCGAAGCGCGATTATGGCCGCGTGCTCGTCCGCCCCGCGGGCCAGCTCAGCCGTGTGATGCACGAGCCGGTCGGTCCGGTCGCCACCTTCACGCCGTGGAACTTCCCGATCTACCTGCTCGCCAAGAAAGTCGCGGCGGCGCTTGCGGCCGGCTGCTCGGTGATCTCCAAGCCGCCCGAAGAAACCCCCGGCTGCACCCAGGCGCTGGCCAAGGCACTCGACGATGCCGGCCTGCCCAAGGGCGTGTTCCAGATCGTCTTCGGCGTCCCCGACAAGGTCAGCTCGCACCTCATCGCCAGCCGCGTCATCCGCAAGGTCAGCTTCACCGGATCAACCAATGTCGGCAAGCATCTGATGCGCCTGTGCGCCGACAGCATGACTCGCGTGACGATGGAGCTGGGCGGCCACGCGCCGGTGCTCATTTTTGACGATTGCGATCTCGAAAAGACGCTCGACATGGTCGTGCCCCAGAAATTCCGGAACGCCGGCCAGGTCTGCGTGTCGCCGACCCGCTTCTACGTCCAGGAAGGCATTTACGACGCCTTCATCAAGGGCTTCGCCGAGCGCACCGCAAAGGTGAAGGTCGGCAGCGGCCTCGATGAGGGCAGCAAGATGGGCCCGCTTGCCAACCAGCGTCGTCCCGAAGCGATCGACAAGCTGGTCGAGGACGCGCGCGCAAAGGGCGCGAAGGTCCTTGCAGGCGGGCACCGCGGCAACTCCGGCTTCTTCTTCGAGCCGACGCTTCTCGCCGACGTTCCGCTCGAGGCCGACATCATGAACACCGAGCCGTTCGGCCCGGTCGCGGTCTCGCGCCCGTTCAAGGACTTCGACGAAGCCATCGAGCAGGCCAATCGCCTGCCCTACGGCCTCGCCGCCTTTGCCTTCACGGAGAACGGACGTCGCGCCAACCTGCTCGGCGACGCCATCGAGGCGGGCATGGTCGGCATCAACAGCTTCGCGATCTCGGTCGCCGACGCGCCGTTCGGCGGGGTCAAGGACTCCGGCTTCGGCAGCGAAGGCGGCAAGGAAGGCCTCGAGAGCTACCAGGTGGTGAAGGCGATTCATCAGGCTTGAGCGCCCGAGCACAAGTGAGCGATTGCGCAGCAATCGGCGCTTGTGTCGAAGAATGCGCGAAAGCCGGCCAGCGGGTCAGCGCAGCTGAGCCCGTCTGACGTCACGGGATTCATTCCCGTGACCGCCACCGCTGCCGCTCCTTACGACCCAGTCCAAACACGGGCGCCCTTGACGCCGCGCATGTTCGCCCCAAGATAGAGCGCGCGGACCGGGCCCCTCTGGCGAAGCCCCGCCCTACAGCAGGGCCTCGTGATGTCGGACCGCATCGGATGGATCCGGTGCGTCGACGGGGCTCTCTTCCCTCTCCCCCAAGAAGCATCGGATCCTCCGATCGAACTTTGTTTCGATACGAGGAGAATGACCGATGAACCCGAGGCTTTACCGCCTGCTCGAAGTCCACCAGCGGCTCGACGAACAACTGATCAGCGAAGAACGCCGGCGCCTGCCCAACTGGCGCAAGGTCATGCAGCTCAAGCGTTTGAAGCTGCGCGCCAAGGACCTGATCCACCGCCTCACCCTCCGCCCCGAAAGGATCTGACGGCCATGCTCTGCCCAACCTGCAAGACCCCGCTCACCATGTCGGAGCGCCAGGGGATCGAGATCGATTATTGCCCCTCGTGTCGCGGCGTATGGCTCGACCGCGGAGAGCTCGACAAGATCATCGAGCGATCGGCGGTCCAGCAGCCTCCCGTGCAGCAGGCGCCCCAGCCGCATCCCCACCCCGGCTACGCGCCGCAGCCGCACGGCTACGGCCATCACAAGCACAAGCGCCGCAAGTCCTTCCTCGAAGAGCTCTTCGACTAACCCTCGCGGACAGGGGCGTGGATCATGGACCTGCTATTCGCTGACTGGTTGGGAACGCCGGCCTGGTTCTGGCTGGCGTTCCTGGCCATCGTCGTCGCGCTCACCGCCTTCGACCTCGGCGTCCTCCACAAGGAGGACAAGGAGATGGGCATCGGCGAGAGCCTGAAGCTCTCCGCCTTTTACATCGGCATAGCCTTGCTGTTCGGCGGCTGGGTGTGGATGGCCAAGGGCGCCGAGCCCGGAATGCAATATTTCACCGGCTTCTTCATCGAGAAGGCGCTGTCGATCGACAACGTCTTCGTGATCAGCCTGATCTTCACTTATTTCGCGATTCCGGCGAAGTACCAATATCGCGCGCTCCTGTGGGGCATCGTCGCCGTCATTGTCCTTCGCGGGCTGATGATCGCCGGCGGCGCGGCGCTCGTGGCCGAAGCCTATTGGGTGCTCTACATCTTCGCCGCCTTCCTGATCGCGACCGGGATCAAGATGTTCTTCGCCGGCGACAAGCCGATGGACGTTGCCGGCAATCCGGTCGTCAAGTTCATCTCCAGGCACATGCGGGTAACGAAGGAACTGCACGCGCAGCATTTCTTCGTGCGCGTGGCCGACGAGAAGACCGGCAAGCTGGTGACCGCCGCAACGCCATTGTTCCTGCCGCTCGTGGTCATCAACCTCGCCGACCTGGTGTTCGCAGTCGACAGCGTGCCGGCAATCTTTGCGATCACCACCGACACCTTCATCGTCTACACGTCGAACATCATGGCCATCCTGGGGTTGCGCGCGCTCTATTTCGCGCTGGCGGCCATGGTGCACCGCTTCCACTATCTGAAGTACGCGCTCGCCGCCGTGCTGGTCTTCATCGGCACGAAGATCTTCGTGTCGGATTTCCTCCTGGACGGCGGCAAATTCCCGCCGGTGCTCAGCCTTGGCGTCACCGCCGCGCTGATCGCCGCCGGCATCGGCTATTCGCTGTGGAAGACGCGCGGCGCGCAAGAGGACGACCGGCCGGCGCACCAGCCGCATTAGTCCAAAAGCGGCGCGCAGCGTTCATCCACCGGCAAGCTGCGCGCCGCCAACGCGTTCCGCACGCGAAACAAAGATCAAGAGGTACGAATGCGTAAATTGACGTTGGCCGCTCTGCTTGCGGCGGCGGCGCTCTCCGCCTGCACGGAAGCCCGCATCGCCGTTCCGTCGGATGTCGCGGCTGGCACCCAGCAGCTGGCGCTGACCGGGATCGGCGGCTGGCAGGACGGCAGCTTCCGTCTCGGCGCTTCCGAAGGCCGCTTCAGCCGCAGGGCCGAACAGGCGCGCATCTTCGACATCTTCGTGCGCAACCGCGGCATGGCGACATTCGAGGCTTCGGGCCCGGAATTGAACGGTCGTGCCGGGGCCACTTGCGGGTTCCGCGAAGGCGAGTTCGATGCCGGGCTTGCGGTCCTCCCCGCCGGTCGTCTCACCTACAATTGCCGGTTCGACGGCGGCGGCGAGCTGTTCCTGGCTGAAGTGCCCTACGGCACGGGCTTGCTTGCAGGCCGCTCGCGGGCAGGCGAAATCCGCATAGGCAGTGAGCGGGTCGCAATCGAGGCGATCCACAATGCCGCAGGCGGGTCGCTGCCGGCAGGCACGCCGCTCGGCTACAGCTTCAGCGTCGGTGGCCGCCAGATCGGCGCGGTCAATCTCAATGGCGCCAAGACGGTCTACGCGCCGGCAACGCCCGGTGCCGAGCGCGACGCCGTACTGCTCGGCAGCCTTGCACTCGCCTTGTTCTGGGACCCGGGCGCCTAGTGGAAAGATTGGGCGGCTGCGGCTAACGCGCCGCCCATGACTACACGCACCGGCGCCAGAACCGGCGGACGCATCCTCGTCGACCAGCTCCGCATCCAGGGCTGCGACCGCATTTTCACCGTACCGGGCGAAAGCTTCCTCGCCGTTCTCGACGCGCTCCACGATACGCCGGAGATCGACACGATCGTTTGCCGGCAGGAGGGCGGCGTCGCCTACATGGCCGATGCCGACGGCAAGATGACCGGACGTCCGGGCATCGCTTTCGTGACCCGCGGGCCCGGCGCCACCAACGCCAGCGCCGGCGTCCATGTCGCGTTCCAGGACTCGACGCCGATGATCCTCTTCATCGGCGATGTCGCGCGCGGCGACCGCGACCGCGAGGGCTTCCAGGAAATCGACTTCCCCGCCTTTTTCTCGCCCATCGCCAAATGGGCGGCGCGAATCGAGGACGCCCGCAGAATCCCCGAATATGTCGCCCGCGCCTGGCGTGTCGCGACGGCCGGGCGCCCCGGCCCCGTCGTGCTCGCGCTGCCGGAAGACATGCTCCGCGACGAAGTCGAGGCGGCCGACCGCCCTGCCGTCCCGCCGCTCGCCGAAGCGCCGGATCCCGGCGCGGTACAGGCGCTGTTCGAGCTTCTGAAGGGCGCCGCGGCGCCAATCGCGATCGTCGGCGGTGCCGACTGGAGCCCGCGCGCCGCGCACCACTTCGCCAATTTCGCGTTCCGCTACGGCATTCCCGTGGCCGCCGCCTTCCGCCGCCAGGACGCGATCTGCAACACGTGCGGCGTCTATGCCGGCAATCTCGGCTACGGCCCGAACCCGAAGCTGCAGCAGCGCATTCGCGAAGCTGACCTGATCATCGCTGCGGGCGCGCGCCTCGGCGAGTCGACGACCGACGGTTACACACTGATCACGCCCGACCACCCTGAACAGACGTTGGTCCACGTCCATCCGGATCCGAACGAACTCGGCCGCGTCTACAACGCCGACTTGCCGATCTGCTCCGACATGGGCGAGTTTGCGGAAATGATCGACGGCTGGGTCGATCCCGACCTGGTCCGCTTTTCGTGCGGCGAGCAGGCGCACGCCGAATGGCTCGAATGGTCGGAGCCCAAGGCACGCGACGGCGTGACGCTAGATCTCGGGCCGTGCGTCGCGGCCATGCGCGACAGGCTTCCGGACAATAGCATCATCTGCAACGGCGCCGGCAATTTCTCCGGCTGGTGGCACCGTTACTGGCGCTACGGCTCGATGCCGACGCAGCTTGCGCCGACCTCAGGAACGATGGGTTATGGCCTGCCCGCAGCCGTCGCCGCCGCGCTCCGCTTCAAGGATCGCCCGGTCGTCTGCGTCGCCGGCGACGGCGACTTCCTGATGAACGGGCAGGAGCTTGCGACCGCGCAGCAATATGGCGCCGACCTGCTCGTCATTCTGGTCGACAACAGCGCCTACGGCACCATCCGCATGCACCAGGAGCGCGAATATCCCGAACGGATCAGCGCCACCGAGCTGCGCAATCCCGACTTCGCCGCACTCGCCCGCGCCTTCGGCGGCTGGGCCGAAACCGTCGAGCGCACGGAGGATTTCGCTCCCGCGCTCGACCGGGCGATGGAGCAGAAGGGCATCCGCCTCCTCCACTGCAAGACCGATGTCGAAGCGATCAGCAACGCTACGACCATCGCGGCATTGCGGGAGAAGTCGCGGACCTGACCGGCCGCTGCGGCTAATTCAGCTCGCTGGGCGCAAGCCGCTCGTTGACCTCTCGCGCCAGGTCCGGGTCGTCCCGCCACACGAACCACGGCCGTCCCACGAAGCGCTGCGGCTGCGGCTCGGACCCTAACAAAGCCCTGATGCTGACCCGCGGATCGGCGGCGAGCTCGATCTGGTGCTGGGAAATCGCGAATTCCGGCACGCCCAGATCCCGGGGCGGCACCATCGCGGAACGCTTACTCACTCGAGACATGATCCTCTCCCCGAAAGAAGACCGAAGCTCAGGCGTTTACCGAGCGCTCACGAGTCGCATCCACAGCAAGTAAGTCCAGTCTGGAGGGTTCACAGGCCGAACGGATAGGTCTCGTCTCCGCCTGGCCTTTGCTCGCCCGGCAGGGGGCTCACCGCGCGCGTCTCGTCGAACCATACCCAGGCATCGAACTGCTTCGGCAGCACCGCCTCGCTATAGTGGCTCCAGCGCTCAGTCTCGGGCCGGTAGATCACGCCGATGAAGCGCTCGAGCTTCGCTTGCATCAGCGCTGCGCGCGTCTCGCCGTCCAGTTCGCCGGTCCGAAGGTCAAGCAGGAAGCTCGGCACACCGGCTTCGTGGGAAGCGCGCTCGTAGCTGTCGGCAAGCGACGGCCGCACCTGTTTGATCCGCATTGGTTCATCCCAGTCGTCGGCAGCGGCCACCGTGCCGCTGTGGGTGCCGAAACCGATGAGCCGGGCCCGCTCGCCATATTCCTCCTTCACCAGCTGGCCGATGTTCAGCTCGCCGCGCTGCATCCCCATGTCGGTGAAGCGGGCATCGCCGATGTGGCTGTTGTGGGCCCAGACGATCGCCTTGGCCTCGGGCCCCTTGGCGTCGAGGATCATCTTCAGCGTGTCGAACATGTGCCGGTCGCGCAAATTCCAGCTCTCGGCCGAGCCATGGTACATGACCCGATAATAGGCCTCGGCATCCTTCACGAGGCGGGCATTGGCCTGCGCATCGAGCCATTCGTCGCACTCGGGTGACAGGCAATCGACTCGCGTCTGCAGCAGGTCCTTGAGCATCTCGATGACGCCGACCTCGCAGCGCGCATAGCCTTCCATCAGCGCGTTGCGGCCATAGAGCTGCGGCTCCTCGGCCCACGGCTCGAGGCAGCCGTAGCGGCGGTGCGCCAGCCGCGCGAGCTCGGGGTCCTCATTCTCGAGGAAGTCGATGACCGCGCGCATGGACCCGCTGAGGTTGTAGAGGTCCAGCCCGTAAAAGCCGCACATCGCCTCATGCTCGCGGCTGTCGTTGAACCCGCGCACCCAGCGCACGAAGGCGTCGAATTCCTCGTTGCGCCACATCCAGGTCGGGAAGCGGTCGAACGCCGTCAGTTCGCCCTCGCGCCAGGGGCGATGGCGGACATAGCGGTCGATGGTCGCCGCGTCCGGCCAATCGGCTTCGACCGCAACGATGTTGAACCCGTGGCGCTCGATCAGCCGCTTCGAAATCGCGGCGCGGGCACGGTAGAATTCGCTGGTCCCGTGGCTGGCTTCGCCGAGGCACACGACCCTGGCATCGCCGAAGCGATCGAAAAAGGCGCCGAAGCTTTCGTCGTCGATATCAGGCAGCGGCTCGGCCGCTCCGGCGATCAGCCGCGGCAGTGTCTCGAGTTCGGCGTCGATCATCTTCAAGTCCTTCTCGTCCGGTCAGGGGAACGAAGCGCGGGCGTCGAGGCTCCGACTGCTGCACCGGCCGCGTCCTCGCGGTCGGTTGCAAAGTCTGTCATTTTGCCGACTCAAGCTGCTGGAGCTGCAAGGGGGTGGTCCAATGACTTCGACCGATGCTGCATTCGCTGGCTCGATTCCGGCCATCTACGACCGCGATCTCGGGCCTTGGCTGTTCGAGGGCTATGCCAGGGAGGTCGCGCGCCGCGCGAAGGCTCTCGCGCCCAGGCGCGTGCTAGAGACGGCGGCGGGGACCGGAATCGTGACCCAGGCGCTAGCCGAAGCTTTGCCGCAAGCGGAGATCGTCGCGACCGACCTCAACGAAGCGATGCTGAAGGTGCTTCAGGCACGGGTCGCGACCGTCGCGGCGCAAGCCGCGGACGCGCAGGACTTGCCGTTCGAGGACGCCAGCTTCGACCTCGTCATCTGCCAGTTCGGCGTGATGTTCTTCCCCGACCGGGTGAAGGGCAATGGGGAGGCACGGCGCGTACTTCGCGACGGCGGGCGCTACATCGCCGCAATCTGGGACTCGCTCGACACTGCCGAGCCTGCCGTGCGCATCGCCCGAACCGCCTCCGACGCATTCCCCGACGATCCGCCGAGCTTCCTCAGCCGCGTGCCGTGGGGCTATTCCGACAAGGCGCGGATCGAGAGCGACATGCGCGCGGCCGGCTTCGAGTCCGTGAAGATAGAGACGGTCCAAGTCTCCGGCACGCTGGACGCAAAGGCCGCCGCCAACGGCCTATGCCAGGGCTCGCCGCTCCGCTCCGAAATCGAGGCCCGCGACGCCAGCCGCCTTCAGGAGATCACCGATGCGGCCACGCGCGCGCTGGCCGACCTCGACGGCAAGCCGACGACATTGTCGGCGCACATCGTGACCGCGACTAGATAAGCCCCGCAAGCGGGCTCGACGGATCGGCGTAGCGGCGCTTGCCCATACGCCCCGCGAGGTAGGACAGGCGCCCCGCCTCGACCGCCGACTTCATCGCTCGCGCCATCAGCACCGGTTCCTTCGCCTCGGCGATCGCGGTGTTCATCAGCACGCCGTCGCAGCCGAGTTCCATCGCCACCGCGGCGTCGCTAGCGGTTCCGACGCCGGCATCGACCAGCACCGGCACCTTTGCGCCTTCGACGATCAGCCGGATCGTGACCCGGTTCTGGATGCCCAAGCCGGATCCGATCGGCGCGCCGAGCGGCATGACCGCGACCGCGCCCGCTTCCTCGAGCTGCTTGGCGGCGATCGGATCGTCGACGCAATAGACCATCGGCTCGAACCCTTCTTTGACGAGGATTTCGGTCGCACGCAGCGTCTCGCGCATGTCCGGGTAGAGCGTCTTGGCTTCGCCGAGCACTTCCAGCTTCACGAGGTTCCAGCCGCCCGCCTCCCGCGCCAGGCGCAGGGTGCGGATCGCGTCCTCGGCGGTGAAGCAGCCGGCGGTGTTCGGAAGATAAGTGACCTTCTTCGGGTCGATGAAGTCCGTGAGCTTCGGCTGGTTCGGATCGGAGATGTTGACCCGCCGCACGGCGACCGTGACGATCTCCGCGCCCGAAGCCTCGACGGCCGCGGCATTCTCCTCGAAGCTCTTGTACTTGCCGGTGCCAACGATCAGCCGTGAGCTGAAGGTGCGGCCGGCGACGGACCATGTGTCCGCCTGAACTGACTGCGGCGCGTTCACTTAACCCCCTCCCACGAAATGCACGATTTCATAATCGTCGCCGTCCTCCACGCAGACTTGGCTCAGCGTGCCGCGGGGCACGATCTCGAGATTGCGCTCGACGGCGACGCGCAGCGGGTCGAGGCCGAGCAGATTGACCATCTCGGCTATGGTCGTGCCGCCGGCGACCCGCCGATGCTCTCCATTGATCCTTACGGACAGGCTGTCGTCGCCCTGTCCTGAGCTTGTCGAAGGGATACTCATCACGCCTGACTTAGGAGCCGCCTACGCTCGCGCCAAGTCGGTTGAGGGTGGACGTGGGGCACATCGTCTGACAGAGGCTCCGCCGACCCAAGAGCAGGAACGAACATGCCCTCACCGAAGGAAGCTTCCGGCGACAAGCCCGGCGCCATGCGTATCGATCCGGCCCTCGTGCGCGAACTCGCACAGCTGCTGTCGGATAATGAATTGACCGAGATCGAAGTCGCCGACGGCGACCGCCGCATCAAGGTCAGCCGCGAGCCAGCGCCGATCCTCACCGCCGCTCCCGCCGCTGCTCAAGCGGCCCAGACCGCCCCAGCGCCGGCGCTCAGCGCACCGCCGATGAACGCGAAGGAAGATTTCGGCGGAGACAGCGACGCCGCCGGCGGAACGGCCGTCAAATCGCCGATGGTCGGCACCTGCTTCCTCTCGCCCGAGCCCGGCGCAAAGCCATTCGTCGCGGTCGGCGACGCGGTGAAAGCCGGCGACACGCTCCTGATCGTCGAAGCGATGAAGGTGATGAACCCGATCACCGCGCCGGAAGGCGGGGTCGTCAAGAAGATCCTGGTTTCCGACGCGCAGCCTGTCGAGTTCGACCAGCCGCTCGTCGTCATCGGCTGATCCCGCGCGTGGCCAAAATCGAAAAGCTTCTGATCGCCAATCGCGGCGAGATCGCGCTTCGCATTCACCGCGCATGCCACGAAATGGGCATTCGCACGGTGGCCGTTCACTCGACCGCCGACGCCGATGCGATGCACGTCCGCCTGGCCGACGAGACCGTCTGCATCGGTCCGCCGCCGGCGACCGACAGCTACCTCAATATCCCCAACATCATCTCGGCCGCCGAGATCGTGCATGCCGACGCCATTCATCCTGGCTACGGCTTCCTGAGCGAGAACGCGCAGTTCGCCGAAATCGTCGAAAGCCATGACATCCTCTGGGTCGGGCCGAAGCCCGAGCACATCCGGACGATGGGCGACAAGATCGAAGCGAAGCGCACCGCCGCCAAGCTCGGCCTCCCGCTCGTCCCCGGCTCCGACGGCCCGCTGACCAGCATCGAGGACGCCAAGGCGCTCGCGGAGGAGATCGGCTACCCCGTCCTCATCAAGGCGGCGTCGGGCGGCGGCGGCCGCGGCATGAAGGTCGTGCCGTCCGAGGACCAGCTCGAAAGCCTGATGAGCCAGGCGGCGTCGGAAGCGCGCTCCGCGTTTGGCGACGACACCGTCTACATGGAAAAATATCTCGGCAATCCGAGGCACATCGAATTCCAGGTCTTCGGCGACGGCAATGGCGGCGCCATCCACCTTGGTGAGCGCGACTGCTCGCTGCAGCGCCGCCACCAGAAGGTTCTCGAGGAAGCGCCGTCCCCCGTCCTTACCGCGGAAGAGCGCGAGCGCATGGGCGAGGTCGTCCGCAAGGCGATGAGCGACATGGGCTATCGCGGCGCCGGCACCATCGAGTTCCTCTACGAGAACGGTGAATTCTACTTCATCGAGATGAACACCCGGCTCCAGGTCGAGCATCCGGTGACCGAGATGATCAGCGGCATCGACCTCGTCCGCGAACAGATCCGCGTCGCCTGCGGCGAGGGATTGTCCGTGACTCAGGCCGACGTCCGTCTCCACGGCCACGCGATCGAATGCCGCATCAATGCCGAGGATCCGGAGACCTTCGCCCCGTCGCCCGGCCTGGTGAAGAATTATGTCGCGCCCGGCGGCATGCACGTGCGCGTCGATAGCGGCCTCTACACCGGCTATAAGGTGCCGCCTTATTACGACAGCATGATCGCCAAGCTGATCGTCTACGGCACCACCCGCGAACGCTGCATCATGCGCCTCAAGCGTGCGCTCGAGGAATTCGTGGTCGAAGGCATGAAGACCACCATCCCGCTGCACCAGAAGCTGGTCCGGGACGAGGAATTCCTCGCCGGCGACTATACGATCAAATGGCTCGAGCAATGGCTCGAAAAGGGCCGCAACGCCGAATAGTCCGTCGACGAAAACTTCAGCCGCGCAAATGCGTTTGTCGGCTGGAGGACAGTGAAGAGTGTCGAGCTACCGCGGAAGCGCTGACGGACCGTCGCAGGCGAAGGCGATCGCCGCCGTCGTCGCAGTTCACGCGGCCCTCGCTTTCGTCATCCTTTCAGGCCTTCACGTGCAGATGGTCCGCGATGCCGTCGATCGCCTGAAGACCTTCGACCTTCGCAACCCGCCGCCGCCTCCGCCGCCCCCTCCACCGCCCAAGCCGCAGCCGAAGGACAGCGCCAAGAAGGAAGCGGGCGCTCCCGCCAAGAAGGCTGAAGCGTCACCCGTCGTCGCGCCCAAGCCGCGCATCCCGGTCGAAACGCCGCTCCCCGCCGCCAAGGTGGCCGGCAGCGGCAGCGCCTCGACCTCCGGCGCGGCGGCTGCCGGTAATGGCACGGGCGCCGGCGGCAGCGGCAACGGCCCGGGTGGCGGGGGCAATGTGGACTATTCCCGCTTCACCCCGGCGCGGAAGATCACCAAGATTCCGGACAGCCAGTACCGCCGCTTTGCCGCGACGGGCATGCCGGTCGGCAGCGTCGCGATCAGCATCAGGGTGAATCCCGACGGCACGCCATCCAACTGCCGCGTCGTGCGGACCAGCGGCAGCAGCTATGCGGACGGCCTGATGTGCCAGCTCACCCAGCAATATATCCGCTTCAGCCCCGCGCGCGATCCAAGCGGCCGCCCGGTGGCACAGGATGTCACCTGGGCGCCGAACTGGTCGCCGCGCTAACCTCTAGCGGCTGGCGCCGCTGCTGCTCGCAGACACGCCGCTCGCTGCAAGCTGCGCTTTGTCGCGGCCGTAAACGTCATCGAGAAAGGTGATCGACGAACCGTCCGGCATGGCGGTCAGATAGGTGATGTGGACGGGGATCGGCGCGGCCAGCGGCATCTTATGTTCGGTACCCACCGTCTCCCACACCAGGTCGCGGCCGAACATCCACCGGCCGAGGCGCGCTGCATCCTCCAGCCGCACGCAGCCGCCGCTGTACAGGCGCGACGCCTGCTCGAACAAACCGCGGTCCGGATTGTCGTGCAGGTAAATGCCTTCCTCGTTGGGGAACATGAACTTCATCCGCCCCATCGCATTGTGCGGCCCCGGCAGCTGCCGCATCCGCACTTCGACCTTGCCCTCGGCAACCGCTTTCCAGTCGACCGTGCTCGGGTCGATGATGGTCGGGTTTTCGCTCCACTCGTCGAGCACCTGGTAACCGAGCTCGTCGAGATATTTCAGCCCGCGCTTGACGACATTGGGCGCGATCCGGTCCGCGGCCAGATCCGGCGGCACGAACCAATAAGGGTTTAGGCTCGCGAACCGCACGAGCGCGCTCATCATCGGCGTCGGATATTTGGGCTTGCCGACCACGACCCGCATCGAGTCCACCGGCTTGCCATTCTCGTACATGTAGAGCCGCTGCTGCGCCGCATTGACGAGGATGTAGCGGTCCCTGAACGACGGCAGCGCCCGCGCGCGCTGGAGGTTGATCTCGATGAGGGCGCGCTGCTCGTCACTGCTATATTTGTGCTGCGTGACAGCCTGGCGAAGCTCGCCATAGAAGGGGTGCATCCAGCGCAGGTTCGACACATAATCGGACAGCGACGGCGCATTCGCCGCCTGGATCAGCGCCGCCAGAGCTGACGGCGGCTTCGGGCGAAGCACCGGATCGACATAAGTGAAGCCGATACCCGGGTCCTGGTGGAGGTCGCGGACATAAGCGGCAAAGGCTTCGGAAAGCTGCTCGTCGGCGCGGAGCACGTCGCTGGAGTCCCCAACGCGCGCGTTCTCGACCGCAGCTTGCAGCGCCGCAGCGCGATATTTGTCGGGATTGAGCCCGTCGATGCTCGCCGTGCTCAGCAGCGCGACGAGCTGCTGCGCGGCGTCTCCGGCCCTCGGCCCGAACCACAAGGGGGCGTTCTTCCGCGCCTTGTAGAAATCGGCCACGGTCTGCCCGGCGAGCGTGACCGCTGCAGGACGCGCCTGGGCCGCCGCGGGCGCAGGTACGGCAACGGCCGCAGCACCGAACATCAGCGCAGCGGCCATTCCCTTGTGAAAATAGTGCACCGGCCGCCGGCCGGTGCACCAGTTACGCAAACTTTTCACTTCTTCTCCCAGTGTCCCGCCGGGCTTCCGCCCGGCGGAGCCCTGTTAGCCGCGCTCGCCGCTGCGAGCCGGGGCCGAGTAGGTCGGCGCGGACTGCATGCCCTGCGGCGCACCCTGATAATATTGGCCATTATACATGTAGCCGTCGACCTGGCCATCGTTGTTGCGGTCGGCCCAGATCGCGCCGGCGAGGCCGCCGACGGCAGCGCCGATCACTGCGCCCTGAAGGACGCCGAGGCCCGGAAGGACCGCACCGGCCGCAGCGCCGAGCGCCGCACCGCCGAGAGCACCGGTCGCCGCGCCGCCGAGGACGCTGCGGGTGTTCGGGTCATAACCCTGCGGGGCACCGGAGTAGTACTGGCCGTTCGAGACATAGCCGTCGACATAGCCGTCGTTGTTGTTGTCGGCCCAGACCGCGCCGGCGAGACCGCCGATGGCGGCACCGACCGCCGCGCCTTCAAGCACGCCGAGGCCCGGAACCACCGCGCCGACCGCCGCGCCGCCGAGACCGCCGATCGCCGCATCGCGGGTGACCGCGGGGTTGCTCGCGCACGCGCTGAGCGTAACCGTGCTTGCAAGCGTAAGGGCTAGAATGGACTTCCGCATCGCTCTTTCTCCCATATTGTTGAGCTGCCAGAACATGGTCCATGCAAACGGCGCTGGCGCCGCACACGGTCCATGTTACGGACGCTGGAACGACGATTCAGGCGCATCGTTCCGCAACCGCGACAAAGACCGGCTAAGAAGATCATTCTGACTCCGCAATGAACTCGTTCGGGTAAGTTGAGAGGCTTGGATAATCGGCAATGAAAGCAACCATTTACCACAACCCGCTGTGCGGAACGTCGCGCAAGACGCTCGACATCTTGCGCGATTCCGGATGCGATGTCTGGGTCCACGAGTATTTGAAGAACCCGCCGACCCGCGATGAGCTCAAGAGCCTCTACAAGCGCGCCGGCATCAGTCCGCGCGAAGGTCTGCGCACCAAGGAACCGCTGGCCGAGGAACTCGGGCTTAAGCGTCCCGACGTCAGCGACGACGAAGTGCTCGACGCCATGGTCCAGCACCCGATCCTGATCGAACGGCCGATCGTGGAGACTGCAAACGGCGTCCGCCTCTGCCGGCCGCAGGACAAGGTCCGCGAAATCCTCTGACCTGACAGCGCACTCGCCCGCGCCCATATAGGCCCGCGTGAGCCGCCTTGATCCACGACTGCTGCTGCAGGGCTATGCCACCGGCATCTTCCCCATGGCCGACAGCCGCGATGCCGACGAGCTGTTCTGGGTCGAGCCGCGCCACCGCGCGATCATCCCGCTCGACCGCTTCCATCTGTCCCGCTCGCTGCGGCGGACGCTGCGCTCCGGCAAGTTCGCGGTGACCCGCGACCGCGACTTTGCGAACGTCATCGCGGCCTGTGCCGATCGGGAGGAAACCTGGATCAACGCCGAGCTCGAGCGCGCGATGCTCGCGCTCCACGGCTCAGGCCACGCCCATTCGGTGGAGGTTTGGGAAGGCGAAACCCTGGTCGGCGGTCTCTACGGCGTAAAGCTCGGCCGCGCCTTCTTCGGCGAAAGCATGTTCAGCCGCCGGACCGATGCATCGAAGGTGGCGCTCGCCTGGCTCGTCGCTCGCCTGCTCGCCGGAAATTTCTCGCTGCTCGACTGCCAGTTCATGACCGAGCACCTCGAGTCCCTGGGCGCAATCAGCGTCCCGAGGGATACCTACGTCGCGTTGCTCTCAGCCGCGCTCGGCGGCGCTGGCGGAGCGGCGGGCGCTGCACGCCTCGAAGGCGCGGACTCGCCGCCCGACTTCGCCGCGCTCGACGCCTTGTTGGAGCTCGCCGGTGCCGATGCACCCGGGCCCGCCGGATATGTCATCGCGCAACTCTTGGGCCAGACGTCGTAGACCGGGTGCTCGACGACGTTCAGCGACGGCGATTCCTTGTAGATCCAGCCGGAAAAGACGCGGTCCCAGGTCTTGTCGGGCTGCTGGACATCGAGCTGGACGAAGGCGCCGGTCAGCTGCTCGTCTTCCCACGGCGCGGTCGTCTCGCAGGCGCGGAGACGCACGATCGCGCCTTTCCAGCGCACCGACTGGCCCGGCTTCAATGTCACGTTCTGGACGATGCCGTTGCGCTTGTTGAGAAGCCCAAGCACCGCGACGCGCTGCGCCATCGGCGTGACGCCGCCCTGCCCGGCCGCCGTGACCGGCGCACTGTTCTGCCGCGCCGGCGCCTTGGCCTTCTGCTCGCGCTGCGGCTCCTTCCCGCACGAGGCGAGCGCAAGCGCGATCAACAGCGGTGCGGCGCGCGAAACCACAATTATTCGGGAATCCAGGGCTCGTAATCGCCGGTCGATGCGGGCCGGATCCGACCGCTGCCGAGCGCTCCGTCAGGCCGGAACGCGGCCATCGTGCCGGTCAGGTTCGGCACCGGATCCTTCTGGAACTTGCGGACCGGCGGCAGTGCCTTGTCGGGAAGCTCGTCGATCGTACCCTTCAGCCACAGCTGCCAGCCCGGCGGCACGCGGCTGCCGTCGTTGCTGCCTTCATAGATGACCCAGCGACGCCACGGCCTTTTCTTGTCCTGGTAATAGATATTGCCAAGGTCGTCGGTGCCGACCTTGTTTCCGAACCTCTTGGTGAACAGCGCCGTGCCCCACGTCGCGCCGTTCCACCAGGTGAATGTTCTTGACCAGAAACCCATGGGTGCGTGCCTCTGCCCGCTCAACGGTCGGAGCGCAAGCTAGCGCGTCCACTCCACACGGTCGCCTTCGCGGATGCCGAGCTCGGCGGCCCGGCTGCCGGCGATTTCCAGCACCGCCGCGACCGGCTCCAGCGACGGGACCGGGGTCATGTCGAGCGGCTGCGCCGTATAGATCCTGGCGATGGTGCCGTCGGTGCGGATGAAGATCATGTCGAGCGGGATCAACGTATTCTTCATCCAGAAAGCGATGTCGCGCGGCGGCTCGTACGGGAAGATCATCCCGCGGTCGGGCGCGAGCGTCCGGGTGAACATCAGCCCGCGCTCCTGCTCTTCGGGTGTCGCGGCGACCTGCACCGTGAACGCGTGCTTGCCCGTCGCGGACCGGATCGTCAGCGGCACCTGGCGGAGCCCCGTCTGCGGCACGCCGTCCGTCGGCACGGCGGCGGCGGCGTTATTCTCAATCGGTGCGCTGTCGTTGGCATTCTGGGCGGGCGCCTGCGGGCTGCATGCCGCAAAGGCAATCGTCGCGAGGGCTAGGCCGCCGAGTCGGCGCAATCGCGCAGGTCGACCGCCGTCAATCCCTTGCCGGTGGTCGCGACCCGCGCCTCCAGCTTCTGGCCGGGCTCCAGTTCGGGAAGCTGCGCGTTTCTGACCGTCTCCATATGCACGAAGACGTCGTCCCCGCCCGCTTCCTCCGGACGCTTGACGAAACCGTAGCCGCGAACGCGATTGAACCATTTGACCTCCACCGGCTCGAACTCCCCGGCCGCGTCGGCAAGCGCCTTGCGGTCGGCCCGTTCGCCGGAAGGAATGGACGAGCGCGGCTGCGGCGGCAAGGCCGAGCTCAAGTCGATCGAAAGGATTCGCTTCGCCTGCAGCCCGCGCTGCTGGCGGACCGGCACGCACTCGATCGTCGCGCCTTCGGGCAGGCTACGGCGGCCATGTTCGCGAAGAACGCTGAAATGGAGCAGCACGTCGCCGTCGACGTCATCGCTGACCAGGAAGCCGAAGCCGCGGGTCGCATCGAACCACTTCACGCGCCCGGTAATCGGGGCAAGCTCTTCCTCATGCAGGTCTTGAGGTGATTCGACGATGGGCGCTGCCCCTCCCTCGGCCAGGCTGATCAACGCGCTTACCATAGGACCCCATTACCATGGGCGCGAGTGTCGGCAAACCGACTTTAGCGGTCGGCAAACCGCGCCTGGTCGCGCAGCCCCTCACTATCCACCTCCGCTCCCGGAGGCAGGAAGACGATCGCTCGAGCGAGTGCGAAGGGATGGCCGGCGCGAACCATCGCCGCGACGGCTTTCTCCCGATCGCGCGGGTCGTCGTGCCCGGCGCCGAACGGGCCGATCCGCCGCCGCTTGGCGAAGCGCAGGGCAGCCTCGACCGCCTCGCTTTGGGCGAGCTGGCGCGCCGCTGCGCCATCCTCTTCGCCGATTCCGTCCACCCGAAGCTTCTGGTCCACCCGCCGACGGCCATAACCGCGGCTGACCAGCGATTGCGACTTCGCCAGCGCATAAGCAGCGTCATCGACATAGCCGAGCTCGCAGAAGCGCTCGGCGATGGCGTCGAAGTCCGGCGGCCCTGCCCCGTCCCAGCCGCGCTCGCGAACCTTTCGCGCCAGATAGGCGCACAGCTTCGCGCGGCTCGTCGCGAAGCGCCCAACATAGCGCACGGCAAGCTCCTCAAGCTTCGAAGCATCGAGCGGCGGCCGCTCTCGCCGGGGCGTCTTGCGTGCGTTCACGCCCAATTTGTGCCACAGTCGGTAACCATTCAGGAAGCTGGCTGCAGCAGCGCTTACGAATGCGCAACTAATAGGAAGGGACGGCGTGCTCGAACGCAACGCCTCAGTGAAGAACGAGCTTGCCCCGCCGGGCGCAACGCCGACCCTCGACGCGCAGCCGCGGCGGCTCGCCGACTTCGCGACGATCGGTGACGCACTCGATTATGCGGCGCAGGGACGACGCGGCCTGAACTTCCACGACGCCCGTGGCACGCTTGCCTTGGCCTATACTTACGCCCAGCTCCGCAAGGACGCGCTTGGCCAGGCGCAGCGCTTCATCGCCCTCGGCATCAAGCCCGGCGACCGCGTCGCGATGGTTGCCGAGACCGGCCCTGAATTCGCCAGCAGCTTCTTCGGCGCCGTCTATGCCGGCGCCTGGCCGGTGCCGCTTCCGCTACCGACCAGCTTCGGCGGCCGCGAAACCTATGTCGACCAGCTCGCCGTCCAGCTCGGCAGCTGCGATCCGGCTCTCTTCATCTACCCGCCCGAACTCGCCGAATATGGCGCCGCCGCCGCTGGCAAGGCCGGTGCGCGCAGCCAGTCGTGGGACACGCTCGCCGATGTCGAGGCCGCCGATGCGGCTCTTCCGCACGCGTCGCCGGACGACATTGCCTATCTGCAATATTCCAGCGGCTCCACGCGCTTCCCGCACGGCGTCGCGGTCACCCACCGAGCGCTCCTCGACAACCTCCGCGCCCACGGCATCGGCCTTCAGGTCCAGGACAGCGACCGCTGCATCTCCTGGCTGCCCTGGTATCATGACATGGGCCTGGTCGGCTGCTTCCTGTCGCCGGTCTCGCTGCAGATCTCGGTCGATTATCTGAAGACCGAGGACTTTGCGCGCCGCCCGCTTGCCTGGCTCGACATGATCACCCGCAACCCGGGCACCAGCGTCAGCTATTCGCCGACCTTCGGCTACGACATTTGCTCGCGCCGCATGAGCTCGCAGACCAAGGCCGAGGACCGCTTCGACCTGTCGCGCTGGCGGATCGCCGGCAACGGCGCCGACATGATCCGCCCGGACGTCATGCAGGCGTTCGTCGACAGCTTCGCGTCAGCCGGATTCCAGGCGAGCGCCTTCTGCCCCAGCTACGGCCTTGCCGAAGCGACGCTTGCCGTATCGCTGATGCCGCCGGGCGAGGGCATTCGGCTCGAACTGGTCGAGGAAACCGAGCTTTCGGGCGGCGGCGACGGCGGCCAGGACCGGCCCAAGCGCTACCGCGCGATCGTCAATTGCGGCAAGCCGGTCACCGGCATGGAGATCGAGGTCCGCAGCGCGGAAGGCGACCTCCTTCCCGACCGCGGCATCGGCAAGGTGTTCGTGCGCGGGCAGAGCGTCATGCACAGCTATTTCCGCGACCCCGAATCCACCGCCGCCTGCCTCAGCGACGACGGTTGGCTGGACACCGGCGACATGGGCTACATGTCGGGCGGCTACATCTTCATCGTCGGCCGCGCCAAGGACATGATCATCATCAATGGCCGCAACCACTGGCCGCAGGACATCGAATGGGCGGTCGAGCAGCTGCCGGGCTTCAAGTCCGGCGACATCGCCGCCTTTGCGATCACCGGCCCGTCCGGCGAGGAAACGCCGGCGGTCCTCGTCCACTGCCGCGTCAGCGATAACGAAGAGCGCGGCCGCCTCCGCGACGAGATCCGCGAGCGCGTCCGGGCCATCACCGGCATCACGCCGGTGGTCGAGCTTGTCCCGCCACGCACCCTGCCCCGCACTAGCTCGGGCAAGCTGTCGCGCACCAAGGCGCGCAACCTCTACCTATCCGGTGAGATCGTCCCCTTCGACATCGCGGCCTGAGCGGCCGAGCGCAGCGCTGCGATTGCTGCGCAATCGCGAGCAGCGCGAAGAGATCGCGACGGCCGGCCAGCGGGTCCGCGCAGCTGAACCCGTCTGACGTCACGAGATTCACTCTCGTGACGGCTCGCTGGCGCCTAACCTTCCTTAGTCCGGCTTAAGCATTCTTTTACGGCGCACCCCTACAAGGCACGCTGGTGTCGAATGGGGAGTGTCTGTCGTGCAGCGAATGCATGGATGGGTAGGGCGTAGGGACCGTCAGGACGTCGAGATCGAGGCGGTGGTGCACCGCGTCGACGGCAGCAAGTCGCCGGTCAAGCTCAGCAACTTCTCCGACGAAGGCTGCCGCCTCGAGTCCGACCGCGACTTCCGGATCGGCGAACGCCTTGAAATCGCCATTCCGCGCATGGGCCAGGTCAAGGCCCAGGTCCGCTGGGCCCTGCCGGGGAGCGCCGGCGCGCAGTTTCTCGCCGAGAGCGACTTTCCGGCCTAAGCGCCCGGGCACAAGGGAGCATTCGCCCCAGCAAATGTGAGCTAGCGCCGAAGAAGCACGGTCTGCTTGATCGCGTCGCTAAGTCCATGCCAAGCGGCCGAGATGAAGCTCCGGTCGATCTTCGGGAAGCTCGCCCTCCTACCCGCAGCCGTTGCGCTCGCTTCACCCTCGATCGCCGACCCGCAGGTCCAGCCGGCGGTGCAGCCCGGTGGCGATATCCCGCGTAAATTCCGGCCGCCGTTCCGCTCGCCTTCGCAGCGCGGGGACATGCCGCAGGCCTTTGCCGCGCCCATCGTCCACTTCCAGTATGTCCGCCGCCAGGTGATGATCCCGATGCGCGACGGCACGAAGCTCTACACCGTCCTCATCATCCCGCTCGGCCGCGGCAAGTTCCCGATCATGCTCGACCGCACGCCATACTCCGCCGACAAGGCGACAGCTTACGGCGGCGCAGGGCCGCTGCCGGAGAACATCCTCCCGCCTTTGTCGGCGGAGCTGGTCCGCGCGGGCTACATCGTTGCCGTGCAGGACGTGCGCGGCAAGTACCGGTCACAGGGCGATTATGTGATGAACCGGCCGATACGCGGTCCGCTCAACGCCACCGCTGTCGACCATTCGACGGACGCCTTCGACACGGTCGACTGGCTGGTGAAGAACGTCGCCCAGAGCAATGGCCGCGTCGGCACCTACGGCACCAGTTACGACGGCTTCACGACGCTCATGAGCCTCGTCGATCCGCACCCTGCCTTGAAGGCCGCCGTGCCGATCAACCCAATGGTTGATGTCTGGAAAGGCGACGACTGGTTCCACAACGGCGCATTCCGGCAGGAGATGACCAGCTACGTCTACGGCCAGACCGCCAGCCGCGCGTCGGACCGGAAATGGGTCAGCCGCGTGCGGGACGATTATGACGCTTTCCTCCGCTACGGCTCCGCCGGTGCGTACGGGCGCGCGATGGGCATGGACCAGCTGCCCTTCTGGCGCCGCCTGACCCTGCACCCCGCATATGACGCCTACTGGAAGCACCAGGCTGTCGATAGAATCCTCGCGCGAAAGCCGCTCGGCGTGCCGACCCTGGTTGTCGGCAGCCTCTGGGACCAGGAAGACATTTACGGCGCGCCGGCCGCCTTCAACGCCATCAAGTCCAGCCCTGATGCCCACCTCGTCCTCGGACCGTGGAACCACGGCCAGGCCAATCACGTCGGCATTGCGCTCGGTCCGCTGGACTGGCGCGCAGACACCGCCCGGTGGTTCCGCCGCAACATCCTCATTCCCTTCCTCGACCGGCACCTGAAAGGCGGCCCGGACCCGCGCATCGCCAGGGTCACGGCCTTCGAAGCGGGCACGAACCGGTGGGAGCGCCTCGGCGACTGGCCCCGCGCCTGCGCCCGCAATTGTCCCACCGCGCTGACGCCGCTCTACCTCGCGCCCGGCAAGCAGCTCGCCTTCACCGCACCGGCAGGCATGGCGTCCGACAGCTATGTCTCCGACCCTGCCAAGCCGGTCCCGTATCGCGCCAGGCCCAACCTCTCGCCCTGGGCGGACGGCTCGACCTGGCGCTTCTGGCTGACCGACGATCAGCGCTTCGCCGCCGCTCGGCCGGACGTCCTCACTTACTCGACAGGGCCGCTCGAAGCGCCGCTGTCGCTCGAAGGCACGCCGCTCGTCCACCTTGTCGCCGCCACCAGCGGCAGTGACAGCGACTGGATCGTCAAGCTGATCGACGTCTATCCCGCCGAGGTGCCCGGGAGACCCGCGATGGCCGGCTACCAGCTGCCGATCGCAATGGATGTCATCCGCGGCCGCTACCGCGCCGATCCCGCCAATCCCCAGCCGCTGACCCCCAACGCGCCGCTAACTTATGAATTCGCGCTTCCTGCCGTGAACTATGTCGTCCAGCCCGGCCATCGGCTGATGGTCCAAGTCCAGTCGAGCTGGTTCCCACTCTACGACCGCAACCCGCAGACCTTCGTCCCCAACATCTTCTTCGCGCAGCGGAGCGACTACAAAGCCGCAACGCAGAAGGTCTTTACCGGCGCGCAAGGCACCTGGATCGGGCTCCCGGTCGTTAGGTGATTTCTTTGGCCCGGGCTCGGTCCGTGGCAACTAAGCGTTCGCCAGACGCTCCGCAGCGGGTCTGAGTTGCGCGCCCTCGCTCCTGATCATTGCCGGGGTCCGCGCGAGTAGCCGGCGGAAACAGCGGTTCATGTGGCTTTGGTCGCAAAAGCCGGCATCGGCAGCAATGTCGGCGAGCGGGAGGTTCGAATAGCGAAGCAGCCTCGCCGCATGCTCGACCCGCGCGCGTTGTGCGGTTTCGCGAACGCCTTCGCCGACCAGTGCGCGATAGGCCTGCGCGAACCACCCAGGGTGCAAGCCCAGCTCGCGCGCCAATCCGGTCGTACTCAGGTCGTCAAGGCTGTGCGCCCGCTCGACCGCGGTGCCAAGCCACTGCGGCACCTGCTTATCCTTCTCGACACTGGCTGTACGGAGCAGCTGCGCGGTCGCCTTCCGGAGCTCGGCTTCCGAAGTCCCCGCGGCCTGCCAAAGCTCGCCGAGCTTTCGGCCCGCCGCCGCGACCCGGCCGCCATTCCACACCGTCACAGTCCGATCGCGCGCCAGTCTTGAGCCCTCGGGCAGCCAATCGGGATCGAATTCTACGTCGATCTGCTCCAGCCCGTCGCAGCCGACCCGCGCCGCATGCGCCTCGCCCGGGCCATGAAGCGTGACCGCGGGGCGGTTGACCCGCACGTCGCCGCTTTGCTGAAGCTTGTTGACGTCACCCATGACGTAGATCGACAGCACCGGCCAATCGTGCGTGTGCTCCGCGATCCAGGAGGCGGCCGGATCGATGACCCGGAACGCTTTCGCCCCAGATAGCGAGCGCAGCGGCTGCTGGATCCCGCGGGCGATTTCCCGCCGGTCATGATCATGCGATCGTATCATTCGGCGTTGCTTGTGCCGGGCCGCCTTGGAAACGTCCAATACTGTTCGCAGCGAAGGCAATAATCGACCGTGCTGATGCAAAGGCGGGTTCGGGGATCATGACGACGTTCAAAAGTACCAACATGTTCGCGGCGCTCCTTTTGGTGGGGATCGCCGCCTGCGCCTCGGCCGTGGAGCCGATGGCGGCCGCTCCACCGCAAGGACAAAAGTCCACGAGTGCTGTCGCAGCACGCGCGCAGATCGTCCCGCTCACCGATCATCACCAGCATGTCTTCGGAGAGGCGCTAATCGACCCGCCGACCAAGCTGCTGCCCGAAGTCGTCTTGCCGCCCTCGCTCCGGGCGGCGGTCCGCAAGCGCGAGAGGATCTCGGGAACCGGCGAGATCGGCAACCTTTACGCCAACAATGCCATCGTCCTGAACATCTTCTGGGACACGGATTATTGGGTCACTGGGCGCGCGGCGATCGGGGCGGTGGTGGAAGGCCACGGGACAGGTCTACGGTTCGTTCCCAACAGCTTTGCCATCGACAAGAATGTCGCCGTGGTCGCCGGCGTCGCATTCGCGGACGAAGAAGGCGAATATGACAAGCATTTCATCATCGCCTTCGAAAAGCAGAAGGGCGCGTGGCGCATCGTTTCGGAAAGCATCACCGATAAGGTCCGCAACCCCTTCCGCACCCCAGTCGATGCGAAGACCCTGATCATGCGTCTTGACGAGGCGGGTATCGAGCGAGCGACGGTGCTGTCGACGGCCTTTTGGCTGGATGGCCGCCTGCGGTCCAAACCGGTCGCGGAACAGGCCGCGGCAACCCGCGCCGCCAACGACTGGGTAATCGAACAGACCGGCCGCTATCCGGGCCGCCTTGTCCCCTTCTGCAGCGTCAGCCCGCTCGCGCCGTTCGCGATCGAGGAGCTGAACCGCTGCGCCGCCAACTCTCGCGTGCGTGGCATGAAGCTTCACTTCAACAACAACAAGATCGACCTGAAGCGCGCCGATCATCTCGCCAGGGTTCAAGCCTTTTTCCGGGCGGCGGACAGCAAGGGGCTCGCGATCGTCGTCCACCTGTGGCCGAAGGGCGGCGCCGAATACTCCCGCATCTTTCTTGAACAGGTGCTGCCGCAAAGCCCGCACATTCCCGTTCAGATCGCGCATGTCGGCAGCGGCGCCGGCGACCAGTGGGACGATGTTCTCGCCGTCTACAGCCAAGCGCTCGCCAACCGCGACCCGCGCGCCGCCAACCTCTATATCGATGTCGCCGACTGGGTGCGCGAGGACACGGCCGAAGCGGATGTGGAGCGCCTCGCGGTCCTGCTCCGCCAGGCGGGCTTCGGACGGATCCTTTACGGGTCCGACACGCCGATCGTCGGGCAGCGGCCGATGCCGCTCCAGCAATGGGCGACGTTCAAGCGGCGGATGCCGCTCACCGACGCGGAGTTGCGCGATATTGCCGACAATGTCGCGCCCTATCTCGCGAACTGACGGAAAGGCCTCGACACTTGAGCCTGGGAACGAGCTTCCAACCTTGCGTCAACGCCCGCGGCTGGCTACCTCGCGCGGCGGCCTAGGGGTATAGCTCAGTTGGTAGAGCATCGGTCTCCAAAACCGAGGGTCGTGGGTTCGAGTCCCTCTGCCCCTGCCACGCCGGAACAAGGCTGCTAGCGCTCGCTAGACGCTGCTTCCGCGAAGCGGATGCGAACGGCCGGCCAGCAGGTCGGCGCAGCCGAACCCGTCTGACGTCACGGGATTTACTGCCGTGACAACGGTGCAACCTTGAAGACTCAGCGGCGCAGCGCTAAGTCGCACCCAGCCCCGCCGGCCGTCAGGTCTCGCGGGGCGCTTTTCTATCTGGAAGCGAGCGACACGTGGCCAACACCTCCCCCGGCGAATTCATCCGTCAGGTCCGCAGCGAAGGCGCCAAGGTCCATTGGCCGACCCGCAAGGAAACCATCGCCACCGCCATCATGGTCGTCTTCATGACCAGCCTGCTCGCCGTCTTCTTCGCCGGCACCGACGCCGTCTTCTCGGTCGTCGTCCGCTATCTCGTCGGCCTTCTCGGCTAGCGCTCAAAAGACAAGAGAACAGAAACCCATGTCCCGCTGGTACATCATCCACGCTTATTCCGGCTTCGAGAACAAGGTTCGCGACGCGATCATGTCCGAAGCGACGCGCCTCGGGCTCGAGCCCCTCGTCGAGCAGATCGAAGTCCCGACCGAAACCGTGACCGAGATCAAGCGCGGCAAGAAGGTGCAGTCGGAACGCAAGTTCATGCCCGGCTACGTCCTCGCCAAGCTCGAGATGAACGACCAGGTCTACCACCTCGTCAAGAACACGCCGAAGGTCACCGGCTTTTTGGGACCCGGCGGCAAGCCGCAGCCGATCCCCGACAGCCAGGCCGCGCGCATGCTCTCCAACGAGCAGGAAGCCGCCAACGCGCCCAAGCAGAAGGTCAATGTCGACTATGAGATCGGCGATGCGGTGAAGGTCCTCGACGGGCCGTTCGCGACCTTCAACGGCACCGTCGAAGAACTCGATTTCGACCGCGGCCGCGTCAAGGTCAGCGTCAGCATCTTCGGCCGCGCCACGCCGGTCGAGCTGGAATTTGAGCAGGTCGAACGCGTCAAGTGACCCCGAGCACAAGGGAGCGTTTGCACCGCAAACGTGAGCTTGTGTCGAAGAGAGGTCACTGACCCGGCCGGCGGGGCGGAGCGCCTAAGCGCGACGAGCCCGTCCGACGCGGTCACGGGATTATTCCCGTGACCCAGCTTCTCGCTCCCCCTTCTCCTCTTCCTCGCGCAGCACCTTGGTCATGTCGGTGATGAACACCGCGGTCGACCATCCGATCAGCACGAAGCCGACCAGCCCCTCAACCGCGCCGAGCAGCCGCCAGTCGTCGGGAAAATCGAGGTCCGGCTGCCCCAAGGTCGAATAAGCCGAGGCGGAAAAATAGAGCGCGCTTTCCAGATCGCGCAGCGCTCCCACCGCCAGATAGAAACCTGCGAACAGCCCGATCTCAATGAAGTGAAGCGCGAACAGGCAGATCGCGATCGACACCAGCAGCCCGAAGGCGCGGATGTCGAGCCGATGCGCGCGAAGGCTACGGTCCTCCAGCCCTAAAAACCGCGTCGCCGCCAATATCCCGGCCGCATGGATCACCACCGAGATCACCAGCAACAAGGTCCCCGCCCCGAGCTGCGCGCCGAGAGCAATCGCCGGCTCGACATCGGGATCGGGGATGTGGGGGATGACGATCACGAGATGAATGTAACGGCCTGGGCGCGCAGCGGCCAATGTTTTGCTCGGCGAACGCCGGCCCGCTACCCCACCCCTTGTCGTGGCGCGCAAGCCCGTGCCGCTAAGATTTCCGTCCGCCTACGGTACGTGGGTGCGCCTGTCGGGCCGGTGGAGCAACGCCCCGGCGCCCCGCGCGTTGAGCCGGCTTCTCCCCGAGTAATTGAGGAATATCAGTATGAAGAGCGTACTTCTGGCCGCTTCGGCCGTCCTTCTCGCCACCCCCGCCTTCGCGCAGAGTATTCCGCTGACCGAATATGGCACCTTCGCCAGCCGTGGTCAGTGCGAATCCGCCCTCGCCAAGGAACGCAACGCTCAGCGCAAGGGCGAAAAGGCTCGCGGCGCCGGCTATGAGAACCTCTCCGGCAGCGAGTTCAATAAGGCCAGCCGCGCCACCACCACGTGCGAGCGCACGCAGACCGGCGAATATGCCTTCATGTACGACGCATCCGCTTACGACCTCGACAGCGACGACTAAGCCGCCGTCCTCGAACGAGCAGGGCCGTCCCCCTCGGGCGGCCCTTTTCATGTGAGTTGAGCTACGGGAACCGACCGGCCGCCTCCCCGAGCGACTGCGCCCTGGCGCGCGCGAAGAGAGCGGCAAGAAAATCCTGTCCTACGTCATCCCTTCTGTGGCTTATCATGGCCGATGCGAAGCTTGCCGCCTCATCGTCGAAACCGACAAAGCCGACACACCCCCCTCCCCCCACCAATGCGACCGCTCAATCGCGCCGCCCCTTCCAATTCCAGCGGTCTTCGGCTAAGGGCGCCGCTTCCGTCACAACCGGAATTGAGCGGAGCGGACCGTCCGGGGGATGGTTTGACCGCGCAAATGTGTGGGAGACAGCTTCGGCTGTCGTCTGAACCACTAAACTTGAACCTCGCTCGAAGTACCACTTCGACCGAAGCAACAGAGTGAGATAATGGCAAAGAAGATTACCGGCTATATCAAGCTGCAGGTCCCGGCTGGCGCCGCGACCCCGGCTCCGCCGATCGGCCCGGCCCTGGGCCAGCGCGGCGTCAACATCATGGAATTCACCAAGGCGTTCAACGCCGCGACGCAGGACATGGAAAAAGGCGCGCCGATCCCGACCGTGATCACGGTCTATGCGGACCGCTCCTTCTCCTTCGCGACCAAGACGCCGCCGGCCTCTTTCCTTCTCAAGAAGGCGGCGAACCTGAAGTCGGGTTCGAAGGAGCCCGGCAAGGTTTCCGCGGGGACCATCAAGCGCTCGGCGCTTAGCGCAATCGCCGAGACCAAGATGAAGGACCTCAACGCCAACGACATTGAGGCGGCGACCAAGATCATCGAAGGCAGCGCCCGCGCGATGGGCCTCCAGGTTGTGGAGGGCTGATCGGATGGCGAAGCTGACGAAGAAGCAGAAGGCTTTCACCGCGGTCGACCGCGACAAGCTCTACGGCGTCGATGAGGCGCTGGCGCTGGTCAAGCAGAACGCGACCGCCAAGTTCGACGAAACGGTCGAGATCGCGCTGAACCTCGGCGTCGATCCGCGCCACGCCGACCAGATGGTCCGCGGCGTCGTCAACCTCCCCAAGGGCACCGGCAAGACCGTCCGCGTCGCCGTCTTCGCCAAGGGCGCGAAGGCCGACGAAGCGACTGCGGCCGGCGCCGATGTCGTGGGTGCCGAAGACCTGATGGAGACGATCCAGGGCGGCACGATCGACTTCGACCGCGTGATCGCCACGCCCGACATGATGGGGGTCGTCGGGCGCTTGGGTAAGGTGCTGGGTCCCAAGGGCCTGATGCCGAACCCGAAGCTCGGCACCGTCACCATGGATGTCGCCAAGGCCGTCAACGACGCCAAGTCGGGGCAGGTCGAGTTCCGGGTCGAAAAGGCGGGCATCGTCCATGCCGGGATCGGCAAGGCGAGCTTCGCGGCCGAGGACCTCAAGGAAAATTTCGACGCGTTCATGGACGCGATCGTGCGCAACAAGCCGACGGGCGCCAAGGGCAAGTTCATCAAGAAGGTCGCGCTGACCTCGTCGATGGGCCCGGGCGTCAAGATCGACCTCGCGGAAGTGCAGGGCGCCTAAGGCTCCCTCGAGGCTTCTCGCGAACGGATGAGGGCGGAGCCGCGAGGCTCCGCCCTTTTTCGTGTCAGCGGCGGGCGGAGGCGGTCGACAGGTCGAGCTGGTCGGCCGGAACGACTTCGACGTTGGGCCTGAGCGCGCGCAGCTTGTCGACGAACTTCGCACTATCGCCGACGATCACCAGGCTGATCGCTTCGGGTTTCAGCAGCTGCGCCATCGCGGCGGTTGCTGCCGAACCGCTGACACTTGCGACGCGCTCTGGATAGGCGATCACTTCGGTCGGATCGAGGCCGCGCAGCACGCCGCCCGCAAGCGTGCCGTTGAATCCGGCGCTGGTCTGGACCTGCCGCTGGAAGCTGCCGGTCAGCAAGGTCTTGCGGTTCTCGACCTCCTTCGGCGACAGCGGCTCGGCGGCGACCCGCGCGAACTGGTCGAGGAAGATCTTGGCGACCTCCGCGGCGCTTTCGTTCTTGGTCTGGGCCGCGGCGATCAGCGCACCGCCGCCTTTCTGGGCAGCCAGGCTGCTGGACGCGCCGTAGCTCAGCGCGCGCTTGACGCGGATCTCCTCGAACAAGCGGCTGGTCGTCGATCCGCCGAGCACGGCATTGGCGATCAGCGCGTCGTAATAAGCGCGGTCGGCGCGCGACAGTCCGCGAGCCGCCGCATAGACCGCCGCCTGGCCGGAACCGGGCAAGTCGATCACCAGCGTGCGGCCGGCCAAGGCGTTTCCGGCAAGATTGGCCGGGCGTGCCGGAGCTGTCCCGGAAACCTGCCAGGCGCCGAACGCGCGATCGGCGATGGCACGCGCCTTGTCCGGATCAATGCCGCCCGACACCAGCACGGTCGTCGTCTCCGGCCGCCACCAGGTCTGCCGGAAGTTCAGCAGGTCGGCGCGTGTAAGGCCGGCGAGCGTCGCTTCGGTGCCGCCGGCGATGTTGCCGTACGGAGCCGTGCCATAGACCACCGGATTGACCAGCATCGCGGCGAGCTGCCCCGGCTCCTTGGTAGCGACGCTCAGCGCATCGAGGGCGCGCTTGCGCTCGCGGGTGAAGTCCTCGTCCGGGAAGGACGCATTGCGGACGATGTCCGCCAGGATCTCGCTCGCCGCGCCGAGCGTCGCCTCCGGCGCGGTCAAGGAGATGTAGGTGCCGTCCGAATTCGCCTGGGCGCTCAGCGAGGCACCAAGCTGCTCAAGCCCGGCGGCAATCGCCTCGGCGTCGCGGGTCGGCGTTCCCTTGTCGGCGATCGAGGCGACGAGGTTCGCGAGGCCCGCCTTGCTGCGCGGATCGACCGCCGAACCGGCGTCGATCAGCACGGTCATGGTCGCAAGCGGCACTTCGCCCGTGCGCGCGGCGATGAAGCGCACGCCGTTCGCCAGCCGCGCGTCGGTGAACTTGGGCGCGACAAAGGCGACTCGCTCGCCTGGCGCGGGCGGCTTCTCGCGCTCGGCTTCAGGGCGAAGCGCATTCCCGGGACCGGTCGCGGGCGGCACGGTCCGGAACTTGGGCAGCGGCCTCGGGTTCGCCCACTGCTTCGGATCGCCGTCGCCCTTCACATAGCGAAGCTCCAGCCGCCGTGCCGGGTTGAGGTAGGTGCGGGCGACGCGCTGCACGTCGGCGGCCGTCACCTTGGCGATGTTCTGCAATCTTTTGTCGGCACTGCGCGGGTCGCCGGTGCGGACGTAGGCTTCGCCAAGCTCGAACGCGCGGCTCGAAAAGGTCTCGCGGCCCGAGAGCGTATCGGACAGGAGCTCGTTCTTCGCCTCGCTGAGCTCGTCGGCCGTCGGCGGCGCGGTACGAAGGCGGGCGAGCGCGCTGTCCATCTCCGCCGCGACGGCCTTCGGGTCCTTGCCGCCCGCGACATAGCCGTAGACGCCGAAATAACCCTGCTCTTCGGTCTGGTTGAAATCAGTTTCGACCTCAGTCGCAAGTCCGGTCTTCACCAGCGCGCTGTCGAGCCGATTGTGCTCGCCGCCTGCAAGGAGCGTCTGGAGCACTTCCAGCGCAGCATTGTCGGGGTGGCTTGCCGCGGGCGTCTGATAAGCGCTGCCGACCACAGGCAGCGGAACGTTCGGACCCGTTGCGGTCACCGTCCGAGCCTTGATCGGCGTGTCCTTGGTGGCGATGGCGAGCGGCACCGGCCGGGCGCGGCGCCGAATGCTGGCGAAGTACTTGTCGACCAGCGTGTCCAGTTCGGCGGGCTTGAAGTTGCCCGAGACGATCAGCGTCGCCGTGTCCGGGCCATAATAGGCCTGGTGGAAGGCACGCGCGTCCTCGAGCGTCGCGCTGTCGAGGTCGGCGATGCTGCCGATCGTCGGCCGGCGGTGCGGCAATCGATTGTACACGTTTTCGCCGACGGCGAAGTTGAACAGCCGGCCGTAGGGCGGCGCAAGCACGCGCTGGCGCAGCTCCTCCTTCACGACGCCGCGTTCGGTTTCGAAGACTTCCTTGTCGACGACCGGACGCGCCATCCGCTCGGCATGAGTCCAAAGCATCCGCTCGAGATATTCGGCGGGCACGATCTCGTAATAGTTGGTGCGGTCGTACCAGGTCGACGCGTTGCGGGTGCCGCCGATGTCGTCGACCATGCGGTTGATCTCATTGTACGGCATGTTCACCGTCTTGCGGCTGAGGATATGCTCGAACAGGTGAGCGAAGCCGGAGCGGCCCGCAGGGTCATGCTTCGAGCCGACCTCGTACCACATCGACACCATCACGTTCGGTGTCGACGTGTCGCGGATTGCAATGACCTTGAGGCCGTTCTTCAACGTCCGCTGCGTGAACTCGATCGGCGGCACGGTCGGAGCGGCCGAAGGCGCCACTGCCGGAGCGACTGCAGCATGGACCGGCGCGGTAGCGGCGGATGCAAGAAGGACGGACCCCAGAAACACGCGAACGGACATGACATCTCCCCCTGAGCAGTTGGTTCCGTGCTATGGCGGCTGGCGACCGGCGCAAACGGCGCTTCGATGAACGGACAAGCGGCGGGTGCAGGCGCATGGCCAGACACGAGCGGGCGCTTCAAATCGACAAACGGCAAAGCAGCGGCTTTCCATTGGGTACGCTGCCCGTTAGCGGAAGTTAACCGCAGCTCTGCTGCCTGGAGGGAAATCGCAATGAAATCGCTGAAGGTTCTTCTCGCTTCGGTGGCCGTGGTCAGCGCGGCGCCGGCCGCCGCCGCTCCCGCTGTCCAGAAGGACACGGTCGACACCCGGGTTCCGACGCAGCTGCCGCGCACGGCGGTGCCGCGCCATTATGCCCTGACGATCACCCCGCATGCCGAGAAGATGACCTTCGACGGGCAGGTCGTGATCGACCTGCAGGTCGTAAAACCGACCAGCACCCTGGTCCTCAACGTGCTCGACATGACCTTTTCGAAGGCGAGCCTCTCCGGGCCGGGCGGTCCGCGCAACGCGACCGTGACGATGAATGCCGATGACCAAACCGCGACGCTTGCCTTCGGCGGCACGCTTGCGCCGGGCGCATACCGCCTGACGATCGATTATTCGGGCAAGATCAACGAGCAGGCGAACGGCCTGTTCGCGCTCGATTACAAGAACCCGGCGGGCGCGCAGAAGCGCGCGCTGTTCACCCAATTCGAGCCGGCCGACGCGCGGCGTTTCATTCCGAGCTGGGACGAGCCGGATTACAAGGCGACCTTCGACGTCACGGCGATCGTGCCGGCCGACCAGATGGCGGTCAGCAACATGCCGGCCCTCAGCAGTGCGAATGTTGCCGGCGGCCTGAAGCGGGTGAAGTTCCAGACTTCGCCGCAGATGTCGACCTACCTGCTGTTCCTCGGCGCGGGCGAATTTTCCCGCATCAAGAAGATGGCGACGCCCCAGACCGAGGTCGGGATCGTGATGGGCCGCGGCAATGAAGCCAAGGCGCAGACCGCTCTCGACGCCGAGGCGCAGATCCTGCCCTATTACAATGATTATTTCGGCGTCCCCTACCCGCTGCCGAAGCTCGATAACGTCGCCGGCCCGGGCCAGTCGCAATTCTTCAGCGCGATGGAGAACTGGGGCGCGATCTTCACCTTCGAGCGCATCCTGCTCGACGATCCGGCGGTCACGACCGAGGGCGAACGCCAGGCGATTTTCGGCGTCCAGGCGCACGAGATGGCACACCAATGGTTCGGCGACCTCGTCACCATGGCTTGGTGGGACGACCTTTGGCTGAACGAAGGCTTCGCAAGCTGGATGGCCACCAAGGCAACCAAGCACTTCCACCCCGACTGGGGTGCCGAGTTCGAGAGCGTCGGCTCGCGCGAAGGGGCGATGGGCCAGGACGCGCTCGTCACGACCCATCCGATCGTCCAGGACGTGCGCACGGTCGAGCAGGCGAACCAGGCATTCGACGGCATCACCTATTCGAAAGGCGAGGCCGTCATCACGATGCTGGAGGGCTTCGCCGGCGCGGACGTGTGGCAGAAGGGCATTCAGGCCTACATGCGCCGCCACGCCTATCAGAATACGCGCACCGACGATCTGTGGCGTGCGGTCGAGCAAGCGGGCGCCAAGGGCCTGATCCAGACCGCCCATGATTTCACCAGCCAACCGGGCGTGCCGCTGATCCGCGTCGCTAACGCGACCTGCCAAGGCGGGTCGACGCTGGTCACGCTGCAGCAGGACGAATTCTCCGCCGATCGCAAGCCCGGCACCTTCAAGCCGCTGAGCTGGCGCGTGCCTGTACGGGCGATGACGATCGGCGGCTCGCCCGTGAGCGCAGTTACTCAAGGGCCGCAGACGGCGCTGACGGTTCCGGGCTGCGGTCCGCTGCTGATCAACGCCGGCCAGACCGGCTATTACCGCACCCTCTACCAGCCTGCCGCGGCCGAGCAGCTTCGCACCGCCTTCACGCAGCTGGATGCCGTCGATCAGTTCGGTCTGGTTGCCGACCAGGTCGCGCTCGCCTGGGCCAATTACCAGCCGATGGGCACTGCGCTGGACCTGGTGAACGCCATCCCGGCGAATGCTCGCCCGGAACTCATCTCCCTGGCTTTGGGTGAGTGGAGCGATCTCTACGGGATCCTCGATGCCAATCCTGCGGCCCAGAAGCAGGTCGGCGCGATCATCCAGAGCCGCTTCGCACCGGTGCTCGCGCAGATCGGTTACGTGCCGCGGCAGGGCGAAGCGCCGACCATCGCCACGCTTCGTCCGCAGCTGATCGGCACCCTCGGGCGGATCGGGAATGCGGAAGTGAATGCCGAAGCGCGCCGGTTGTTCGCGGCCTTGCAGACGAATCCGTCGGCGGTGCCCGGAAGCCTGAAGCGCACTTGGCTTGCGCGCGTCGCCGCGAACGCCGACGCCGCCACCTGGGAACGGCTCCATCAGATGGCGCGGAATGCGACCAGCGCGACCGAACGGCAGAACCTCTATTCGCTGCTCGGTTCGGTCGAGAACGAGGCTCTTGCCCGCCGCGCGCTTGATCTCGCGCTTACCGCCGAGCCGGGCAAGACGGTCAGCGCCGGCATCATCACCTCGGTCGCCAACAGGCACCCGGAGATGGCGCTCGATTTCGTGACGTCGAACTGGGCGAAGGTGTCGCAGTTCGTGGATGCGACGTCCCAGTCGCGCTATGTGGCGCGCATTGCCGCGGCCAGCGAGAAGGCCGAGACGATCGCGAAACTGCAGTCCTATGCGGCGGCGAACCTCGAGGCGAGCGCGCGCAAGCCGATCGACCAGACGATCAACGTCATCAGGGTGCGTCAGGAAACCCGGCCGCGCGTGCGTCAGCAGGTGATCGACTGGCTTGCGGCCCACCCGGGCCTCGCCAGTGCGCCGGCCGCCGCCGTGGCTCCGGTCAAAGGCGAAAGAGGTTGATTGGCGGGCGATTTTCGCTATAGGCCCCGGACCGCAGCGGCACGGCTTTGTCCATGACGCTGCGACCGTCCGAGACAGCTGGTGCCTGCGCTCCATAGGAGCAACGGCTTAATTCTGCCGGCCTAGACGGGGACAGGAATCATTCGGGAGGCGGCGTTGCCGCGCCCGTCGTGCGTTGCATATGCGCAGCGCCATCGATCCCAACCCCACGGACACGGATGTCGCGCGGCTGCTTCGGCTGCTGCGGGACTTTGTTGAACCTCGTTCGAAGCTTTGGCTTCGGATGAATATTTGGAGTTGGCATGGATCGTTCGCAAAAAGCCGATCTGGTCGCCGAGCTGAAGAGCGTCTTCTCCGAGACGAGCGTGGTTGTGATCACTCGCAACCTCGGTCTGACGGTTGCGCAGTCCACGGACCTGCGCCTGAAGATGCGCGATGCTGGCGCCCAGTTCAAAGTTGCGAAGAACCGACTTGCCCTGATTGCGCTCGAGGACACGCGCTACAAGCCGATCGGCGACCTGCTCAAGGGTCCGACCGCGCTTGCGACGTCCGTCGACCCCGTTGCGGCGGCCAAGGTGGCCGTCGATTTCGCCAAGACGACCGACAAGTTCGAGATCGTCGGCGGCGCGATGGGCGACACGGTCCTCGACGTGAACGGGATCAAGGCGCTGGCCGAGCTTCCCTCGCTCGACGAACTGCGCGCGACCCTCGTGGGCCTCATCCAGGCGCCCGCGACCAAGATCGCCCGCACGATCAACGAGCCGGGTGCCCAGCTGGCACGGGTCTTCGGCGCTTACGCAGCCCAGGCTGCCTAAGACGCATTTCGATTTTCAACGCACGACAATCAGGGGCCGTGGAGCCCCACCAAGGAGTATCAAATGGCTGACATCAATTCGCTGGTCGACCAGCTTTCCGAACTGACCGTCCTCGAGGCGGCTGACCTCGCCAAGGCGCTCGAAGAGAAGTGGGGCGTTTCGGCCGCTGCCGCCGTTGCGGTTGCCGGTCCGGCTGCTGGCGGCGCTGCTGCCCCGGCTGCTGAAGAGAAGACCGAGTTCGACGTGATTCTCACCGGCGACGGTGGCAAGAAGATCAACGTCATCAAGGAAGTCCGCGCCATCACCGGCCTCGGCCTCGGCGAAGCCAAGGCGCTGGTCGAAGGCGCTCCGAAGCCGATCAAGGAAGGCATCGGCAAGGACGAAGCCGAGAAGATCAAGAAGCAGATCGAGGATGCCGGCGGCACCGTCGACCTCAAGTAAGCTTCTTTCTCAACCACTCGAGACAAGGAAGGGCGGCTCTTCGGGGCCGCCCTTTTTGTTTGCGCTGCGGACATTGCGTAGTGCGGGCCGATCGCAACAGCGCTTAGGCGGCGGCGATGGCCGACCAAGCTTATGTCACTCGCGGCGAGCAGATGCTGGCGCTCCGCCGCGCCCGCGAGGCGAGTTCGCACCCCTTCTTCCGCGGCGGCTTTCGTCCCTTCTTCCTTGGCGGGCCGCTGTGGGCGGTGGTGGCGCTGGCGCTCTGGCTGGGCTGGCTGTCGGGCTTGGTCACCCTTCCCGCCGCTGTCGATCCGCTTGCCTGGCACCGTCACGAGATGCTGTTCGGATTTGTCGGCGCGGCGATCGCCGGTTTCCTGCTGACCGCCATCCCCAACTGGACCGGCAGGCTGCCGATCGCCGGCTCTCCGCTAGCAGCCCTCTTCGCCTTGTGGATCGCCGGACGCCTCGCGCTGCTATTCTCAAGCGTGGTTGGGCTCGGCGCGGCTGCCGTGCTCGACGTCGGCTTCTTCGCGGTGGTGGGAGGCGTCGCGGCGCGAGAGATCCTGGCGTGCGGCAACAGGCGCAACCTGCCCGTTGTCGCCATGGTGTGCGCATTCGCGGCCGCGAACCTTCTCGACTATCTCGGCTTCAGTGCCGTCATTGCGCCCGATCTCGGCTGGCGCCTCGCCCTAGCCATCATCATCCTGCTGATCTCGCTGATCGGCGGGCGCATCATCCCTTCGTTCACCCGCAACTGGATGGCGAAGCAGCGGATCGCTGGAGCGCTGCCGACGCAGCCGGATCGGTTCGATGTCGCCGTGCTGCTGCTCACGGCCGTGTCGCTTCTGGCGTGGATCGCCGATGGAGGCGCGTTTGCCGGCGCCCCCCTGCTTCTCGCCTCGGCGTTCCAGGCAGCGCGCCTGGCTCGCTGGCGCGGTATGCGGACCTGGCCCGACCCGCTCGTGTGGATTCTCCACATCGGCTACGCGTGGGTGCCGGTTGGACTGGCGTTGCTCGGCCTTGCCGACCTGGCGCTGGCGCCGCGCAGCGCCGCCATTCACGCGCTCAGCGCCGGGGCAATGACCACCATGATCCTGGCCGTGATGAGCCGCGCGAGCCTCGGCCACACGGGGCGCGAGCTGAAGGCCGTACCGCTCGTGACCGTTGCTTATGGCCTCGTCACGCTCGGCGCAGTGCTGCGTGTCTCGGCTTCGCTCCAGTGGCTGCCTTATGACGTAGGCCTGCGGCTTGGCGGACTGGCATGGGGCGGAGCGTTGCTGCTCTATGCTGTGGTCTACGCGCCGATCCTGTGGAGGCCCCGCGTCGCGCGAGCGGAAGGTTAGATGCCGCCCAGGGAGGCGTCGATCGCCGCGACGGCCTCGGGTTCGTCAAGCATCGGCGCGTGGCCGACTCCGGGGATGGTTACCGACTGCATGTCGGGAACGGCCGCGTGCATTCGAGCGAGCGCGTCGGCGCTGACGAGGTCGCTCTCCGCGCCGCGGACGAGGAGCAGCGGCTTGGCGCCGAGCATGTTGAAGACCGGCCAGAGGTCGACCGACGGAGCCGCTCCGCTGGTCATGAACGGCACGGCGATCGCCATGTCGTAATCGAAGACGACCTGCCCATCTTCCTCGCGGCAGCTGCGCCAGGCCATCTTCAGCCAGTCCTCATCACTGTAGCCGGCCGGCAGGCCCTTGTTGTTTGCTTTGATGGCGGCGGCGGCGGCGGCCCAGCTGGCGAAGCGAATGTCCTTTCCGACGTAGGTGCGGATGCGTTCGAGCCCGGCGTCCGTCAGTTCCGGGCCGACGTCGTTGAGGATCGACGCGGCGATCCGCTGTGGCGCCACCGCGGCGACGGCCATGGTGACGAGCCCGCCGAGCGACGTTCCCACAAACACCGCTTCTTCGATGCCGAGCTGGTCGAGCAGTTCGATGACGTCCGTCGCATAGGTGAGCGGCGTATAGCGGGCGGGCAGCGGGTCGTAGTCGCTCAGCCCGCGGCCGCGGAAATCAGGGGTGATCACACGCCGCTGCGGCGAGTAGCGCTCCGCGAACTCGAGGAAATCGCGGGAGTTGCGGGTCAGCCCATGCAGACACAGCAGCGGCGCTTTGCCGGGCGAGCCAGGATAGTCGCGATAAAAGAGGCTGAGCCCATCGCGCACGCGGATGTGGCCGGTTTCGAACTTGGCGTCTGCAATCATGAACCGTCGCGTAGCACGGCGCTGCTAGCGGTCATTCGCTTTTCGTTTCGAGCCGTCCCGTTTAGGGTCGCGGCATGCAGCAATATCACGACCTCATGCAGCTGATCCTCGACAAGGGCGTCGAGCAGCAGGACCGGACCGGCACGGGCACCTTATCGTGGTTCGGCGCGCAGATGCGGTTCGACCTCGCCGACGGCTTTCCGCTTGTCACCACGAAGAAGCTGCACCTTCGCTCCATCATCGTCGAACTGCTGTGGTTCCTGCGCGGGGACACCAACGTCCGGTGGCTCAAGGACCGCAAGGTCAGCATCTGGGACGAGTGGGCGGACGATAACGGCGACCTCGGCCCCGTCTACGGCAAGCAGTGGCGCGATTGGGAGGCGCCGGACGGCCGCCATATCGACCAGATTGCCGAGCTGGTCGCGCTGATCCGCAAGGATCCTTATTCGCGCAGGCAAATCGTCACCGCCTGGAACCCGGGCGAGATCCACAAGATGGCGCTGGCGCCGTGCCATTGCCTGTTCCAGACGCAGGTCGCCGCCGGACGGCTGAACCTCCAGCTTTACCAGCGCAGCGCCGACTTCTTCCTGGGGGTGCCGTTCAACATCGCCTCTTATGCCCTCCTGACGCACATGCTCGCACGGGAATGCGGCCTCGAACCCGGCACCTTCGTGTGGACCGGCGGCGACGTGCATCTCTATTCCAACCACCTCGAGCAGGCGCGGCTGCAACTGAGCCGCGAGCCCAGGGCGCTGCCCAAGCTGGTCGTCAAAGACCGCGGCCAGAGCTTGTTCGACTATGAGCCGGACGATTTCGTCTTCGAGAATTACGACCCGCACCCGCACATTTCAGCGCCCGTCGCCGTCTAAGCTGAAACAGCGGTAGGAACGGGCAGCGCGGCGGGGGCGTTCGCCCTCAATGCGTATTCATTATCTCAAATGCGGGACCGACTGCCCGGTAGGCGGCGCCCTCTTCGACGGGTTCAGCAAGGGTCTCCTTGGCCTCATCCCGTGCGCGGCCCAGCTGATCGAGACGAACGAAGGCCTGGTCCTCATTGACACCGGCTATGGCACCGAGGACGTGCGCCACCCGCACCCGCGCCTTAGCAAGACATTCCATGCACTGCTGAACATCCGCTTCCGCCTGAAGGAGACGGCCCTGCACCAGATCCGCGCGCTCGGCTATTCGGTAAATGACGTCCGGCACATCGTCCTCACGCACCTCGATTTCGACCATGCCGGCGGGCTCGAGGACTTTCCGAACGCCCGAGTCCACGTGATGGAGGTCGAGCGAGAGGCCGCCGAACGCAAACGGCAGGGCTTCATCGCCCGGCGGCGCTATCGCCCGGCGCAATGGAATGAAGTTCGCGACTGGCGGACCTATGGCGGCGGAGAAGGCGACAAGTGGTTCGGGTTGGACGCGGTACGTTCGCTGGACGGCCTGCCGCCGGAAATCCTGATGGTGCCGCTGCCCGGCCATACCCTCGGTCACGCCGGCATCGCCGTCCAGGGGCCGGACGGATGGGTGCTCAACGCCGGTGACGCTTATTTCTATCGGCGCGAGCTCGATGCCGACCGGCGCCGCTGCACGCCCGGCCTTCGCTTCTACCAGCGGCTGATGGACACCGACCGGGAGCTTCGCTTCGCCAACCAGGAGCGCCTGCGCGAGCTCAAGCGCGATCACGGACGTGAAGTCACGATCTTCTGCTCGCACGACGCCAAGGAACTCGAAGCGCTCCAAGGGCGCACGGATGACGCGCAAGCGGCTTCGTCGCCGCTGGTGCCGGCAATGGCCTAAGCTCGAAAAAGGCGCCGTTAGGGAGCTGTTTCGGAATCGCAGCGTTACCAAACCTCGTCAGAACAGGAGACGAGAGATGGTCAAGAAGCTCACCACACTTGCGGTCCTTGGCGCGGCGCTTGCCGTTGCCGCGTGCAACACCGTCCGCGGTGTCGGCCAGGACGTCCAGTCAGTGGCAAACTGCGGCGAAAACGCGATCGACGGCACGGGTAAGTGCTGATCGTTCACTAGACAGACAGCCGCCGACTGATTCATTGTCACTCCGAAACATCAAGGAGGAGTGACAATGGTTCAGAAATTGGTCGTCGTCGCGCTGACTGGCGCTTGTCTCGCGATCGCGGGCTGCAATGCGGTCCGCGGCGTTGGCCAGGACGTTCAGTCGGTTGCGAACTGCACCGAGAACACAATCAAGAGCGGCTATTGCAAGTAAGCCCGTTGCCGGCCTGACCGGCAAAAAAGAACCCGCCGGAGATGCTCTCTCCGGCGGGTTTTTTGTTTGCGCTGGGCTGCGGGGCTTAGCTCTGCAGATAGTCCCCGGCGTCAGCGTCGGTGCCGTGGCCGCTCGGCGTGACTTCGGCGAGCGGGTCCTCGCCGATGCCGGCCGTGTCGTCACGCGGGCTGCGCGCGAGCTCGGCCGCGCGAAGCTCCTCGGCCGAGTCCGGCGCGACGAGGGCTTCCGCCATGCGGCGCTGGGCCGCACGAAGAGCCGTATCGCGCGACGAAGCCGCAACGCGCATCCGGTTCATGCCCGCGCCGGTACCGGCGGGGATGAGGCGACCGACGATCACGTTCTCCTTGAGACCGTTCAGCGTATCGACCTTGCCCTGGACCGCCGCCTCGGTGAGGACGCGGGTGGTCTCCTGGAACGAGGCCGCCGAGATGAAGCTGCGGGTCTGCAGCGACGCCTTGGTGATGCCGAGCAGCACCGGCTTTCCTTCGGCTTTCTTCTGGCCCTTGGTCAGCTTGGAGTTGACCTCGTCCATCTCCTCGCGATCGACCTGCTCGCCGGCCAGCAGCGTGGTGTCGCCGCCGTCGGTGATCTCGACCTTCTGCAGCATCTGGCGAACGATCACCTCGATGTGCTTGTCGTTGATCTTCACGCCCTGGAGTCGATAGACTTCCTGGATCTCGCTCACGAGATATTCGGCGAGTGCGACCACGCCGAGCACTTCCAGGATGTCGTGCGGATCGGGTGAACCGCCGACGAGATTGTCGCCGCGCTTCACGAAGTCGCCTTCCTGGACCTCGATCAGCTTCGACTTCGGCACCAGATACTCGACCGGTTCCGAACCGTCGTCCGGAACGATCGCGATCTTCCGCTTCGCCTTATAGTCGCGCAGGAAGCTGACCTTGCCCGACACCTTGGCGATGATCGCATTCTCCTTCGGCTTGCGGGCCTCGAAGAGCTCGGCGACGCGCGGCAGACCGCCGGTGATGTCACGCGTACGCGCGGCTTCCCGCGGCATACGAGCGAGCACTTCGCCGGCTTCGACCTGCTGGCCGTCCTCGACCGCGACGATGGCGCCAGCCGCGAGACGGTAGACGCCGGCTTCCTCGGCCTTGGCGCCGGTCAGCGTCAGGCGCGGGTGAAGCGCTTCCTTCTTCGACTTGCTGCCGGTGTCCTCGGTGACGACGCGCTGGGTGATGCCGGTCGACTCGTCGACCTGCTCCGTCATGGTCCGGTTCTCGATCAGGTCCTGGTACTTAACCGTACCGGCCTTTTCGGTGACCACCGGGCTGAACGACGGATCCCACTCGGCGATGCGGTCGCCGCGGCTGACGATATGCCCGCTCTCGCACAGCAGGTGCGCGCCATAGGGAACGCGGTGCGTCGAAAGCTCACGCCCGTCCATGTCGAGGATCGCGATCTCGCCCGAGCGAGACAGCGACAGGTGACGGCCACGCGGATCGGTGATCGTCGGCATGTCGCGGAACTCGATCGTGCCGTCGACCGGCGCTTCGAGGTTCGACTGCTCGTTGAGCTGCGCCGCGCCGCCGATGTGGAAAGTCCGCATCGTCAGCTGGGTGCCCGGCTCACCGATCGACTGGGCGGCAATGACGCCGACCGCCTCACCGATGTTGACCGGCGTACCGCGTGCGAGGTCGCGGCCGTAGCACTTGGCGCAAACGCCCTGCTTGGCCGCGCAGACCAGCGGCGAGCGGATCTTCACGCCCTGAACGCCAAGCTCCTCGACGCGGGCGACCATCGCCTCGTCGAGCAGTTCGCCCTCGGGGATGATGGTATCGCCGCTCTTCGCATCGACGATGTCCTCAGCCGTCGTGCGGCCGAGGATGCGGTCCGCGAGCGACGCGATGACGGCGCCGCCCTGGACGATCGCGCGCATTTCGAGCGCCTGCTCGGTACCGCAATCTTCCTCGATGATGACGGCGTCCTGCGACACATCGACGAGACGGCGGGTCAGGTAACCCGAGTTCGCCGTCTTGAGCGCCGTATCGGCAAGGCCCTTACGGGCACCGTGGGTCGAGTTGAAATATTCAAGGACGGTCAGACCTTCCTTGAAGTTCGAGATGATCGGCGTTTCGATGATCTCGCCCGACGGCTTGGCCATCAGGCCGCGCATGCCCGCCAGCTGCTTGATTTGGGCCTGCGAACCACGGGCACCGGAGTGCGCCATCATGTAGATGGAGTTGAGGTCCGCCTGGCGCCCGTTGTCGAGCACCGGAGTCGCCTGGATCTCCTTCATCATCGCGCTGGCGACCTGGTCGCCGCAACGCGACCAGGCGTCGATCACCTTATTGTACTTTTCCTGCTGGGTGATCAGGCCGTCCTGGTACTGCTGCTCGTAATCCTTCACGAGCGCGCGCGTTTCCTCAACCAGGCTCTCCTTGGCCGCCGGAATGACCATGTCGTCCTTGCCGAACGAAATGCCGGCCGCGAACGCGTGGCGGAAGCCGAGCTGCATGATGCCGTCGGCGAACAGCACCGTCTCCTTCTGGCCGGTGTGGCGATAGACGGTGTCGATGACATCGCCGATCTCCTTCTTGGTCAGGACCCGGTTGACCGTCTCGAACGGCACCTTGTGGCTCTTCGGGAGCGTCTCGCCGAGCAGCATGCGGCCCGGCGTCGTCTCGAAGCGCTTCATGTAGGTGTTGCCCTGCTCGTCCGTCTGCGGGACGCGGCTCACGATCTTGCTGTGAAGCGTGACCGCGCCGGCGGCGAGCGCCTGGTGCACTTCCGCCATGTCGGCGAGAAGCATGCCCTGGCCCGGCTCATTCTCCTTCTCGAGGCTGAGGTAATAGAGGCCGAGGACCATGTCCTGCGACGGGACGATGATCGGCTTGCCGTTCGCGGGCGACAGGATGTTGTTGGTCGACATCATCAGGACGCGCGCTTCCAGCTGGGCCTCGAGGCTCAGCGGAACGTGCACGGCCATCTGGTCGCCGTCGAAGTCGGCGTTGAACGCGGCGCAGACCAGCGGGTGAAGCTGGATCGCCTTGCCCTCGATGAGCACCGGCTCGAACGCCTGGATGCCGAGGCGGTGAAGCGTCGGCGCGCGGTTCAGGAGGACCGGGTGCTCGCGAATGACTTCGTCGAGGATGTCCCAGACTTCCTTGCGCTCCTTTTCGACCCACTTCTTCGCCTGCTTGAGGGTCATCGACAGACCCTTGGCGTCAAGGCGCGAGTAGATGAACGGCTTGAACAGCTCGAGCGCCATCTTCTTCGGCAGGCCGCACTGGTGGAGCTTGAGCTCCGGACCGGTGACGATGACCGAGCGGCCCGAATAGTCGACGCGCTTGCCGAGCAGGTTCTGGCGGAAGCGGCCCTGCTTGCCCTTGAGCATGTCGGACAGCGACTTCAGCGGACGCTTGTTGGCGCCGGTGATCGTGCGGCCGCGGCGGCCGTTGTCGAACAAGGCGTCGACGGCTTCCTGCAGCATGCGCTTTTCGTTGCGGACGATGATGTCCGGCGCGCGCAGCTCCATCAGCCGCTTGAGGCGGTTGTTACGGTTGATCACGCGGCGGTAGAGGTCGTTGAGGTCCGACGTCGCGAAGCGGCCGCCGTCCAGCGGCACCAGCGGGCGAAGCTCGGGCGGGATGACCGGGATGACTTCCAGGATCATCCACTCCGGACGGTTGCCGGATTCGAGGAAGCTCTCGACGACCTTGAGGCGCTTGATGATCTTTTTGGGCTTCAGCTCCGACTTGGTCGTCGCCAGCTCGTCGAGAAGCGCAGTGCGCTCGCCTTCGAGGTCGAGGTCCATCAGCATGTGCTTGACGGCCTCGGCGCCGATCCCGGCCGAGAAGGCGTCCTCGCCATATTCGTCCTGCGCCGCGAGGAGTTCGTCCTCGGTCAGCAGCTGGTACTTTTCGAGCGCGGTCAGGCCCGGCTCGATGACGACATAGCTCTCGAAGTAGAGGATGCGCTCAAGCTGCTTGAGCTGCATGTCGAGCAGCAGGCCGATGCGGCTCGGAAGGCTCTTCAGGAACCAGATGTGGGCGACCGGCGCGGCGAGCTCGATGTGGCCCATGCGCTCGCGGCGGACCTTCGAGACGGTCACTTCCACGCCGCACTTTTCGCAGACGATGCCCTTGTACTTCATGCGCTTGTACTTGCCGCACAGGCACTCATAGTCCTTGATCGGACCGAAGATGCGCGCGCAGAACAGGCCGTCACGTTCAGGCTTGAACGTGCGGTAGTTGATCGTCTCCGGCTTCTTGATCTCGCCGAAGGACCAGCTGCGGATCTTGTCGGGCGAAGCGATGCCGATCTTGATCTCGTCGAAGGTCTCCGGCTTGGCCACCGGGTTCGCGAAGTTCGTCAGTTCGTTCATAATATCAGCTCCTGACCCCTCCGGCGCACCGGAGGGGCTGGGTTCAAGTCCTTGATTATTCTGCGGCCAGTGCGGTCGGCGCTTCGCCGTCCTCGTCTTCGACGCTGTCTAGCTCGACGTTGAGGCCGAGGCTGCGCATCTCCTTGACGAGCACGTTGAAGCTCTCCGGAATGCCGGCTTCGAAGGTGTCGTCGCCCTTGACGATCGCTTCGTAGACCTTGGTGCGGCCGATCACGTCGTCCGACTTCACCGTCAGCATTTCCTGAAGCGTGTAGGCAGCGCCGTAAGCCTGCAGCGCCCACACCTCCATTTCGCCGAAGCGCTGTCCGCCGAACTGCGCCTTACCGCCCAGCGGCTGCTGGGTGACGAGGCTGTACGGTCCGATCGAACGGGCGTGGATCTTGTCGTCCACAAGGTGGTGAAGCTTCAGCATGTAGATGTAGCCAACGGTCACCTTCCGATCGAACGGATTGCCCGTGCGGCCGTCGTAGAGCGTGACCTGGCCCGACGTGTTGAGCCCCGCCTTCTCCAGCATCGCGCTGACGTCGGCTTCACGAGCGCCGTCGAACACCGGCGTTCCCATCGGGACACCCGCGGTCAGGTTCGACGCCAGCTCCAGAACGCCATTGTCGTCGCGGGCGTCGATCTCGGCGGCATAATTGTCGCCGTAGACGTCCTTGAGCTTCGCCCGCAGTTCCTTGGCATCCTTGCCGGCGACATCCTTGCCGCGGTCGTGAATGCCTTCGAGCATCTCCTGGATCTGACGGCCGAGACCGCGCGATGCCCAGCCGAGGTGCGTTTCGAAGATCTGCCCGACGTTCATGCGGCTCGGCACGCCCAGCGGGTTAAGCACGATATCGGCATGAGTCCCGTCTTCGAGGAACGGCATGTCCTCGATCGGCAAGATCCGGCTGATGACGCCCTTGTTCCCGTGACGGCCGGCCATCTTGTCGCCCGGCTGAAGCTTGCGCTTCACGGCGACGAAGACCTTGACCATCTTGAGCACGCCCGGCGGCAGTTCGTCGCCGGCTTCCAGCTTGCCGACGCGGTCCTGGTAACGCCCAGTGATCACGTTGACCGCTTCGTCGTACTGCGCCTTCAGCGCTTCGATGTCGGCCTGGCGGCCATCGTCCTTGACGGCGATCTTCCACCAATCGTGACGCTCGGTCGCCTCGAGCGCCGCATCGTCGATCGTCGATCCCTTCTTGATGCTTTTCGGAGCCGCCGTCGCCGTCTGGCCGAGCAGCATTTCCTTGAGGCGCGAGAAGGTCGCGCGGTTGAGGATCGCGCGCTCGTCGTCGGCGTCCTTCTTCAGGCGCTCCTTCTCTTCGGTCTGGATCGCCCGCGTACGGTCATCGATGTCGATGCCGTGACGGTTAAAGACGCGGACTTCGACCACCGTGCCGGCAACGCCCGGCGGAAGGCGGAGCGAGGTGTCACGGACGTCGGACGCCTTTTCGCCGAAGATGGCGCGGAGAAGCTTTTCTTCCGGCGTCATCGGGCTTTCGCCCTTCGGCGTGATCTTGCCGACCAGGATGTCGCCCGGTTCGACCTCGGCGCCGATGTAGACGATGCCCGCTTCGTCGAGGTTGCGCAGCGCCTCCTCGCCGACGTTCGGGATGTCGCGGGTGATGTCTTCCGGCCCGAGCTTGGTGTCGCGGGCCATGACCTCGAACTCTTCGATATGGATCGACGTGAAGACGTCGTCCTTCACGATCCGCTCGGAGATCAGGATCGAGTCCTCGTAGTTGTAGCCGTTCCACGGCATGAACGCGACGAGCACGTTGCGGCCGAGCGCGAGCTCACCGAACTGCGTCGACGGACCGTCGGCGATGATCTCGCCCGCGTCGACCGTGTCACCGACCTTCACCAGCGGGCGCTGGTTGATGCAGGTGTTCTGGTTCGAGCGCTGGAACTTCATCAGCGTGTAGATGTCGACGCCCGATTCACCCGGCTTCAAGTCGCCCATGACGCGAACGACGATGCGGGTCGCGTCGACCTGGTCGACGACACCCGGCCGGCGGGCCGCGATGGCGGCGCCCGAGTCACGGGCCACCGTCTCTTCCATGCCGGTGCCCACCAGCGGCGCTTCGGCCTGGAGGAGCGGCACCGCCTGGCGCTGCATGTTCGAGCCCATGAGAGCGCGGTTCGCGTCGTCGTTCTCAAGGAACGGGATCAGCGAGGCCGCGACCGACACCAGCTGCTTGGGGCTGACGTCCATCAGGGTGATCTGATCGCGCGGAGCCATCAGGAAGTCGCCGTTGCGGCGGGCCGAGACGATTTCTTCGCCGAAGCCGCCTTCGGCCGTCAGCTCGGCGTTCGCCTGCGCGATCGTGTGCTTCGCTTCTTCCATCGCCGAGAGGTAGACAACCTCGTCGGTCACCTTGCCGTCCACGACCTTTCGGTACGGCGTCTCGATGAAGCCGTACTTGTTGACGCGGCTGAAGCTGGCGAGGCTGTTGATCAGGCCGATGTTCGGGCCTTCCGGCGTTTCGATCGGGCAGATACGGCCATAGTGCGTCGGGTGGACGTCGCGGACTTCGAAGCCGGCGCGCTCACGAGTGAGGCCGCCCGGCCCGAGCGCCGACACGCGGCGCTTGTGGGTGACTTCCGACAGCGGGTTGGTCTGATCCATGAACTGCGACAGCTGCGACGAGCCGAAGAATTCACGCACCGCGGCAACCGCCGGCTTGGCGTTGATCAGGTCGTTCGGCATGACCGTCGACACGTCGACGCTGCTCATGCGCTCCTTGACCGCACGCTCCATGCGGAGGAGGCCGACGCGATATTGGTTCTCCAGCAGCTCGCCGACCGAGCGGACGCGGCGGTTGGCGAGGTTATCGATATCGTCGATGTCGCCCTTGCCGTCCTTGAGGTTCACCAGCTCCTGGACGACGGCGAGGATGTCTTCCTTGCGCAGCGTCGTCACCGTGTCCTCGGCATCGAGGCCGAGGCGCATGTTGAGCTTGACGCGGCCGACGGCGGAAAGGTCGTAGCGCTCCGGATCGAAGAACAGGCCGTAGAAGAGCGCGTCCGCGGTCTCGCGCGTCGGCGGTTCGCCAGGGCGCATGACGCGATAGATGTCGGCCAGCGCGCTGTCGCCGTCCTCGCTCTTGTCCGCCTTCAGCGTGTTGCGGATCCACGGGCCCGTATTCACGAAATCGATGTCGAGAAGCTCGAGCGTTTTGACGCCCGCCGCATCGAGCTTGGCGAGATTCTCCTCGCTCACTTCGTCGCCGGCCTCGATGTAGATCTCGCCGGTCTTCTCGTTGATGAGGTCATAGGCCGAATAGCGGCCGAAGATTTCCTCGGTCGGGATGATGACGTTCTGCAGGCCGTCCTTGGCCGCCTTGTTGGCGAGCCGGGGGCTGATCTTCTCATTAGCCTTGAAGATCACCTCGCCGGTGTCGGCATCGACGACCTCGTGGTTCGGCTTCTGGCCGCGCCAGGACTCCGCACTGTACGGGATCTGCCAGCCGTTCTTGCCGCGGGTGTAGGTCACGCGGTTGTAGAACTGGTTGAGGATCTCCTCGCTGGTCATGCCGAGCGCGTGGAGAAGAGCTGTGACCGGCAGCTTGCGCTTGCGGTCGATGCGGACGTTGACGATGTCCTTGGCGTCAAATTCGAAGTCGAGCCAGCTGCCGCGGTACGGGATCACGCGCGCTGCGAAGAGATACTTGCCGCTGGCGTGGGTCTTGCCGCGGTCATGGTCGAACAAGACGCCCGGCGAGCGGTGCATCTGGCTGACGATCACGCGCTCGGTGCCGTTGATGATGAAGGTGCCGTTCATCGTCATGAGCGGCATGTCGCCCATGTAGACGTCCTGCTCCTTGATATCGATCACCGACTTGGCCTCGGTCTCGGGATCGATCTCAAACGTGGTCAGGCGCAGGGTGACGCGCATCGGCGCGGCATAGGTCAGGCCGCGCTGGCGGCACTCGTCGGTGTCGTACTTCGGCTCTTCGAGCTCATAATGGTCGAAGTCGAGGTGCGCCGTGCCGGCGAAATCGACGATCGGGAACACCGAACGCAGGGTCTTTTCCAGGCCCGACACATAGCCGGTCTTCGGATCCGAGCGCAGGAACTGCTCGTAGCTCTCGCGCTGAACCTCGATCAGGTTCGGCATGTCGGAAATTTCGTGGATGTTGCCGAAGATCTTGCGGATGCGCCGCTGCTTGGTCTTCGCCCCGCTCGAGGTGTTCCGGGGTGCGTCGATCGCTTTGGTGGCCATGTGCTTCCCTGCGCTACGCGAAGGCGCAAGAAAGGGCGCCCCCGCTGATGTGCCGGCGTGGCGCCGGCCGATTGAGTGGAGCGCTTGCCCCGCGACCCTCTCCAATGCTTGCGGCCCGGGCGCTTAACCGGACCCTGTCCCGGAGAGGACGGGAAAAGCTCCGGGCGCACGAAAACGTGCGGCGGAGCCGTCTATTTCTTGGATGAGGCCGATATAATCCTATTTTCACGCTTGTGAAGGGGCTTGTCGCCGCTCGTCGCCCGCCACGCCCGCTTTGCGTCAATTCGGATAAATTTGCCTGCGAAACCGGACTCGGTTCGCCTCGAATGGGCGGCGACCGTCCGGTACATCCTCCGCCGTGCGGTATCAGCGTGTCGAATCCCCGCAGAAGCTGGACGGACCGGAAGCGGCCCGCGATTTCTTCTCGGGCTGCTTCGCCGACCAAGACTCTGGCAGGGAGAGTCTGTGGGTGGCGCACCTCGATGAAGAGGCGCGCTGCGTCCAGCTCACCCGTCATGAGGGCGATCGTACCGGGATCGAGTTCCCGCTGCGCAAAATTATCGTCGATGCGGCGCGCAACAACAGCGCCGCGATCCTCCTCGCCCACAATCATCCGAGCGGCGATCCGACACCCAGCCAGTCCGACATGCGCGCCACGCGGGAGCTCGCCACCGCGGCCCGCGCGCTGGGATGCGAAATCGCCGACCACCTCGTGTTCGGAAGCGGCGACTGCACTAGCTTGAGGGCTTTAGGCTACCTTTAGTCCCTGCATGGCTTGATGGCGCCGGGCTCGGGACGCGGCGCTGCGGCGCGGAACGCCATGAAATAAGCCTCGCCACCGCTCAGCATCGCGAACCGCGTGGGCGCGAGTCCAACGGCCGCAAACTCGCACTTCAGTTGCTGCGGCGGCGTTCCGTGGCGGGCGATCGGGCGGTCGGCGTCGACGACGACGATCTCGCCATTCGGCTTTAATCCATCGCGAAGGTGCCAGAGGAAGGCGTAAGGGGACGTCACCTCGTGATACATATGGACGAGGAAAACCCGGTGGAAGGAGCGCGCCGGCAGCATCGGGTTCTCGGCCGTGCCGAGGCGGATTGCGACATTGTCGAGCCGCTCGCGCGACACCCTCTCGCCCAGATTCGCGGTGACATCCTCGACGATGTCCTCGGCGAGCACCCTACCCTTCGGACCGACCATCCGCGCCAGCCGCACGGCATAATAGCCCTCGCCTGCCCCGACATCCGCGACCCACATGCCCGGCGAAACGCCGGCAAGCTGCATGACCTCCTCCGCTTCTCCGCGGCGGTCGCGTGCATCTTCGGTCGAAAAGCGGTCGCTGACGATCGGCGCGACGTCGCGCTTCGCGGCCGGAAATTGCGGCTCGTCGGGCTCCGAACGGCAGGAAATCAGCAGCAGCAGCGCACTAAGCGCCGCGGCTCTATTCCACATCCTCGACCTCGACGGTTTCACCAGTCACGCGCTGCGACAAGGCTGCGGCCATGAAGCGATCGAGGTCGCCGTCGAGCACGTCACCTGGCGCTGTCGAAGTCACCCCGGTGCGCAGATCCTTCACCAGCTGATACGGCTGCAGCACGTAAGACCGGATCTGGTGACCCCAGCCGATGTCGGTCTTTGCCGCATTGGCGGCATTGGCCTCCGCCTCCCGCTTCTGAAGCTCTGCCTCATAAAGCCGCGCCTTCAGCTGCTTGAACGCGGAGGCGCGGTTCTTGTGCTGCGATCGCTCGTTCTGGCAGGCGACGACGATCCCGGTCGGAATGTGCGTGATCCGCACCGCGCTGTCGGTGGTGTTGACGTGCTGCCCGCCAGCGCCGGACGCGCGATAGGTATCGATGCGCAGTTCGGCTTCATTGATCTGGATGTCGATGTCGTCGTCGACTTCCGGATAGACCCAGACGCTGGAAAAGCTGGTGTGGCGGCGGGCGTTGGCGTCATACGGGCTGATCCGGACCAGCCGGTGGACGCCGCTCTCCGTCTTCAGATTGCCGTAGGCGTTCTCGCCTTTGACGAGGATTGTCGCGGACTTGATCCCCGCCTGCTCGCCCGAATGGTGATCGATCATCTCGACCTTCATTCCGTGCCGCTCGCCCCAGCGCGTATACATGCGCAGCAGCATCTCGGCCCAGTCCTGGCTCTCGGTGCCGCCGGCGCCGGCGTTGATCTCGACATAAGCGTTGTTGGGATCGGCCTCGCCGGCGAGCAGCGCGGCGACCTTGTCCTTCTCGGCGCGCTCCGCCAGTTCGCCGAGGCTGCGGATTGCGTCATCGACCAGCGCATCGTCGCCTTCGCTCTCGGCAAGCTCGATCAACTCGGACGTGTCCGCCAGCTCCCGCTCGAGCGTCCGCGTCGCACCGATCGCTTCCTCGAGGCGCCGCCGCTCGCGCATGACGTCCTGCGCCGCCTTGGGATCGTCCCAGAGCGTTGAATCCTCGACTTTGGCGTTCAGCTCGTCGAGGCGCTTGAGCGCCCGGTCCCAGTCGAGGAACCGGCGCAGCAGCGCAGTCGCGGCATTGATCTGGTCGATATGGGCCTGCGCTTCGGCGCGCATTGTTCAAAACCTCTTCTGGCGAGGCGCGTACTAGAGCGCGTTCTGAGTTGGCAAGTTGCCAGGCTGCGCCTGAGGTTCAGGCGCGGTGGCGACCGGCGGTCGGGGCCTCCGCCGCGGTGCGGGCACCGGCGCGGGCTCGTCGGAGCTTTCCTCAGGCCTCGGCTGGGCCGCAGCGCGGGCCGCTTCCTGCCACAGCGACAGATATTGCGGACCATAAGGGTCGCCCATCGAGCTGCGCCCGCGTTCGACGACATCCGTCTGCGGCTGGAATGCCTCCCAGATCACGCCCGACTTCGGGTCCTCGGTCGTTGGGAAGGTGCCGAACACCGGCTTTCCGCTCGCCCGGTCGACGCGCACCCAGCGAATGCCCTTGGGCGCGACGAACGGCGTCTTCGGCGCATCCTTCAGCGCAACCTTCGCCCACTGCTTCCAGATCGGCGCCGAGATGCGTCCGCCCTGCGCCCAGCCGCCCATCGGCTTGGGGTTGTCGTATCCGACATAGACGCCGGCAACGATGTCCGGCGTCCCGCCGACGAACCACACATTGGTCGGGCCGTTGGTGGTGCCGGTCTTGCCGAACAGCGGGCGGTCGAGGTCGCGGAGGACGGTCGCGGTGCCGCGCTCGATCACGCCTTCCATGACGTGGACCATCTGGAACGCCGCCATCGGGTTGAGGACCTGCCGCGTGCGGCTCGGCGGGCGCGGCATCGCCCCGCCATTGTAGTCCCGCGCATTGCAGGTCCCCATGACGGCGCAGCGGTCGTCGGCGCGGTAGATGACCTTGCCATTGCGGTCGGAAACATAATCGATGAACGTCGGCTTCACCGACCGGCCCTGATTGGCCAGGATCGCATAAGCGTTGACGAGCCGCGCGACCGTGGTGTCGCCGGCGCCGAGCGCGATCGAGAGATAATTGTCATAGTCGCCGACGCCGAGCTTGCGGGCAGTGTCCGTGACCTTCGGAATGCCGACTGCCGATGCGGCGCGAACGGTCATCAAGTTGCGCGACTGCTCGACACCCCAGCGCAGCGTGTGGGGGCCCGCCGAACGGCGGTCGAAGTTGACGAAGCACTTCTGGCCGAGGCCGGCGCCCTGCCAGACGCAATAAGGCGCATCGACGAGGATGGTCGACGGGGTCATGCCGTTTTCGAGTGCGGTCACGTAGACGATCGGCTTGAACGTCGAACCCGGCTGGCGAAGGGCCTGCGTCGCACGATTATAGCTCGACCCGAGAACGTCGAATCCGCCCTGCATCGCAAGGACGCGCCCGGTCTTCACCTCCTCGACCAGCATGCCGCCCGAAATCTTCGGCACCGATCGCAGAGCATAGGTGCCGGGCGAGCTTTCCTTGACGATGATCACCATGCCCGGCTTGAGCGCGCCGAAGGCTGCGCCGCCGACCCCGCGGATCGGCATCGACGCGCCCGATGCGGGCAGCGTGCCGGTCGTGCCATTCTTGAAGCCGATCGTCGCCGCGCCGCCGGCCTTCGACAGCACCACGGCCTTGATCCAGTCGGGATAGCCGGTACCGACGGGCGCCCGGTCGAGCTGCCCCGCCCAGTCCTTGTCGACATGGACGCTGAGCCCGGTGTCGGCCCATGCGGTGCCGCCGCCGAATTTCACGAGCCCGTCGCGCAGCGCCTCGGCGGCCGGATCCTGCATCTTCGGGTCCATCGACGAACGAACCCACAGGCCGCCGGCATAGAGGCTATTGGAGCCGTTGTCGGCATCCTCGCCGAACCTCTTGATCAGCTCGCGCCGGACTTCTTCCATGAAGTAGCCGCCCTGCTGCACGAACTTTTCATTGCTGCCGTAGCGGATGGTGCCGAGCGACGTCGCGGCGGCCTCTTCCCACTGCGCCTCGCTAATGTAGCCGTTGCGGTACATTTCGCGGAGGACATAGTTGCGGCGGTCGAGTGCACGCTGCGTGGCCCGGACCGGGTCGTAATTGGCCGGCGCCTTCGGAAGCACCGCGAGATATGCGGCCTGCGGCAGCGTCAGCTCGTTGACGTCCTTGTCAAAATAAGCGCGTGATGCGGCCTGTACGCCGTAAGCATTACGCCCGAGGAAGATGGAATTGAGGTAGATCTCCAGGATCTGCTGCTTCGAAAGCGTGTCCTCCAGCCGGAAGGCCAGGATCGCCTCACGGGCCTTACGGCCGACGCTGTAGGTGTCGTCCTTCAGCAGATATTTGGCGACCTGCTGGGTGATCGTCGAACCGCCTTTCGCGCGGCCGCCGCCGGTTACGCTCTTCGCGGTGAAGTCGGCGACGGCGCCGATCAGGCCCGGAATGTCGATCCCGTGATGGCTGAAGAAGCCTTTGTCCTCGGCGGAAATGAAGGCCTGGAGAACGAGCGGCGGATATTCGTCGTAGGACAGCTCGACCCGCCGCTCGCGGGCGAAGGTCTGGATCGGGTCGCCGTTATAGCCGCGGACATTGGTGGGCAGCGGCGCCTGGTAGGCGAGCAGGGTTTGGGACGACGGAAGGCCGCTCGCGAAATAGACCCACATTGCGGCAAACAGGAGAAGTCCGCCGGCGAAAAGCCACACCAGCCACCGCACCCATTTGTGCGCCCACAAGGGGTCGAGCCGGTCACGCACCCTCCGGTTGAAGGCGACGAGGTCCGGGGATCGGCGGCGGGGGACGGTCAGCGGCTCGGAATTCATTCGACTGGTGCGTCTAGCCGTTCGGCGCTGGTGCGGAAAGCCGGTTAATGCCGTTAGCGACGCGCGTGCGCCGCAACGTCGGCTTCGATCGCCTGGGCAAGCGCAAGCACCATCTTCGCGCGCTGATCGGGCGAGCGAAGGAGCACTTCATCGTCGGCGTTGCTGATATAGCCCGCCTCGAACAACACGGCGGGCGCTTCGGCGCGCCGAAGGACGTGGAAGGCCGCAAACCGGTGCGGGTCCGGGCGCAGGCCAAAACGCCCCGCTGAACGACTGACGAGCCGCGACGCAAGACCCGCCGACGCGGCCATCTGCGACTGCGTAGCGAGGTCGGCCAGTGCAGCCTCGACGGTGCCCGCGCGAGCATCGGTCCGGGCGCCGGCATTTTCCGCCGCCGCGACGCGTGCGGCTTCGGCATCGGAAGCGACGTCGGACAACGAATATACCGTAGCACCGCGAGCGAGCGGATTGGGCGCGCTGTCCATGTGCAGCGACACGAACATCGCCGCGTTGAGCCGGCGCGCAACCGCTGCCCGGTCGTCGAGGAGCAGATAACGGTCGCCATCGCGAGTCATCGCGACGCGAACCCGGCCCCGTTCGACCAGCTTGTCGCGAAGCTCACGGGCAAGCTCGAGCGTCAAATCCTTTTCGCTCACCTGGCCCGAGACACTCGTCGCTCCGGGGTCGTGGCCGCCATGGCCCGCGTCGAGCACGACAATCGGACGTCCGCGCGCTTGCGGCGCCGCATAGATGCGGTCGCTGACGGGCGGCGGCACATTCACCGTAAGGCTGGATTGCGCGGCAGCGCCGCTGCGGCTGGTCAGCGACAGCGCCGCGCCCCCGCCCACGAGGACGAGCAGCCCGGCTCCGGCGATCAGCCCTCGTCTGCCCACCCGTTCCATGCCCCAACCCATTGATCTCACACGCCCTTGTATCACGCGGATATGGTTAACGGAAAATTGCGGCTGATCGCAGCGCAATCGCGCTCCGCTAACCCAGCGTCGGGAGCCAAGGAAACGCGCTCAAGAGCCGGCAGGAAGTGTTGCGGGTGCGACTCTGCGGTGCTAACCGAAACTGCTTTCCGGCGCTCCTGCCCGGAATAACCATGCCGCGGCCGGTGCGACGGCGCGCGGTTTCACGAGGTTGACGCTCGAATGACGCCACAGAATGCCCATGGTCCGCTCTGCAAGGAAGCGGCCGGCGCATTCCCGGTGCACCGTTGCCGGATGGCTGTTCGAGCAGACACGCTTTTCAACAGGTCTGCCGTCCCGCCGCGCCTTCGCGCCGGCGGCGAGGCCACAGTCATTGCGCGCCGGAGCGTCCGAACGCTGAACCCGCGCGCACGGAGAAAATTCAATGTCCATGCGCATGCTGATCGATGCGCGCCACCCGGAAGAGACCCGGGTCGCGGTCGTCAAAGGAAACCGGATCGAGGAGTTTGACTTCGAATCCGCTGAGCACAAGCAGCTCAAAGGCAATATCTATCTCGCCAAGGTCACCAGGGTAGAACCGTCGCTCCAGGCGGCGTTCATTGATTATGGCGGAAACCGTCACGGCTTCCTGGCCTTCAGCGAAATCCACCCGGATTATTATCAAATCCCGAAGGCCGACCGCGAAGCGCTGCTCCGCGAAGAAGCCGAGCACGCCGCGGAGGAAGAGCGGCTCCGGTCCGCCGAATATGACAACGGCTACGAGGGCGATCATGACGATCACGGCGAGGATGCCGAGGATCACCACGGCGATGAAGGCGACCATGGCGCCGAGGAAACCGGCACCGGCTCCGCCCGATCGCCGGTAGACGAGTCCGCCGCGGACGAACTTCGCAAGAAGCGTCAGGCGCTGCGCCGCCGCTACAAGATCCAGGATGTGATCCAGCGCCGCCAGGTGCTGCTGGTCCAGGTCGTCAAGGAAGAGCGCGGCAACAAGGGCGCGGCCCTGACCACCTATCTCAGCCTCGCCGGCCGCTATTGCGTGCTGATGCCGAACACCAGCCACGGCGGCGGCATTTCCCGCAAGATCTCCAACGGCGCCGACCGCAAGCGGCTGAAGTCGATCATGAGCGACTTGAACCTGCCGAAGTCGATGGGCTTAATCGTCCGCACGGCGGGGCTTCAGCGCACCAAGACCGAGATCAAGCGCGACTTCGACTATCTCGCCCGCCTGTGGGATGAGATTCGCGAGCGCACGCTCGGCAGCACCGCGCCGGCGCTGATCTATCGCGACAGCGACCTCATCAAGCGCGCGATCCGCGACCTCTATCATCGCGAGATCGACGAAGTCTGCGTCGAGGGCGAGGAAGGCTATAAGGCGGCGCGCGGCTTCATGAAGCTGCTCATGCCGAGCCACGTGAAGCGCGTGAAGCTGCACACCGAGAGCACGCCCTTGTTCCAGCGCTCCGGGGTCGAGGACCAGCTCAGCGCCATGTACCAGCCGGTCGTGCAGCTGAAGTCCGGCGGCTACCTAGTGATCAACCCGACGGAAGCCCTGGTCTCGATCGACATCAACTCGGGTCGCTCCACGCGCGAGCACAACATCGAGCAGACCGCCTTCATGACGAACCTCGAAGCGGCGCAGGAAATCGCGCGCCAGCTTCGCCTCCGCGACATGGCCGGCCTCGTCGTCATCGACTTCATCGACATGGAGCAGTCGAGCCACGTCCGTAAGGTCGAGAAGGCGATGAAGGAGGCGCTGAAGAACGACCGCGCCCGCATCCAGGTCGGCCGCATCTCCAGCTTCGGCCTGATGGAGATGAGCCGCCAGCGCCTGCGCACCGGAGTCCTCGAGGCGTCGACCAAGGCGTGCCCGCATTGCGAAGGCACCGGGCTCATGCGTACCGCCGCGTCGGCGGGCCTTTCGGCGCTTCGAATCATTGAGGACGAGGCGGCGCGCGGCCGCGGCCAGAAGGTATGCCTGCGCGCCGGTCGCGAGGCGGCCGTCTACGTGCTCAACAAGAAGCGCGGCGAGCTCGCCGAAATCGAGCAGCGCTACGGCGTCTCGATCGAAGTGCTGATCGACGAAAGCTTTGAAGGCGCGCGGATGACCGTCGAGAGCTCAGGTCCGCGGCCTGTCGCGGTCCCGCAGCCGGTCGCCGAAGCGCCGCCGCAGTTCGAGGACGAGGACGAGGAAGACGCGATCGTCGACAGCGACGACGAGGACGAGGAATCCGAAGAGCAGGCGGAGAGCCGCGGCGAAGCGGATGAGCGCAATGGCCGCCGTCGGCGCCGTCGGCGTCGTGGCGGCCGCGGCCGCAATCGCCGCGAAGGCGGCCAGGACGAGCATCAGGACAGCGATGCTTCCGCTGCTGGCGACCAGGCCGATGTCGCGCCGGAGCAAGCGCCGGTCGAGGCCGAAGCGCCCGCTGATGAGCCGGAAGGCGGCAAGCGCCGCCGTACGCGCAGCCGCCGGGGCAAGGCTGCACCGGCCGAGCAGGAGGCCGAAGTGAGCGTTCAGCCGGACAGCTCGCCAATGGTCGAGCGCCCGATCGAGGACGAGCCGCCGATCGCCGAGACCGCTCCGGCAGAGGAACCGAAGCCGAAGCGCCGCCGGTCGAAAAAGGCCGCTGCGGAAGCCGAAGTCACGGTCCCAGAGCCTGCGCCCGCCGACGCGCCGCCGGCCGAAACCGTCGACCAGGCCGCGCCGCCGGCAAAGCCCGCGCGCAAGCGGCGGACCAAGGCCGCTGCCGCAGACGAGGCTGCGCCGGTCGACGCGGAAGCCCAGGCAACTGCCGAGCCGGAGGCCAGTGCGCCCGAGGCGAAGCCCGCGCCCGCTGCGAACAACGACACCGCCGTCGAAGAATCGAGCGGGCCGCCCCGCCGCGGATGGTGGCAGCGCACGTTCGGCTAGGCTGCAGCGTGTGGGCCGTCCGACGCCAATGCGGACGGCCTGCGCTCTCGCTTTCAGGCCCGGTTCAGCGGCGGAAATGGTAATCGCTCGCCCATGAAGTCGCCGATTTCCCGCTTCGTGCGGATGCTGATGCTCGCGCTGATGCTGGTCATGTCGGCCTGGCAGCCCGCCGCCGCACAGCAGAGTGGCACCGGCCAGGTGCTCCGCGATACGGAGACGGAGCGGCTGTTCAGCGACATGGCCGAACCGCTGATCCGCGCCGGCGGGCTCGACCCGAACAGCGTCAAAGTCGTCCTGATCAACGATCCCGAGATCAACGCCTTCGTCTCCCAGGGGCAGACCGTCTATTTGCAGTCGGGCCTGATCGCCGTCGCCGACAATGTGAACCAGGTGCAGGGCGTCGTCGCCCACGAGCTGGGGCACGTCATGGCGGGCGATGTGATCCGCAGCGGCCAGGGCGAAAAGCAAGCGACCGGCATCACCATCCTCTCGCTCGTACTTGGCGCTGCCGCCATGGCCGCAGGAGCAGGCGACGCCGGTCTCGGCATCATGATGGCCGGCCAGCAGGCGGCGCTCGGCGGACTGCTCGCGTTCACGCGCACGCAGGAGTCGACTGCGGACGCGACCGGCGTGCGGCTCCTCTCGCAATCGGGAATCAGCGGCCAGGGCATGCTCGACTTCTTCGGCAAGCTGCAGAACCAGGAATATCGTCTCGCGATCTATGCAAAGGACAGCTTCGACCGGACTCACCCTTTGTCGTCGGAGCGTATCCAGGCGCTGAGGCAGAAGGTTGAAGCCGATCCTTCGTGGAAGAAAGCGACGGACCCGGCGCTCGAAGCGCGGTTCCAGCGTGTGAAGGCAAAGCTGCTCGGCTTCACCAACGCGAAGCAGGCGGCCCAGCGCTATCCCCAATCCGACAAGAGCGTGCCGGCCCATTATGCGCGCGCCTACGCCTATCACCTCGGCGGCTACCCGGACACGGCGCTGGCGGAGGCGAACGCCTTGCTCGCTGTGGATCGGACAGATCCTTATTTCCTAGAGCTCAAGGGACAGATCCTGCTCGAAAGCGGCAAGCCTGCCGAAGCACTGCCGGTGCTCCGCGAAGCGGTCGAACGGTCGGGCAATGCGCCGATGATCGCCGCAATGCTGGGCCACGCATTGGTGGAAACCCAAGACCCCAAGAACCTTGCCGAGGCGAAGCAAGTGCTCAAGGCCGCGGTCAACCGGGACAATCAGGACCCGTTCGCCTGGTACCAGCTCGGCATCATCTACGACCGCGAAGGTGACGCGGCGCGGGCATCATTGGCGACCGCGGAGCGCAACAATCTCGAAGGCAATCCGAAGCTCGCGCTGGCGAGCGCTCAGGTGGCGATGCGCGGCATCCCCGCCGGCACACCGGATTACCTGCGGGCGCAGGATATCATGATGGTGTCCAAGGCTGAGCTCGCTAAGAAAGACAAGCGCTACAGGGAAGACGCCAAGAAGTGAGTGAAGCGAACATGGCCGCGAAACCGCGCGGCGTCTTTGGTCCGGCGCTGATCGGCGGCGTCATCGGCGCGCTGATAACGGCCGCCCTGCTGCTGTTCGCTGTGCCGAATGCGATCAGCAGCCGGATCGTCCGCCAAGGGCTGCTGTCCGATCCGAAGATCCTCAGCGAGACCGTCGATGCGCTGCGGGACTCCCAATATGAGCCGGTGCTGGCGGCTCATCGCGCGGCTCTGGAGAAGCCGTTTGGAAGCTCGTGGCGCGGCGCCGAGAAACCTGAGATCACGCTCGTCGAATTTTACGATTATGCCTGCCCTTACTGCAAGGCGAGCAACCCGATTGTCGACCGCCTGCTGCAAGAGGATAAGGGCCTCCGGGTAGTCTATCGCGAGCTGCCGATCCTGGGGCCGGAAAGTGTCACCGCCGCTCGCCTCGCGCTGGCAGCCTCCAAGCAGGGCCGCTTCAACCAGTTCCACGGCGCGCAATGGAATGCCGGCAAGCCGGGACCGGAAACGACGGGCGCAGCGGCCAGGGTCGCAGGGATCCCGGCCGAGCCGAAGCCCGACCCTGCGGTCGAGGCGGAGCTCAAGCAGAACTTCCAACTTGCCGGGCAGCTTGGCGCAACCGGTACGCCGGTTTTCGTGGTGGGAAGCCGGGTGCTGAACGGCGCTGTCGGCTATGACGCTCTCAAGGACGCAATCGCGGCCGCGCGCAAGAACGGCTGACCTAGTCGGTTCAGCCGGTTAGCATGCACCCAGTGAAGGAAAGCGCCATGAGCGCGCCAAATCCCAGCCGGACCTTCCAGGCCCAGGACTCCATATCAACAGTCATCGAAACACCTGTAATTTTAGTTTGGTCGTGCCAGCGCTCGGCAGTGCTCGCAGTTCCGAGGATTACGCAGGCGATACCGAAACTCCGCTGCCAGCGCGGGGCGCTAGGCGGGCTCAGCTCCCTTGAAGCCCTGTGCCACGACATACCATTCCGATGAATCCTTGCGGCTGGCAGGCGGCTTGGCGTGCTTCACAGTCGTGAAGCTGCGCTTGAGCTCCGCGACCAGATTGTTGTCGGCGCCCCCGGCAAGCACCTTGGCGACATAAGCGCCTCCCGGGCGCAGCACCTCGCGAGCGAATTCGAGCCCCGCTTCGACCAGGCCCATCGTGCGCAGGTGATCGGTCTGCTGGTGGCCGACGGTGTTCGCCGCCATGTCGGAGAGGACGAGGTCCGCGGGCCCGCCGAGCGCCTCGCGCAGCGTGTCCGGCGCCGCGTCGTCCATGAAGTCCATCTGAAGGATCGTGACGCCCTCGAGCGGGTCGGTGGGCAGCAGGTCGATGCCGACCACGCTCGCCTGCGGGACCTTTCGGCGGACCACCTGGCTCCAACCTCCCGGCGCGATGCCGAGGTCGACGACAGCCTTCGCGCCCCGCAAGAACCCGAACCGCTCGTCGAGCTCGATCAGCTTGTAGGCGGCACGGCTGCGGTAATTCTCCGCCTTCGCGCGCTTCACATAGGGATCGTTGAGTTGCCGCTCGAGCCACCGCGTCGACGAAACTTTGCGGCCCTTGGCGGTCTTGACCCGCTTCACAGGTCCCAGCCGTCGCGGGCCATCAGCGACCTCAGGATGCCTTCGCGAATGCCGCGATCGGCAACGCCCAGGTTTCGCGCCGGCCAAATCTCCATGATGGCATCGAGGATGGCACAGCCGGCGACGACGAGGTCGGCCCGCTCGCTGCCGATGCATGGCAGGGCCGAGCGTTCGCCGAAGTCCATGCCGGCGATCATGCCGCTTATCTTCTGCATCGCCTCGATCGGCACGTGGAGGCCGTCCACCGCGCGTCGGTCGTAGACAGGAAGCGCAAGGTGGACGCTGGCAAGCGTCGTCACCGTTCCACTGGTGCCGAGCAGGCGAATGTCTTCGCGGGCCTGCGGCAACATGATCGCGAAATTCGCGAAGGCCCGGCGGGCGCGTTCGCGCATGCGGTTATAGGCCAGCAGCCGGTCCGGCCCTTCCAGCGCCTCCCTGCCCTCGCTTTCGGTCAGCGACACGACGCCCCACGGCGCGCTCCACCAGGCGCGGATCCTGGGCGTTCCTTCTTCCTGGTCGATCAGCACGAGCTCCGTAGAGCCGCCGCCGATGTCGAAGATCAGCGCCGGTCCGTCGCCGGGTTCGAGGAGCTTGTGGCAGCCGAGCACGGCCAGCCGCGCCTCCTCCGCCGGAGCGATGATGTCGAGGGCGATGCCAGTCTCCTCGCGAACCCGCTCTGCGAATTCGCGCCCGTTCGTGGCGCGGCGGCACGCTTCCGTGGCTACCGAGCGGGACAGCGAAACGTTTCTTCGGCGAAGCTTGTCGGCGCAGACCGACAAAGCACCGACCGCGCGGTCCATCGCCGCCTGCGACAAAGCCCCCGTGTGCGACAGACCTTCGCCGAGTCGCACGATGCGCGAGAATGCGTCGATGACGGTAAAGCCCTCCTCTGTCGGACGGGCGATCAGCAGCCTGCAATTGTTGGTGCCGAGATCGATGGCGCCATAGGTGTGGCGGTGCGGTTCCCGCCTCGGCGAAAAACCCTGCTCCGACGGCCTGCCCTGCGCTCGATAGTCCTGCCGCAGGGCCGGCGCACTGGCGACTCCCTGCGCCATCACACAAGCCCACTCTTTCTTCACCGCCCCGAATGGAGCGGCTGACTTGAGGTGGGTTTAATCACAAGTTGATAGCTGTGAGCAAGTCCGCGCCGGGCCGCCGCCGGCGTTGACAGTACAGGGCCCGCTTTCTATCTGCCCGCTTCCCAAGCTGCCCCGTCGTCTAATGGTAAGACTACGGACTCTGACTCCGTCAATTGAGGTTCGAATCCTCACGGGGCATCCACTCCTGCGCAGGAGCTCGGCCTGCATGCCGGACACGCTCTCAAGGCCCACTGATGGGATCCTCTTCACCGTCAACGCGCATGAGCGTGGCGACGGGTTCGAGTTCAATGTCGGATCGCGCGGCAAGCAGCGCAGCTATTTCGTGCCGACCGCTACCTACCAGGACTTCAATGCCTTCTACCGCGAGCTCGCGGATGATTTCGGCACGCGCCTGCCGCACATCTACACGCGCATGACGCAGCGGGAGTCGGCACCCTTCCCGTGGCAGCCGCTCCTGACCGAGAACGTCCACGACGAAATTCTGGTCGGCTACGGCGACCCGGCTGTCCTTCGGACGGACGATGGATGGTGGCTCATCGCCACATCGAACGACGCCCCCAACGCATTCCCGATCCTCCATTCCGAAGACCTCGAGCGGTGGGAGCCGCGGGGCTTCATCTTCCCGCAGGGACAGGAGCCTGAATGGGCGGCGAAGGGCCGCCAGGTGTCGGACTTCTGGGCGCCGGAAATGGCGAAGATCGGCGATGAATATTGGACCGTCTTCACCGCCCGGCAAAAGAATAATGCGCTCGCGATCGGGCTTGCCCGTGCCCCGGCTCCGGCCGGTCCCTGGGTCGATAACGGCCACCCGCTGATCACCGGCCACCCAATCAACACCACTGGCCTGGGCTATGACGACAGCCAGCCGCGCATGAGCGGCGGCGTCATCGACTCCCACCTCTTCATCGATCCGCAGACCGGCGAGCAATATGTCTTCTGGAAGGACGATACTAACGGCGTGTGGCCGCGGCCGCTGGCAATGCTTCTCGGCCGCCACCCGGAGCTGATTGACGCTTTGTTCCCGAACGAGGCCGACCAGATGTCCGCCCATTTCGCAGCGGCGCTCGTCCCTTGGGCGAACCAGGCCCGGCCGATGACGCGCTTCTTCGCGATGGGGCCGCTGATCGAGGCCGCGCTCGACAATTGGCAGCAGGTGCGCTCGGTGCTCTCCGATTTCGGCTTGGGCGCGACCACGATCGTCGACGCGATGACGACGCCGATCCACGGCCAGCGGATTGCCGACGACGGACGCTCCTTCATCGGGGAAGACCGCATCGTCCTCACCAATGATCAGGATTGGGAAGGCCATCTGATCGAAGGTCCGTTCGTGACCTACGAAGCCGGCCGTTATTGGCTATTCTATGCTGGTAACGATTTCGGCACGCCCGCTTATGGCATTGGCGTAGCGGTCGCGGACCACCCGCTCGGCCCCTACACCAAGCAAGGCGAGCCATTGCTGAAGTCGACAAAGGAGTGGGTTGCGCCCGGCCATGCGTCGGTGGCGCCGGGGCGCGACGGAAAGCCGCAGCTGTTCTTCCACGCCTTCCATCCCGGCGACGGCGGCTACAATGCGTTTCGTGCGCTGCTCACCGTCGGGCTGAAGTTCACCCCCGAGCGGGTCGATATCGTCCCGCTCGGCGATGCTAGCGCGGCTTAGCGGCTGCGCGTGACGTTGCCGCCGTTGGCAACTGCCATGGTGACCTGCGGATTGCCCACATATTCGATGTCTCCGCCGGCGTTTACGGCGGCGTTCAGGTGGTCGCGCGCGCGGACGTAGATGTTGCCGCCTGCGTTGACTGCCGCCGAGGCACCGACGACGGCCAGTGCGCGAAGATCGATCGTGCCGCCGGCGTTGACGGCTGCCGATACATGGCGCTGCGGCGCGAAGCCGGGCTCGACGCGGATCGTGCCGCCCGCTTCCACGGCCACATCCGGGACTGTCGGGGACTCGACCTGGATCTGCAGGTTGTAATTGCGCGGGCAGCGCATGTGGCAGGAGGTGGCGATTTCGAGCCGCCCGTCCCTGCGAACCTGGAAGTTCGTGAACTGCCGGCTCCCGTTGACCAGGGTCACGCGTTGCACCGGACCACGAACGATGGTGACCTCGCCGCCTGCTTGCAGCTCGATGGATTTGAACAAGGGGAGCGCGATCGGCTCGGCAGCGACCACCGGCGCGGAAGCTGCGAAGGCGAACGCGAACAGCGGGAGAGTCGAGCGAAGCATCTGTAGGTCCTTTCGGGCGGTGTGTGCTACATTTGTAGCGCTACATTTGCAGCGTGTCTAGCCCATGTTGCCGAAGCTGGAGAAAGCGATCATTCACGGCCCATGATCAGGATCATCGGCAGCTTCGTAAGCCCTTATGTTCGCAAGGTTCTCGCCTGCCTGAACCTCAAGCAGCTCGACTATGAAGTCGACCCGATCACGCCATTTTACGGGAATGACGAGTTCCAGCGGCTGAGCCCGTTGCGGCGGATTCCCGTGCTGATCGACGGCGATTTCCACACCAGCGATTCGTCGGTCATTTGCGCCTATCTCGACGAGGCTTATCCCGGCCACTCCTTGTTCCCTGCCGACGTGAAGGATCGGGCACGAGCGCGCTGGTTCGAGGAATTCGCCGACTCCCGCCTGGGTGAGGTTTTCATCTGGAGTTTTTTCTATCAGCGCGTGGTCCACCCGCTGGTCTGGGGAGAGCCGGGGGACCAGGCGCGCATCGCTCGCGCCGAGAACGAGGAGATCCCCGCCGCGCTCGATTACCTGGAAGGTGAAGTGCCCCGCGACGGCTTTCTGTTCGGCGACATCGGCGCTGCCGACATCAGCGTCGCCAGCTTCTTTCGCAACGGCAGCTATGCCGGGTGGGAGACCGATCCGGACCGCTGGCCGCACACCGCGGCGTTCCTTGAGCGCACGCTCGCCCACCCATGCTTCGCCGACCTGCTTCGCTTCGAAGACGTGCAGCGCAGCGCCAAGATCAAGGGCCGACGCCAGGCGCTGCTCGACGCCGGCGCGCCGCTCACGGCCGAGACGCTCGGCCTGCGCGAACCCCGCCCGGGGATGATGCGGCTTTAGTGGTGGTGACCGGAAATCCAGTGCTCGAGGCGCGTCCGTAGCGAGCGCCGCGAGGGAATGTAGCCCGCCTCCATCACCGGAACCTCCTCCTCGGGCTCGTAGATGGTGAGGTTGCGGGGCAGCTTCGGCCGCAACGTTTCGCGGCCGCGCAGCAGGTCTTCGGCCATCGACAGGGAGCGGTGCACGTCTTCGGCCGTGAACGGCTTGACGAGGCAGCCAAGGGCCAGGTCCGGCATTGCGAAACCAGGCGCCTTCCCGGTCACGAACAGTGACGCGACGCCCAGGTCGTTGAGGCGCACGGCCGCCGAAAAGCCGGTTGAGCCCCGCGCCAGGTGAAGATCGACAAGCGCGAGGTCCGGCTGCTCCGCTTCGGCCGCCGCGACTGCGCTGTCCGCGTCCTCGGCAATGGCGATCACCCGGTAGCGCGGATTGTCCTCGACTAGATATTTGAGTGTGACGGCAAGTTGTGAATCGTCTTCGACGATCAGGATCCGTAGCATCGGCGAGCCCTCCCCGAACTCACGGGAGCCGTTGAAGGGCTCCGCTGCCGCGATGCTGCGCTAGGCCGAGTCCCGTGCGAATCCCTCATGAACCGGATTTACGCCGAGCCGAGTCGTTGCTGCGCCCGAACGAAAAAGACGCCCCCGGGCGTGAGCCCGGAGCGCCTTCTCGCCCCCCTCGAATTAACGCTGTTAAGCGCGGTAGAAGATGTGGGTGCCGATGCGGTCGGCAAGCTGGAGGCGGCGGCCCCACGACGGCGCGACGTAGGTCGCGTGGTACCAAAGCACGTCTTCGCCGACGCTCGGGACGATGTTCGCCGCAGCGAGAAGCGCCACAGCCTGCGCCTTGCGCCACGAAGCGGAATTGACGTCGGCCTGCGGCACCGCGCCCGTGCGCGGGTTCACGAAGGAAAACTGCCAAGGCTGCGTCATGACGCTGCACCAGTCGCCCGGATATTTGCCCGAGGCGGCGCGGTTCATGACGACGCGGGCAACCGCGAGCTGACCCTCGACAGTCTCGCCGCGCGCTTCGAAATAAACGGCGGTGGCGAGGCAGTTGGTCTGCTGGTCGAGCGGGGCGCTGGTCGCGAACTTGTCGACCAGCGCGTGGAGGCCCCAACCGCCCTTGAACAGCCAGGCGGCCTCGCGGGCGATCGACGGCATCAGCGAGACGGTCACGGACTTGGCCGGCTCCGCCTGGACGATGGTGCCGGTCGTCGTGGTCGTGGCGGTCGCGGTCGAAGCGACAGCCTGCTGGACCAGCGCGGCCGCCGGCTTCTTGACGAGGCCGAGCGCCTGGGCCGACGTGTCTACGTCAGCAGCCTTGACGGCCGCCGCGACGTTGAGCTTCGAATAGTCCTGCGCAGCGGCACTGGTGCCGGTGGCAAGTGCAGACAGACCGACGATCGCGGACGCAACGCGTCCACCAAGCAGCTTGACCAATTTCTTTTGCCCTCGTTGGCGGGCGGTCCGCTGGCGGCGCCTCCCGTGCGCCCTTGAAACTCCAGCGGGCCCGTGCCCGTCTTGCCGTTGGAGCCCGCTCAAAACCGCTGGGCTCTTCGCTCTCATTCGCTGAAACCCGTTTACGTTAACCTTTTGCCGGATGACAGCGATCGGCGATGAACCGAGCCAGCTAAGCGATAAGCGCCGGAACTAATTAGACTTTATGCGTTTCGTCGATGACACCGCACGATTAACCGCAGCCGGCTCGGCGTTCCGCTGCTTTCCCCCAGATGAATGCGCCTTTAGGCGAGCGAATCATGGCATATTGGCTGATGAAATCGGAACCGGCGGCTTACAGCTGGAACCAGCTGGTGCGCGACGGCGGCACCGAATGGGACGGCGTCCGCAACAATGCTGCGCGGCTCCACCTCAAGGCGATGGGGCCGGGCGACGAAGCGTTCCTCTACCACAGCATGTCCGACAAGGCGGTGGTCGGCATCATGCAGATCACTCGCGAAGCGGCCCCCGATCCTAAAGATGCCGACTGGGTGAGCGTCCGCGTGGAACCGGTTCGCCCCCTCGCCCGCCCCGTCACCCTGGCCGAGATCAAGGCCGAACCCCGTCTCGCCAAGATGGAGCTGATCCGTCAGTCACGGCTGTCCGTCGCGCCGGTTCGCGAGGAGGAGTGGAAGGTGATCCTGGAGATGGCCGGCGAGCACGGTTGAGCGAAGGTCACAACGTTCACCGCCGATTGGGGACGGCTTGCGGACGAGCAGAGGGAAACAACAGCGGTCGCCGCACGCGGCTGTGACCTTTCCTGCGCGGCCAAAGTTGCCAAAGCGGTCACCTGAACGCGAGCGCATGCTAACTGACGAACGCATCCGGAAGTTGGCCAAGTTGACGCCTCGACATGGTGGCTGCCCTCGCCCCCGGTGTCGGCCGAGGCATAATCCAGTTCGACCGGATGATGACTTCAGCGTGGCGGTGCCCGGGTTCCCCATGCACTAGCTTAAGGCACAAACTGCGCGCTGTAGGACAGAGTTTTCGTGCAGTCGGTGCGCCGCACTAAACGTTACCGTGTCGCACGTGTGGATTGGGCTGCATGTACGCTACAAGGTGAACCGGCGGCGCCATTAGCGACGTCCTTCAGCTCCTGCGCCTTGATCGGCTCCTTGCTCGCGGGCGGGAAATTGATCACCCGCTCACGATTCCCGTCACGGACCCGAAATGCGATCTCTGCCGTGCCGCTGCTGGCAGAGATCGAAATCTTCCCGTTGAGGAAGATCATCCCGTCGCGAAGGCCGGCGGAATATGCCGGCCCGCTCTTGGGAACGCCGCGGATTACCTCGCCCTTCTTCGGCTTTGGAAACCCCGGATCGAGATTGGGGAGCAACGCCGTCTCAAGCCGACTTCGCGCGCGACACGACTGGCTCCTGTTGGTCGGTGCTGAAATGGGCGCCAGCAAAAGCAGTTGCCGCCGCTAGTTTCGCGGCACAAGCCTCCGTACGCGCGTTAAGGCGCTCATGACCGACACGATTCTCGGAGCACACGATTTCAACCTGCTGCCCCACCTGGTGGCGCTGTTGGTCGCTTACGTGTTGGCCATTCCGATCGGCTGGAACCGCGAGCGGGAGGAGCGGAGCGCCGGCCTGAGGACCTTTCCGCTGGTGGCGCTGGCAACTTGCGGGGTTGTGCAGGCCGCCGAAAACCTCACGGCCGACAGCCCGGAAGCAATGGCCCGGATCATCGAGGGGCTGATCACCGGCATGGGCTTCATCGGCGGCGGCGCGATCCTTCGGCAGACGGAATCGGTCAAGGGTACCGCCACGGCGGCGAGCTTGTGGGTGACCGGCGCGATCGGCGCCGCTTGCGGGCTCGGCAGCTACGACGTCGCCCTGATGCTGGCCGTGGCGACCGTGTTCACCTTGTGGATGATGGAGCCGCTGAAACGGCTTGGGCATTTGAGCGCGGACGAGCGGCGACGCGAGGGCAAGCGCGGCGCGCCTCGCGGCAAGAAGCCCGCTGAAGACTAAGTCGAGCTCCCCTCCGCTTCGCGCACTGGCAAATTCGGACGCGCGCGCCTACCGCGACCTCATGCAACATGACAGGCTTCACGACGCCCTCGCTCAGGCGCTGAACGCGCGCGGCTATGAGGCGCTTACGCCGGTCCAGGCGGCGGTGCTTGGCGAGGATGCGGCCGGGCGCGACCTGATCGTTTCCGCCAAGACCGGATCGGGCAAGACCGTCGCGTTCGGGATGGCGATGGCCGAGCAGCTGATCGAAGCGGACCGCCTGCCCTTCACGCGCGAACCGCTGGCGCTGGTGATCGCGCCGACGCGCGAGCTCGCGATGCAGGTGAGCCGCGAACTCGACTGGCTGTACGCCAATGCCGGCGCGCGCGTCGTCACCTGCGTCGGCGGCATGGACCCGATGAAGGAGCGGCGCGCGCTGAACGGCGGCGCGCATATCGTGGTCGGGACGCCGGGTCGGCTACGCGACCATCTCGAACGCGGCGCGCTGGAGCTGTCGTCGCTTCGCGTCGCGGTGCTCGACGAGGCCGACGAGATGCTCGACATGGGCTTTCGCGAGGAGCTGGAGGAGATCCTCGACGCAACGCCCCAGGAGCGGCGCACCCTGCTCTTTTCCGCGACCATGCCGCGGCCGATCGTCGCTCTGGCCAAGCGCTATCAGAGAGACGCGCTGCGGATCGAGACGACCGGCGACAAGGAAGGCCATCACGACATCGCCTACCAGGCCGTGGCGGTGTCGCCGACGGACATCGAGCATGCGGTCGTCAACCTGCTCCGCTTCCACGAGGCGGAAACGGCGATTCTGTTTTGCGCGACGCGCGATGCGGTGCGGCGGCTCCACGCGAGCCTGACCGAACGCGGCTTCGATGCGGTGGCGCTGTCGGGCGAGCATAGCCAGAGCGAGCGCAACCATGCACTCCAGGCGCTGCGCGACCGGCGGGCGCGGGTCTGCGTCGCCACCGATGTAGCGGCGCGCGGAATCGACCTTCCGTCCGTCTCGCTGGTCATCCACGTCGAACTGCCGCGCGACGCCGAAGCGCTGCAGCACCGGTCCGGCCGCACCGGCCGCGCCGGGCGCAAGGGCACGGCGATCCTGATCGTGCCCTATCAACGCCGCAAGCGCATCGAAGGGATGCTGCGCGGCGCGCGGATCAATGTCGAATGGATCGGCGTGCCGACGGCGGGCGAGATCCGCAGCCGCGACCGGGACCGCCTGCTCAGCGAACTGTCGGCGCCCGTGGAGCTGGAAGAAGAAGACCAGGAGCTTGCGCGGCAGCTGATGGCCGAGCTTTCGCCCGAGACGATCGCCGCTGCATTGGTGAACTCGCTGCGCACGGACATGCCCGCGCCGGAAGACATCTTATCGGCGTCCGAGCGCAGCGAAGCGCGCGGTACTGAAGGGCACCGGGCCGGCTTCGAAGATGCGACCTGGTTCCGGATCAACGCCGGCCGTCGCCACAATGCCGAAGCGCGCTGGCTGCTGCCCGTGATCTGCCGCTACGGGCACGTCGGCCGGGCCGACATCGGCGCCATCCGAGTTGCCGCGAACGAAAGCTATTTCCAGGTCACGCGTCGCGCGACGCCGGGGTTCGTGAAAGCATTGAAGCGGGCGGCGCTTGCGCCCGAGGACGAAGGCATGGTGATCGAGCCCGCGCCGCCGCGCGATGCTCCGCCGGCAGCGCAGTCGACCTATCGGCCCGAGCAGGCGCACGACAAGCCGCGCATGAAGAAGAAGCCGCGGCGGCCGAAACCGGCCTAGGCGGCCTCCGCCTGCTCCAGCTGTTCGCTGGCCTCGATCCAGCGCGCTTCGGCGGCTTCGAGTTCGGCCACGACCTTCGCGCGGCGGCGGCTAAGTTCGCTCATCGGCAGTGAGGCGAGTTCGGGCGCGGCGCTCGCGGGGTCGAACATCGCGCGGTCGATTGCCGAACATTCTTTCGCCAGCCGCGCGCTTGCGGCTTCCGCTTCCGCGGCGGCTTTCTTGAGCGCGCGGGCATCCTCGCGCGCTTTCGCGGCGGCCTTGCGATCCTGCTTGGCGGCCTTGGGCTTCGCGTCGGCGGCGGGCTGGTTCCGGCCGAGGACCAGGTCGATATAATCGTCGATGCTGCCGGTGAATTCGACCGCCGAGCCATTGTCGACCAGCACCAGCCGGTCGGCGGTCAGTTCGATCATGTGGCGGTCGTGGCTGACGATGATGACCGCGCCGTCATAGCCGTTGAGCGCCTGCACGAGCGCTTCGCGCGCATCGACGTCGAGGTGATTGGTCGGCTCGTCGAGGATCAAAAGGTGCGGCGCGTCGCGGGTGATCAGCGCCAGCGCAAGCCGCGCGCGCTCGCCGCCCGACAGTTTGCCGACCAGTGTCGTTGCCTTGTCGCCCGAGAAACCGAAGCGGCCGAGCTGGGCACGCACCGCAGCGGGCGAAGCCGTCGCCATGGCGCGCGTCATGTGCTGGAGCGGCGTGTCGTCGCCGTGCAGCTCCTCGACCTGATATTGGGTGAAGTAACCGACGCGCATCTTGCCCGACGCGTGAACCTCGCCCTCCATCGGCTGCAGCTGCGCGGCGAGGAGGCGGGCAAGGGTCGTCTTGCCGTTGCCGTTGCGGCCGAGCAACGCGATCCGGTCGTCCGGGTCGATGCGGAGGTTAAGGCGACGAAGCACGGGCACGTCCGAATAGCCGACGGCGGCCATGTCGAGGGTGATCAGCGGCGGCTTCAATTCCGACGGGCTCGGGAAGTCGAAGCTGAGGCTGGGATCATCGACGAGCGCGGCAATGGGCTGCATCTTCGCCAGCATCTTCGCGCGCGATTGCGCCTGCTTGGCGGTCGAGGCGCGGGCGCTGTTGCGGGCGATATAGTCCTGGAGCCGGGCGCGTTGCGCATCCTGCGCCGCCTGGGCCGCGGCGAGCTGCGCCGCGCGCTCGGCCCGCTGCCGCTCGAAACTGTCGTAGCCGCCGCTGTAAAGCGTGACCTTGCCGCGCTCGAGGTGGGCGATGGTGTCGACGACATTGTTGAGCAGGTCGCGCTCGTGGCTGATCACGAGCAAAGTGCCCGGATAGCTCTTGAGGAAGTTCTCCAGCCACAGGGTCGCTTCGAGGTCGAGGTGGTTCGACGGCTCGTCGAGCAGCAGCAGGTCGGGCTCGGAGAACAGCAGCGCGGCGAGCGCGACGCGCATCTTCCAGCCGCCGGAATAGCTGTCGAGCGGGCGGCCCTGCATCTCTTCGTCAAAACCCAGGCCGAGCAGGATGCGGGCGGCGCGCGCGGGCGCCGTGTAGGCGTCGATGGCCAGCAGCCGTTCGTGGATGTCGCTGATGCGGTGCGGGTCGTCGATATGCTCGACCTCGTCCATCAGCCGAGCGCGCTCTTCATCGGCAGCGAGCACCGTTTCGAACGGCGTTGCCGTTCCGGCCGGCGCCTCCTGGGCGATGTAGCCGACGCGGGTACGGCGCGGCAGGTCGATCGAGCCTTCGTCCGGATCGATCTGGCCGATGATCGCCTTCATCAGCGTCGACTTGCCGGCGCCGTTGCGGCCGATCAGGCCGACGCGGCTGCGCGGGGTTATGGCCGCCGACGCGCGGTCGAGGATCGTGCGGCCGCCAAGCCGGACGGTGATGCCGTTGATGGTCAGCATAGCGGCTTGGCTGCGGCTAGGCCGCTTCGAGCTTCCTCGCTTCGCGCTTGCGCTCGTGCGGGTCGAGGAAGCGCTTGCGGATGCGGATCGCCTTGGGCGTCACTTCGACCAACTCATCGTCCTGGATGTAGGCGATCGCTTGCTCGAGGCTCATCCGGCGCGGCGGTGTCAGGCGGATGCCTTCGTCCTTGCCGCTGGCACGGAAGTTGGTGAGCTGCTTCGACTTCAGCGGATTGACCTCGAGGTCCTGCGGCTTCGCATTCTCGCCGATGACCATGCCTTCGTAGAGCATCTCGCCGGGCGAGACGAACAGGATGCCGCGCTCTTCCAGCGCATTCAGCGCGTAAGCGACGGCCGCGCCCTGCTCCATCGAGATGAGGACGCCGTTCTGCCGGCCGCTGATCGGGCCCTTGTAGGGGCCATATTTCTCGAACAGCCGGTTCATGATGCCGGTGCCGCGCGTGTCGGACAGGAACTCGCCGTGATAGCCGATCAAGCCGCGCGACGGCGCCGAGAAGGTCAGGCGCGTCTTGCCGCCGCCCGACGGGCGCATGTCGGTCATTTCCGCCTTGCGCATCGCCATCTTGTCGATGACGGTGCCGGAGAATTCATCGTCCACGTCGACGACGACGGTCTCGTACGGCTCCTCGCGGCCGTTCGGACCTTCGCGGAACAGCACGCGCGGGCGGCTGATGCCAAGCTCGAAACCTTCGCGGCGCAGCGTCTCGATCAGGACGCCCAGCTGGAGCTCGCCGCGGCCGGCGACTTCATAGGCCTCGCCGCTTTGCGTCTCCGTAACACGGATCGCGACATTGCCTTCGGCCTCGCGGATCAGGCGGTCGCGGATGACGCGGCTCTGCACCTTGTCGCCGTCCTTGCCGGCGAAGGGTGAGTCGTTGACCGCGAAGGTCATGCTGAGCGTCGGCGGGTCAATCTCGCGTGCGTGAAGCGGCTCGGCGATCTCGGGCGTGCCGATGGTGTTGGACACGGTGGCCTTCATCAGGCCGGCGATGGCGACGATGTCGCCCGCCTTGGCGCTTTCGACCGGCACGCGCTCAAGGCCCTGGAAGGCGAACAGCTTGGTGACGCGGCCGTCCTCGACGACCTTGCCGCTAACGTCCATCGCGCGGATGGGATCGTTGATGTTGAGCGTGCCGCTTTCGATGCGGCCGGTCAGGATACGGCCGAGGAAATTGTCGCGGTCGAGGAGCGTCGCAAGCATCTTGAACTCGCCCGCGGGATCGAGCGCCGGCGCCGGCACGTGGCTGACGATGGTTTCGAACAGCGGGGTCAGGTCGCCTTCGCGAACGCTGTCTTCGCGGCCCGCATAGCCGGAGCGGCCCGAGGCGTAGAGCGTCGGGAAGTCGAGCTGCTCGTCGTTGGCCTCGAGGTTCAGGAACAGCTCGAACACCTCGTCGAGCACTTCGGCGGCGCGCGCGTCCGGGCGATCGATCTTGTTGACCACGACGATCGGCTTGAGGCCGAGGCTCAGTGCCTTGCCGGTCACGAACTTGGTCTGCGGCATCGGGCCTTCGGCGGCGTCGACGAGCAGGATGACGCCGTCCACCATGCTGAGGATGCGCTCGACCTCCGCGCCGAAGTCGGCGTGGCCCGGCGTGTCGACGATGTTGATGTGCGTGCCGTTCCACTCGACCGAGGTGCATTTGGCAAGAATCGTGATGCCGCGCTCTTTTTCGAGGTCGTTGGAATCCATCGCCCGCTCTTCAACGCGCTGGTTGTCGCGGAAGGTGCCGGACTGGCGGAAGAGCTGGTCGACGAGGGTCGTCTTGCCGTGATCGACGTGCGCGATGATCGCGACGTTACGCAGGTTCATTGATTTTTCCCGGAAAAGATGTCGCGCGCCCGTAGCCGAAAAGCCGCTCTGTTGCAATGCAACATGGACGCCCGCGTGGCGACTAGGGACCGCGCTCCAGGATCTCGATCGCGCGTTCGACGGCGCGGAGTTCGCTGTTGGCGAGCCGCTCCAGCTTGGTGCGCAGGTTGGCGCTCGCCGCATTGCCGCTCTGCAGGCGATCACGCCCCGCGGCGGTGAGGCGTAGCGCAAGGCGCCGGCGGTTGCCGGGGTCGGCGGTCCGTTCGACCAGGCCCGCGCGCACCAGGCTGTCCACCGAGCGGCTGACGGCCGGAGCGCCGCGGCCGACGGCTTTGGCGACGTCGTTGAGGGTTGCAGGCTCTGCCGCGGCGATCGCCGCGAGCAATTGCCTCTTTGCCCTGTCCGCGCGTTCGCTTGGCCCGTCGGCGACCCACATGTGCGCGACGCCGGTGAACCGTGCCGCTAGCGCTTCTGGCGTTGAGCCCCCGATCATCATTGCAGCGTAGCAAAGATTTGCAGGCGCGCAATGTTGCATCTAGCAGGTGCAGGTGAGCAGCCGCCCTCGCCTTCCTCGAAACGTCTGGGTGCTCGGCTTCGTCAGCCTGTTGATGGACTTGTCGAGCGAGATCTATCACTCGCTGCTCCCGGCCTTCATCACCATCGTCCTGGGGCTGCCCGCGACGGCGGTCGGCGCCATTGACGGCATCGCCGAAGCGACGGCGAACTTCGGCAAGCTGCTGTCGGGGCGGCTGTCCGACCGCAGCCGGAAGCGCAAGCCGTGGATCATGGCGGGCTATGGGCTGGCGGCGCTGTCGAAACCCTTGTTCCCGCTCGCCGGCAGCGCGCCCGCGGTAATGGCGGCGCGCTTCGCTGACCGCGTCGGCAAGGGACTTCGCGGAAGTCCACGCGACGCGATGATCGCCGACGAAACGCCGCCGGAAATCCGCGGCCGCGCCTTCGGCCTCAGGCAGGCGCTGGATACCGCCGGGGCGTTGCTCGCGCCGCTCGCCGCCATTGGCCTCATGGCGCTTCTGGCGAGCAACATCCGTGCGGTGTTCTGGATCGCAGTGATCCCGGCGGCTCTGTCCTTCCTGCTCGCGTGGTTGGCGCTGCGCGAGCCGGAGCAGCGTGCCGCGCCGACGAAGGCGTCGCCTTTCTTCGCCGGCTTTCGCGAGCTCGACCGCCAGACGACGCGGCTGCTTGCCGTCGGCTTCCTGTTCGCGCTCGCCCGCTTTTCCGAAGCCTTCCTGATCCTGAAGGGCCTCGATGTCGGGCTCAGCGAGGCCATGTCACCGCTGACATTGGCCATCTTCAACCTCGCGTATGTCGCGCTCGCTTATCCGGCTGGATCGCTGAGCGACCGCATGAGCCCGCGGACGATCCTGATGGCTGGCATCGGCCTGCTCATCGCGGGCAATCTCGTGCTGGCGAACACCGACACCTTCGCGGGCTTGGTGGCCGGCACCGTTCTGTGGGGCGCCCATATGGCGCTGACGCAGGGCATCTTCGCGCGCATGATCGCTGACAGCGCGCCGGAGAAGCTGCGCGCCACCAGCTTCGGCGCCTTCTACTTCGTGACAGGCATCGGTTCCCTGCTCGCCAGCCTGGCTGCCGGAATCATTTGGGACCGGGACGGTGCCGCGGCGACCTTCATCGCCAGCGCCGGAGTCGCGGCCGTCGCCATCGCCATGCTGGCGTTGCTGCACGACGAGGGGCCAAAAACCACAACCCACTGAGTCGCCGCGCTTCTTAGCGTTTGCGAGAAAATGTTTACTCGCGTATATAACTGACCGGTCAGTTATGAAACAAAGCAACAAACAACCACGGTGGCAACGCCGCGCCGAGGACCGCCCGCAGGAGATCTGCGCCGCGGCACTGGATGTGTTCGCGGAGAAGGGCTTCGCGGCCGCCAAGCTCGACGAAATCGCCAAGCGCGCGGGCGTCTCCAAGGGCACGCTCTACCTTTATTTCCAAAGCAAGGAGGAGCTGTTCCGCGCGGTCGTGCGCAACACGGTATCGCCCAATGTCGATGCAGTCCGCAGCCAGATCGAAGCGGCGGAAGTCCCCTTCCCGACGGTCGTCCGCATGCTGCTGCCGATGGTGGCGATGAAGGCGACCGAGGGGCGCATCGGCTCGGTTGCGAAGATGGTGATCGGCGAGTCCCGCAACTTCCCCGAGCTCGCCAAGGTCTGGCACGACGAGGTGGTCAGCAAGGCGCTGGCGACGCTCGCCGGCGCGGTGGCCAAAGCGCAGGACCGCGGTGACATTCGCCCCGGCGATCCGCGCCTGCACGCCGTCAGCGTCATGGGCGCGATGCTGATGGGGCTGATCTGGCGCGAGACGCTCGAGCCGGTCGGCGGGGCGCCGATCGACCTCAACGCACTGGCGATGCAGCATGCCGAGACGGTGCTTCACGGGCTGCTGACGGAGCAGGCGCCGTGAAGCGCGTCGCGTTGGCCAGCTTGTTGCTTGCGGGTTGCACCGTCGGCCCGGACTATGCCCGCCCGAACGTGCCGGTGCCGCCGTCCTATGCGGAAGCCTCCCCGGTTGAGGCAATGAGCGACGAAGAACTCGGCCAGTGGTGGAAGTCGTTCGGCGATCCATTGCTCGACGACCTCGTCAACCGCGCGGTGGCGCAGAACCTCGACGTCCAGAGCGCAGCGGCGCGCATCCGTGAAGCGCGGGCGCAGGAGCGCGCGGCCGGTGCCGCTAGTTCACCGCAGGTCGCGGGCCAAGGCTCCGTGGCTCGGCAGCGGATCAGCGAGAATGCGATTCCGGCACCGCCCGGTGCCGGCGGGCCGCAGGGCGGCGGATTCGGGCTGCCCGGATCAGAGTTCACGACCTTCCGCGCCGGCTTCGATGCAAGCTGGGAGATCGACTTGTTCGGGCGCAACCGCCGCAGCATCGAAGCAACGCGCGGGCGCAGCGAAGCCGCGCTGTGGAACCGGCGCGACGTGCAGGTCAGCGTCGCCGCCGAGACGGCTAATGCCTACCTGACGCTCCGCACGCTGCAGCAGCGCATCGCGATCGCCGAAGCCGAAGTGGCGCGGCAGCAGCGGGCGCTGGACATCGTCGACGCACGGGTGCGCGGCGGCCTGGTGACGGGCCAGGATCTTGCCCAGCAGCGCTCGACGCTGGAGCAAGCGAGCGCGGCGCTCCCGCCGCTGAAGGCGCAAGCCGCGGCGCAGATGCATGCGCTCGGTGTGCTGACCGGCACGAGCCCGGAATCGCTGATCGGCATCCTCGCCGAGCCCCAAGCACTGCCGCGGGTGCCCGACGTTCCCGCCGGCCTGCCATCCGACCTGCTTCGGCGCCGCCCCGACATCCGCGCGACCGAGCGCAACCTTGCCGCGGCGACGGCGGACATCGGCGTCGCCACCGCCGACCTCTACCCGCGCTTCTCCCTGACCGCCGCCCCTGCCCTAGTCAGCACCGCGCTCGGCAGCCTGCTCGAATGGGGCAGCCGCGCCTTCACGGCGGGAGGCGCGGTCGACTGGCCTCTATTCGATGGCGGCCGCCGAAAAGCCAATGTCGCTGTGACGAACGCGCGGCAGGAACAGGCGCTGATCGCCTATCGCAAGTCCATCCTCCTCGCGCTTCGCGACGTGGAGGATGCGCTGTCCAACATCGAGAAAGACCGGCGCCAGCTCGCGAGTCTGGATGCGTCTCTCGCCGCTTCCCGGCGTGCCGAGGAACTTGCGCGCACCCGCTACCGCGGCGGGCTCGTCACCTACAGCGACGTCCTGCAGGCGCAGGCCGGGCGCATCGCACTGGAGGGTCAAGTGATCGAAACCAGAGGCGAGCTTGCAAGGCACAGCGTCGCGCTGACCAAGGCGCTTGGCGGCGGCTGGCCCGAGCTGGGAGCCCGCTCATGAGCCGAGCCCGCCCGATCGTCATTGCCGTCGTGATCATCGCTGCGGCGCTCGTCGCCTGGCGGCTGCTCGCCTCGCCGAAGGAGGGCAGCTATTTGTCCGGATACGTCGTCAGCGACAATCTCGACATGGCGGCGCCGGTGTCGGGCACGGTCGAAAGCGTGGCGGTCACGGACGGGCAGCGAGTGACGCCTGGACAGGCGCTGTTCCGCATCGCGCCGGCGACGCTGGAAGCGCAAGGCCAGCAGGCGAGCGCGAACATCAGCGCGACGGTGACGCAGATCGCAACCGCGCAGGCGAACCTGACCCAAGCGCTAGCCAACGTGACGGCGAACGCAGCGGCGGCGGAGCGGGCGCGGAGCGATCTCGCGCGGCTCGAGGCGGTGCGGCGCGACGATCCCGCAGCAGTTGCCGGCAAGGACCTGGATGCTGCCCGCGCGGCCTATCGCGAGGCCCAAGCCGCCGTCGTGGCAGCACGCAAGGCCGCCGACGCGCGCCGCGCCGAGATCGGTGCAGCGCAGGCGCAGACCCGGCAGGCCGAGGGCGGCAAGCGCAGCGTGGACATTCAGATGGCCCAGCTTTCCCCGAGCGCGCCGGCCGCGGGGCGCGTCAGCCAGGTTTATTACCAGCAGGGCGAATGGGTCGCGGCCAACCAGCCGGTCGTCAGCATCATCCCCGATGCCAAGGTGAAGCTGCGCTTCTTCGTCCCCGAAAAGGCGGTCGCAAAATACCAGCCGGGCAAGACCGTGCGCTTCTCCTGCGACGGCTGCGCGCAGGGGCTGAGTGGCCGCATCAGGTACGTCAGCCCGGATCCGGAATTCACGCCGCCGGTGATCTTCAGCCGCGAAAGCCGCGACCGCATGGTGTTCATGGTCGAAGCGCTGGTAGCGAACGGCGGCAAGCTGAACCCAGGCCAGCCGGTCGAGGTGGTGCCGCTGCCGTGACCTTGGCCATCGACGTTACCGGACTCAACAAGAGCTTCGGCGGCAACCGCGTCGTCAAGGACGTCGCGCTGCAGGTCGAACGCGGGCACATCACCGGCTTCCTTGGGCCGAACGGCTCGGGCAAGACGACGACCCTGCGGATGCTGTGCGGGCTGCTGACCCCCGACAGCGGATCGGGCGAGGTGCTGGGCCTCGACTTCCCGCGCGAAGCCGCGGCGATCAAGCGCCAGACCGGCTATATGACACAGCGCTTCTCGCTCTACGAAGACCTGACCATCGACGAAAACCTGATGTTCGTCGCTCAGGTCTACAGCCTCGACGAGGTCGCAAGCCGGGTCGATGACGCGCTCGAAAAGCTCGGCCTTGCGCATCGGCGGCACCAGCTGGCCGGGCAATTGTCGGGCGGGTGGAAGCAGCGGCTGGCGCTTGCTGCCGCGACGCTCCACGAACCCAAGCTGCTGCTGCTCGATGAGCCGACCGCGGGCGTCGATCCCCAGGCGCGGCGCGAGTTCTGGGACGAGATCCATGCGCTCGCGGACGGCGGAATCACCGTCCTCGTTTCGACCCATTACATGGACGAGGCGGAGCGCTGTCACGATATCGCCTACATCTTCAACGGCGACTTGATCGCGCGCGGCACAGCGGACGAGCTGATTGCGGATTCGCGCCTCGTCACGTTCGAGGCGGAGGGGCCGCGGGCGGACCGGCTGGCAAGCGAGCTGCGCGGCAAGCCCGGCATCGGCATGGTCTCGCCGTTCGGCCCGGCGCTTCACGTCAGCGGCACCGACAAGGCTGCGCTCGACGCGGCGATCGCCCCTTACCGGCGCGAGCCGTTCCGCTGGACGGAAGTCGAGCCGACGCTGGAAGACGTGTTCATCCACCTGATGCTGTCCGAGCGGCCGAAGGAGGCCGCATGACCGGCCTGTCGCTTTCACGCATCCTCGCGGTGCTGACGAAGGAGTTCCGGCAGCTGTCCCGCGACCGTCTGACCGCCGGGATGATCTTCGGGATTCCGCTGATCCAGCTGCTTCTGTTCGGCTACGCGATCAACACTGACCCGAAACATTTGCCGACCGCGGTGCTGGCGCAGGACCAAGGCGAATATCCGCGCTCGATCATCGCATCGATGCAGAACAGCGGATATTTCGACATCGAGCGGAGCGCGAACACGCCGCGCGAGCTCAACCGGATGATCGAGCGCGGCGAGGTGCTGTTCGCTGTTACTATCCCGGGGGACTTTAGCCGGCGCTTAGTGCGCGGTGAGAAGCCACAGATCCTGGTCGAAACAGACGCATCGGATCCGACCGCGACCGGCGGCGGCGTCTCGGCGCTGGCGGCACTCCCGCAATATGCCTTGCGCCACGACCTGACCGGCCCGCTGGCGAGCCGCGGCGCAAGCGCGGAGCCGTTCGAGGTAGTCGTCCAGCGGCGCTACAATCCGGAATCGATCACGTCCTACAACATCGTCCCGGGGCTGCTCGCGATCGTGCTGTCGCTGACCCTCGTGATGATGACGGCGCTCGCAATGACCCGGGAGTCCGAGCGCGGGACGATGGAAACCTTGCTCGCCACGCCGCTTCGGCCGCTCGAGGTTATGGTCGGCAAGCTGACGCCCTATGTGCTTGTCGGGCTGACGCAGGCGACGATCATCATCACCGTCGCGCACTTCCTGTTCGGCGTGCCGTTGAGCGGCGGCTGGGCAGCGCTGGTGCTCGGCATCTTCCTGTTCATCATCGGCAGCCTGGCGCTCGGCTTCCTGATCTCGACCGTCGCGCGCAACCAGCTGCAGGCGATGCAGATGGCCTTCTTCTACTTCCTGCCGTCGATCCTGCTGTCGGGCTTCCTGTTCCCGTTCAAGGGCATGCCGCAGTGGGCGCAGTGGATCGGCAGCGTCATTCCGGTGACACACATGCTGCGCGTGGTGCGCGGCGCAATGCTGAAAGGCGTCGGCGTGGATGCGGCGCTGCCGAGCATCGGCGCACTGGCGCTGTTCATGGCTGTGGTGTCGACCCTTGCGGTCCGCGCCTACCGGACCACGTTGGACTAGCGCCCGAAGCGCTCGCCCTTCTCGGCCTTGTCGAGGAGGAGCTGCGAGAAGCTGAATTCCGGCTTCATCCGCTCTTCCTGGCGCTTCAGGCCTTCGACGATCTTGGCCGCGCCTTCGGTGTCGGCCCAGAACATCGGGCCGCCGCGGTAGACCGGCCAGCCATAGCCGTAGACCCAAACGACATCGATATCCGACGCACGCTGGGCGATGCCTTCCTCGAGGATCTTCGCGCCCTCGTTGACCATCGTGTAGAGCGTGCGCTCGACGATTTCCTGGTCGCTGATCTCGCGACGCTCGACGCCTTGCTTGGCGGCGAATTCCTCGATGATCTGCTGGACCTTGGGGCTCGGGCTCGGCCGGCGCTTGTCGTCATAGTCGTAGAAGCCGGCGCCCTTCTTCTGGCCCCAGCGGTCGATCGCGCAGAGCGCGTCGCGGACATTCTCGATACGGCTGGGGTCGCGGTGCCAGCCGATGTCGACGCCGGCGAGGTCGGCCATCTGGAACGGCCCCATGGGCATGCCGAATTCGACATGGACGCGGTCGACCTGTTCGGGCGTCGCGCCTTCGAGCAGCAGCTTGGTCGCCTCGATCTGCCGCGGCATCAGCATGCGGTTGCCGATGAAGCCGTGGCAGACGCCGGCGACGACCGGCACCTTCCGGATCTTCTTGCCGAGCTGCATCGCGGTCAGAAGCACGTCGGGCGCCGTCTTGTCGCCGCGCACGACCTCGAGCAGCTTCATGATGTTGGCCGGCGAGAAGAAGTGCATGCCGACGACGTCCTGCGGCCGCGAGATGCTCGCTGCGATCTCGTTGATGTTCAAATAGGAGGTGTTGGAGGCGAGGATCGCGCCCGGCTTGGCGATCTTGTCGAGCCGGCCGAACACTTCCTTCTTCACGTCCATATTCTCGTACACGGCCTCGATGATGAGGTCGCAGTCGGCGAGCGCGTCGAAGTCGAGCGTCGGGTTGAGGAGCCCCATGGCTTTTTCGACCTGATCGGTCGTGAGCTTGCCCTTCGCGGCACTCGCTTCGTAATTCTTGCGCATCACGCCGGTACCGCGGTCGAGCGCGTCCTGCTGCATCTCGATGATCGTCACCGGGATGCCGGCCGACAGGAAGTTCATCGAAATGCCGCCGCCCATCGTCCCGGCGCCGATCACGCCGACGCGCTTGATGTCGCGCGGCCGCACGTCCTCGGCGAGGCCTTCGATCTTGTTCGCCTTGCGCTCGGCGAAGAAGAAATATTGCTGCGCCTTCGCCTGGGTGCCGTTCATCAGCTCCATGAACAATTTGCGCTCTTCGAGCACGCCCTCGGCATAAGGCTTCTGGGTAGCGATACGCACTGCCTCGACATTCTTAAGCGGCGCATCGAAGCCCCGGAACTTGCGCCCGTTGGCCTTCAGAAAGTCGTCGAACACCGACGGGTCGACATTGTCGACGCGGCTCTGGCGCTCGGAGCTTTTCTGGAGCGGGCGGACGTCGCGCACTTCCTCAGCATAAGCGACGGCGTGGGGGATCAGATCGCCCTCGATTAGACGGTCTACCAAGCCGCATTCCGCAGCTTGCTTGGCGCCGATCGGATTGCCCGCCGCGCACATTTCGAGAGCTTTTTCGACCCCGGCGACGCGCGGCAGGCGCTGCGTACCGCCCGCACCCGGCAGCAGGCCGAGCTTCACTTCGGGCGTGCCGAGCTTCGCTGTGGGATCCGCGACGCGGTAATGGCAGGCCAGCGCGACCTCGAGTCCACCGCCGAGCGCGGTGCCGTGGATCGCCGCGACGACCGGCTTGCTGCAGCCTTCGATGATGTCGACGACCTGCGGAAGCATCGGCTGCTCGAACGCCTTGGGCGTGCCGAACTCGCTGACATCAGCGCCGGCAAAGAAGGTCTGGCCTTCGCAGGCGATGACGACGGCATTGACGCTCTCGTCGGCCTCGGCCTCCTCGATTGCTTCCACCAGGCCTTTGCGCACCGCGGCGCTAAGCGCGTTTACCGGCGGATTATTCGAAAGGATGATCAGCACGTCGCCGTGCTTGCGGGTCGAGATGGGGCTGCTCATGCCCAACGCGCTAAGGCGCTACTGACAGCGTTGCAAGTGCAACGGAACCGCCGTTCACGCGTAGGTCGGGCATGTCCCGGCGCGATGGTATTTTCCCGACCTTCTTCCTTTCGGGCTTCGAATGTTCAAGCTTCCTGTGGGGCAAGGAGAAGAAGCGCCGCGACCTCTCGGCCGAGCTTGGCCATTACGCCCACGCGGATGAGGATTATGCGATGCTCGCGCCGCTCGGCATCGCCGTCGCTCGCGAAGGCATTCCGTGGCCTCTCGTCGACAAGGGCAATGGCGAGTATGATTTCTCGCTGATCGACCCGTTCCTGGCGGCGCAACGGCGGCACAAGATCCTGCCGATCTGGGACCTTTGCCATTACGGCTATCCCGACGACCTCGACCCGCTGAACGATGTCGACGGCTTCGTCCGCCGCTTCGTCGCTTATGCGTTGGCGGTGGTCCGCCATGTCGCCGAGCATGCGCACCACGAACCTTTGTGCATCACGCCCGTCAACGAGCCGACCTTCTGGGGCTATATGGGCGGCGAATGGGGCTGGTGCGCGCCGTTCGGCAAGTCGGCGGACGACCGGCGCCGCTTCACGCTCGCCCTGGCGCGCGCCGACATCGCCGCTTGCAAAGCGATCAGGACGGAGTTCCCGGACGCGCGCTTCGTCCACATCGACCCGCTGGTCTGGGTAGTGCCGCCGCGCGATCGGCCGGACCTTGCGGAAGAGGCGCATCGAGAAGCCTATGACGATGCTTATATCGCCTGGGACACGATCTCCGGGTTCAAGAATCCGGAGTATGGCGGCAGCCTGGAGCTGATCGATATCCTGGGCTTCAACAATTACAGCTTCGGGCAGATGGAATATCAGGGCGGCGGAAAGCCCAACCAGCCGCTGGAGCCCGGCGACGACCGGATCCGCCCGGTCTGCGACCTGCTGGAAGAAGCCTGGGCCAAGTACAAACGGCCGTGCATCGTCGCTGAAACCTCGGGGCTTCACGGCGGCCGGCCGGACTGGCTCAACGACATCACGTGCGAAGCGCTGGCGGCGGTGAACCGCGGCGTCGACCTGCACGGCATCTGCCTGTTTCCAGCTGTCGACATGACCGACTGGCACACCGGTGAGTGGCTGCACATGGGGATCGCCGATGTCGAGGAGTTGCCGAGCGGGGCGCTGATGCGGAAGCCGTTCCTGCCGTACACCTCGGCGCTGCGGCAATGGCAGGAGCGACTGAGGCGGGTCACTGAACTCGACGAGGACCCTTACGACCAGCCGATCGACCTCACGGAAGTGGTCGAGGCCGCCAGGGAGCTTGCACCGCAGCCGGACCAGGGCTGGTCGTGACGCTTTTTAGCTCTTGCCTTTGAAGCCGGTGATGGCGCCGAGGATGAAGCTGGCCGCGAGCGCCAACTGAACCTTTCCGTCAGGGTCCGACCAACCGAAATAGGTCGAGCCCCAGCCGAACACGGCAATGAACATGGCGATGGCGATGCCGATCATCGCGTCCCTCCCACCAGCCGGTGAAGAACTGACCAGCCGCCAGGCCATTTGCGCGCAGGACGGTAAACAGAGGGTAAAGCTTGCCCGTGCGATGCGCCCCGGCCATAGGGCGGGAACCGCTCAAGAACCGGCAGGCAGCACATGAAAGCGCGCGTTTTCGTCACCCTCAAGTCCGGGGTCCTCGACCCGCAGGGCAAGGCCATCCACCATGCGCTGGAGGGGCTGGGCTTTTCCGGCGTCAACGACGTGCGCGCCGGCAAGCTGATCGAGCTCGACCTTGCCGACGGCACCAGCCATGCGGACATCGAGGATATGTGCCGCAAGCTGCTCGCCAATACGGTGATCGAGAATTTCCGGATCGAGCGGCTGGAGAACGCCTGAGCCATGAAGAGCGCGATCATCGTTTTTCCGGGGTCCAATTGCGACCGCGACCTCGCCGTCGCGCTGGAGCAGGTGACAGGCCGCAAGCCGGAAATGGTCTGGCACCGCGACGCCGAGCTTCCGCAGGGCGTCGACTTCATCGGCGTCCCGGGCGGTTTTTCCTACGGTGACTATCTGCGCTCAGGCGCGATGGCGGCCCGGTCGCCGGTCATGGGTGCGGTCCGCGAAGCGGCGGAGCGGGGCGTGCCGGTGATCGGCATCTGCAACGGCTTCCAGGTGCTGACCGAAGCGGGTCTGCTGCCGGGCGCGCTGATGCGGAACGCGGGGCTGAGCTTCGTCTGCCGCGATGCGCGCCTGAAGGTGGAGAACAGTCAGAGCCTTTTCACCTCTGCTTATGAAGCCGGCGAAGAGATCGTCTTTCCGGTCGCGCATCATGACGGCAATTACCAGGCGGACGCCGAGACGCTCGACCGGCTTGAAGGCGAAGGGCGAGTCGCCTTCCGCTACCTCGACAATGTGAACGGGTCCGCGCGGAGCATCGCCGGGATCGTCAATGACGCGGGCAATGTGCTGGGGCTGATGCCGCACCCGGAGCGGGTCGTCGAAGCGGCGCATGGCCGCACGGACGGACGGCGCCTTTTCGAAGGGCTGCTGGAAACCGTCGCCTAAGCGCGCTTCTTCGCCTGCACTTCGCGGCAGCCGCTGAGCGACGGCGGCTGCATGCACAGGAGGAAGCGGTCCGGACCCGGCGTTTCCACCACCTGCGTGTAGCGCTCCAGGGTCATCGGCTCGACGAAGATGATGACGGTCTTGGCCTGGGCAGCACCGGCACAGGCGAGCGCGGCAGCGAAAACGGCACAGCGAACAGCACGCATCATCATCCCCTTGTCAGGTGCGAATGTTTGGCTCCCGACACTGAACAGCAGGTGAATTAGTCCTATACACCAGTGGCGAAGGGCGTGAAATCCGTTTTCGAGTCATAGACGTCGACGCCCTCGCGCCGCTTGAGCCAGCCGACCACCACGTAGGTGACAGGGGTGAGAAGCGCTTCCCAGCTGACTTTCAGCACCCATTGGGTGAGCATCAGCTTGAGCACCGTTTCGCCGTCGAGGATGCCCAGGAAGGCGATCGGGTAGAAGATCAGGCTATCGATGCCCTGCCCGACGACCGTCGACCCGATGGTGCGGGTCCACAGCATCCGGCCTTCGGTCCACACCTTCATCTTTGCCAGCACGAAGCTGTTGACGAACTCGCCGGCCCAGAACGCGCAGATGGAGGCGAGCACGATGCGCGGCACCTGGCCGAACACGCTTTCATAAGCCGACTGGCCGGACCAGCTTGCGTCGGGCGGAAGCGCCACGACCACCCAGCTCATGAACGCCATGAAGATCAGGCCAACGAAGCCGGCCCAGATGCAGCGGCGAGCGCGGGCGTAGCCGTATACCTCGGTCAGGACGTCGCCGATCACGTAGGACAATGGGAAGAACAAGATGCCCGCGCCGAACGGCCACGGACCGACGCCGGGGATCGTGATCGTCGCGATTTTGCCGGCGCCGAGCACGTTCGAGAGCAAGAGGATGGCGACGAACGCCGCCATGACGAAGTCGAAATAGCGAAAGTCGCGCCCCTTGAGCGCGTCGGCATTCACTGCCTGCGGCCGGCGATCCCCCATGGGCAACGGGTAGCGCAGTTCCGCTCCGCGTCAATTGCGGCTACTTTCCGGATCGGCGCGCGCCCGTAGCTCAGTTGGATAGAGCACGAGCCTTCTAAGCTTGGGGCCGCAGGTTCGAATCCTGCCGGGCGCGCCAGCCCCCCTCCTCCGGATCAAGGCCTCACCGCGTGTGTTGACTCTGCGCGCCCTGTCACTATCTCGTTGTAGCGTTTTAACACGTTGTAACACGGTGCAGGGTGAAGACGAAGCTTTCGACGGCGGTTCCAACCCGCGATCCCGAAGTGCTGCTCGACCAGCTGTGCGACGCACTGCTGACGCCGGGGAGCCGCGCCGAGATGCGCGCGCTGCTGATGGACCTGTGCACGCCGGCCGAGATCCGGACCTTGTCCGAGCGCTGGCACGTCGCTCGCCTGCTCGACGGCACCGACCTCTCCTACCGCGACATCCACGAAGCGACGGGGGTCAGCACGACGACCATCGTCCGCGTCGGCCGGTTCCTCCGGCAGGAGCCGCACAAGGGCTACCGAATGGCAATCGACCGCATGGAGGCGCGCGATGCTCGCTGACCGGACGCGGCTGCACATCGCCCTGCAGAAATCGGGACGGCTCTCGGACCTCAGCCGCGACCTTCTGCGCGATGCGGGCCTGCGCATCCAGAGCACCAAGAACAGCCTGACTGCGCGGGTCGAGAATTTCCCCGCCGAGCTGATGTTCGTACGCGACGACGACATTCCGACTTTCGTCAGCGACGGCGTGTGCGAACTCGGCATCGTCGGGCAGAACGTGCTCGAGGAGTTCGCGCTAGGTGAAGACGAGGAGCGGATCGAAATGGTGGCCGAGCTCGGCTTCGGCGGGTGCAGCCTCAAAATCGCGGCGCCGGAAAGCGCTGCTTATCAAGGACCGGAGTCATTGGCCGGCCAGCGGGTCGCTACCTCCTATCCGCGGTTGCTGCGGCGCTGGCTCGAAGAGCGCGAGATCAGCGCATCGGTGGTGAAGATGAACGGCGCGGTCGAGCTGGCGCCGCGGCTGCAAATCGCGCCCTTCATCTGCGACCTGGTGTCGACTGGCGCGACGCTTGAAGCGAACGGGCTGCGGCCGGTGGAGACGGTGCTCGACAGCCAGGCGCTGCTGATCCGCACCCGCAAGCCGCTGGACGAGACGCGGACTGCCATCCTCGACGGGCTGATGACGAGGGTCGACGGCGTGCTCGCGACCAAGGGTTCGAAGTACATCATGCTGAACGCGGCGAGCGAGTCGCTGCGGGAGATTACGCGTATCCTGCCTGGCGCAGAGGCGCCGACCATCGTCCCGCTGCACGGCCGCGCGGGCCATTTCGCGGTTCACGCCGTGTGCCAGGAAGCCGTGTTCTGGGAGACTCTGGAGAAGCTGAAAGGCGCCGGCGCCTCGTCGATCCTGGTCGTGCCGATCGAAAAGATGATGATCTGACATGATCGAGTGGAACTCGCTGGACGAGCGCGGCCGCGAAGCCGCGCTGGCGCGGCCGCAGCAGCGGACCGACGCGGCGCTGGAGCAGTCCGTTGCCGAGATCCTGGCGGCCGTGCGCCAAAGCGGATGGGAAGCGCTGTGCGACCGCGCGCGCGAGATCGATGGCGCCGAGCCGCGGCTGGTCGAGGTGGCAGGCGGTGCTGCGGAAGCGCGACGGAGGCTTTCTTCCGATGAGCTTGGCGCGATCGAGCTTGCAGCCGCAAACATTCGAACCTTCCACGAGGCGAGCCGGCCTGCGGACGTGACGGTCGAAACCGCGCCCGGCTTACTGGTCAGCAAGGTCTGGCGGCCGATCGACCGCGTCGGACTCTACGTCCCGGGCGGAGCGACGCCGCTCTTTTCGACGCTGCTGATGCTCGCGATCCCGGCCCGCGTGGCAGGCGTAACAGAGATCGTCGTCACCACGCCGCCTAGCGCGGACGGCAGCCTGTCGCCGCTGGTTGCGCTCGCGGCGGAGCTGAGCGGCATCGACGCGATCTGGACCGTCGGCGGCGCCCAGGCGATTGCAGCACTGGCGTTCGGCGCAGGATCGATCCCAAAGGTGGACAAGATCTGCGGGCCCGGCAACGCATGGATCGCAGAAGCCAAGCGGCAGGTTGCGAGTGCGGCCGGCGGACCGGCGATCGATATGCCGGCGGGCCCTAGCGAGCTGATGGTTGTCGCGGACGATACTGCAGACCCCCGGCTGGTCGCAGCCGACCTGCTGAGCCAGGCAGAACATGATGCCGCGGCGCAAGTGCTGCTGGTCACGCCTTCGAGGATCTTGGCAAAGCGCGTGGTCGACGAAGTCGAGGCGCTGGTTGCGACCTTGCCCCGCGCCGAAACGGCTCGCGCTTCGCTCCAGCAGGCGCGGGTGATCGTCACGGCGGACCTGGCACAGGCGATCGAGGTCGCGAACCTCTACGCGCCCGAGCATCTTTCGCTGGCGGTCGCACAGCCTGGACAGCTCGTCCCGCTGATCCGCAACGCCGGGGCGGTGTTCGCCGGACGGGCTGTCGCCGAGACTTTCGGCGACTATCTCGCCGGGTCGAGCCATGTGCTGCCGACCGACGGCGCGGCGCGCGTGTGGAGCGGCGTTGGCGTCCACAGCTTCATGAAAGCGATGACGGTCCAGTCGCTCACCGATGACGCTGCGCGCCGCATTGCCAAGCCGGCGGCGCTCCTGGCACGGATGGAGGGCCTCGAGGCACACGCGCGCGCCGCCGATGCGCGGCTGGAGATCGTCTGATGACCTCCACCGCACAAAGGCTCGCCCGGCCCGAGATTCTTGCACTCGAGCCTTTCGACATCGCCGGCGGATCCGACTTCGGGCCGGACGCCATCAAGCTCGACGCCAACGAGAACCCGTTCCCGCCGTTGTCGGACGGGCCGCTGGCGCGCGGGCTCAACCGCTATCCCGAGCCACGGCCCCAGGGGCTGACGCGGGCAATGGCGGCGCTCTACGGCGTCGGACCAGACAATGTGATCGTCACGCGCGGGGCGGACGATGCGATCGACATGCTGGTGCGCGCCTTCTGCCAGCCCGCCCGGGATGCGATCGCGGTGCCCACGCCGACCTTTTCGGCATATGCGCACTTTGCGGGGGTGCAGGGTGCGGCGGTCGTCGAGGTGCCGCTGGGCGAGGCCTTCGCTTTCGAGTGCGGCGCCTACATCGACGCGGTACGGCGAGCTGGCAATGTGAAGGTCGCCTTCATCTGTTCGCCCAACAACCCGACCGGGAACGAAGTGGCGCCGGAGGATGCCCTCGCCATTGCCGAGGCGCTGCCGGATACGCTTATCGTCGTCGACGAAGCCTATCTCGACTTCTCGGCGGTGCCGAGCCTGGCAGGCGAAGCGGCTCAGCGACCCAACCTCGTGGTCCTGAAGACCTTGTCGAAAGCGTTCGGACTTGCGGGCGCGCGCACCGGCTGTGCGATCGGCGAGCCGGAGCTTATCGCCATCGCCGCACGGGCTTTGCCCCCCTACCCGCTTCCGACCCTGTCGATCGAAGCCGCAGTGGCCGCACTGGCCCCCGCGCGCCGGCCGCTGCACCTCGAGCGCATTGCGACGATCATCGCCGAGCGCGAGCGGCTCGCGCCGCTTCTCGCCGCGTCGCCGATCGTGAAGTCCGTTCGGTCGGGCGGCGGCAATTTCCTGTTCCTTGAAGTCGAGGATCCGGAGTCGCTCGCGGCGAAGCTACGCAGGCTTGGCATTCGGGTCCGCTTTCGGTCCAACGCCGCGCCTGGCGGACTGCGGCTGACGATCGGCACGCCGGAAGAGAATGCAGCAGCGCTCGCAGCGTTTGATGTCGGTACGCCCACCGGCGCCGCGCGTAGGGCGGAAGTGGTGCGCGACACGAAAGAGACGAAGATCTCCGTCGCCGTCGACCTTGACCGCAGTGAGCCGCGGCGGATCGACACCGGCATTCCCTTTTACGACCATATGCTTGACCAGGTCGCCGCGCATGGCGGCTTTGCGATGACGCTGAAGTGCAACGGCGACCTCGATATCGACGGCCACCACAGCATCGAGGATTGCGCCATCGCCTTTGGAACGGCGCTCACGCGGGCGCTCGGCGACAAGCGTGGCATCGGCCGCTTCGGCTTCGCGCTGCCGATGGACGAGGCAAGCGCGCAGGTGCTCATCGACCTGTCGGGCCGCCCCTTCAGCCGCTTCGACGGCACGTTCGCGGCAAGCCACATCGGCGCCTATCCCACTGAAATGACGGCCCACGTCTTCCGCAGCCTGGCCGACAGCATGGGCGCGGCGATCCAAGTCAGCGTCAGCGGCGACAACGACCATCACAAGACCGAAGCCTGCTTCAAGGCGTTTGGCCGCGCACTTCGCCAGGCGGTGCGCCGCGAAGGCAATGCCACCGAACTGCCGAGCACCAAAGGCATGTTGTGAAGCTGGTCATCGTTGACCTCGGCTGCGGCAACATCGGATCGGTACGGCTGGCGATGCAGCGGTTCGGGATCGAGCCGGTGGTCAGCGCCGATGCCGAGACCATCGGGGGCGCGGACGAGGTGATCCTGCCGGGAGTCGGCGCGGCGGGCTACGCAATGGAGCGGATCGAGGCGCTCGGCCTTCGCCGAACGCTGGTCGCGTTAAAGCAGCCGGCGCTCGGCATTTGCCTCGGCATGCAGCTGCTGTTCGAGCGCAGCGACGAAGCGGACACGGGGTGCCTCGGGATTATCTCGGGGAGCGTGCGGGCACTGGAGCCGGCACCCGGCAGGCCGGTGCCGCACATGGGCTGGAGCCGGGTGGCGGTACGCGACGGCTCGATCGGGCTGGACGACGGCGACTATCTTTATTTCGCGCACAGCTTCGCCTGCGACGACGGAACCGCGACAGTCGCAGTGGCGGATTACGGCCGCCCGATCCCTGCGGTTGTGCGTCAGGGCAATTGGACCGGTGCCCAGTTCCACCCGGAGAGGTCGGGCCCTGCCGGCGCGCGCTTCCTCGAAAGCTTCCTCGCATGATCGTCTATCCGGCGATGGACCTGATGGGCGGTCAAATCGTGCGCTTGCGCCAGGGGCGGTTCGACGAAGCCACGCTGTACCCGGCCGAGCCCGCCGACGCGCTGCGGGCGTTTGCCAATGCTGGCGCCGAATGGGCGCATGTCGTGGATCTCGACGGCACGCGGGCCGGCGCCCCGGCGCAGCACGATCTCGTTGGCAGCCTCGCCGCGGCAACGCCGCTCAAGCTGCAGGTCGGCGGCGGCGTTAGGTCGCGCGAACAAGTTGAAGCGCTGCTCGACAGCGGCGTTGAACGGGTGGTCCTCGGCAGCCTTGCCGTGCGTGACCCTGAGCTCGTGCGCGGATGGGTCGGGGAGTTCGGCGCCGACCGGATCACGCTGGCGCTCGACGTTCGGATGATCGGCGGCGAGCCGCAGGTGGCGGTGTCCGGCTGGGCGGAGGACAGCGGGCTCAGCTTGTGGTCGGCGGCCCAGCGCTTCCCCGAAGCGCGTCACCTGCTGCTGACCGACATCGGCCGTGACGGCGAGCTCGCCGGTCCGAACTTCGAGCTGCTGGACGAAGCCGTCGAGCGACTGCCTCACCTTGCCGTTCAGGCGTCCGGCGGCGTGTCGTCGCTTGACGACCTTCGCCGCTTGCACACCGCCGGAGCGATCGTCGGCAAGGCGTTGTGGGAAGGCCGGATTGCACTCGAGGAGGCGGTCAGCCTTGCCCGCGCGTAGGATCATCCCTTGCCTCGACGTCAAGGACGGGCGCGTGGTCAAGGGCGTGCAGTTCCGCGACCATCGGGACGCGGGCGACATTGTCGAACAGGCGATGCGCTATCGCGACGAAGGCGCCGACGAGCTGGTCTTCTACGACATCTCCGCGAGCGTCGAAGGCCGCAGCCTCGACCTCGATTGGGTGCGGCGGATTGCCGAGGTGATCGACGTCCCCTTCGCGGTCGCGGGCGGCATCCGCAGCCGCGATGCCGCCGCACGCTGCCTCGACGCGGGCGCCGACAAAGTGTCGATCAACTCGCCCGCGCTGGAGCGCCCGTCGCTGATCGACGAACTTGCCCGCGACTTCGGCGCGCAGTGCGTAGTCGTCGGGGTCGACAGCTTCGAAGAGGACGGCATCTACCGGGTGAAGCAATATACGGGCGACCCGGAGGCCACGCGCGACACGCGCCGTGAGACGCTCGATTGGGTCCGCGAGGCGGTGGACCGCGGCGCAGGCGAGATCGTCCTCAACTGCATGCGCCGTGACGGTGTGCGCAGCGGATATGACGTCGAGCATACGGCGGCGATCGTCGATGCGGCGACGGTGCCGGTGATCGCGTCCGGCGGGGCCGGCGAGCCCGCGCATTTCCGCGAGGCGTTCGAAGCCGGCGCGAGCGGCGCGCTTGCGGCCACCGTGTTCCACGACCGGATCATCGCCATCCCCGATCTGAAGGAGTTCCTCGCGACATGCGGGATCGAAATGCGCCGCTGACGCGCGAGGACATCGGCAGCCTCGCCGGGAAGAAGATGGACGGACTGCTGCCCGCCGTCGTGCAGGATGCTGGCTCCGGTCGTGTCCTGATGGTCGGTTACATGAACCCGGCGGCGCTCGAGGCGACGCTCGAGAGCGGCTTTGTCACCTTCTTCAGCCGGTCCAAGCAACGGCTGTGGCGCAAGGGCGAGACCAGCGGGAATGTGCTCAAACTCCATAGCGTCGCCAGCGACTGCGACGACGATGCCTTGCTCGTGCTTGCCGACCCGCAGGGGCCGACCTGCCACCAGGGCACGCGGAGCTGCTTCGGCGACGCATGGGTCGAAGGGCCGGGCTGGCTTGCTGACTTATCCCGCGTCGTTGCGGAGCGTGCGGCGGGCGGCGATGAGGCGAGCTACACGCGGCAATTGCTCGATGGGGGGACGGAGCGGATCGCGCAGAAGATCGGCGAGGAGGGCGTCGAACTGGCGCTTGCGGCCGTGACGCGGGACTCAGCGGGCTGCGCCGAGGAAGCCGCAGACCTGCTTTACCACCTCGCGGTGCTGCTCGAAGCCAGAGGCATGAGTTGGACCGACATCATGGATGTGCTTCAGCGGCGGCATTCGCACAGGTCATGATCTCGACCGCGGCTTCGTAGAGCTCTCGGGTGGCGGCGGCGATGACGTTGCCGGCGCCAAAATTACTCCCGCCCGACCAGTCTCCGAAGGTACCGCTGGCGCCGCGGACGACGGGAATCAGCGCGTTATAATCGTGCGGCTTGAGCCCGCATTCGACGACCAGGTCGATGCCGCCGGCCGCAAGCCGCGCATAGGCATAAGCGTCCTGGCCGTAGCGCGTCGTTCGCGCGGCGATTGCAAGCTGGCGAAAGCGATCCAGTGCGTCGCCAGCGAACAGGAACGGGTCGGTCGTGCCGACCCGCGCCTCGCTTAAATCCGTGCAGCCGCTGACGCGTAGCTGCTGCCGCGTTTCACCGGTGCGCAGCCAGCTGCCATCTTCGGACCCGACATAGATTTCGTCGAGGCGGGGCGTGTCGATGACTCCGAGCACCGGTAGGTCGCGATCAAGCAGCGCGATCAGCGTCGTCCAGGTCGGCAGGCCGCAGATGTAGGAGCGGGTGCCGTCGATCGGGTCGAGGCTCCAGGCGTAGGGCCCGGCGCCCGGTTCGTGGCCATATTCCTCGCCGCTGATCCCGTGATCCGGGTAAGCCGCGCGGATCAGGCCGCGCATCACGCGCTCGGCGTTGCGGTCGGCTTCCGTTACCGGGTCGAAAGCGCCCTCGCCTGCCTTGTTATCGACCGCGCCGCCGGAGCCGATGCCGAGCGTCTCACGCCGCGCCGCTTCGGCAAGCTTCAGTGCGAAAGAGACGAAGTCGGACATCCGTCAACTGTCGCACAGACGAGCCCGCCGCCGTCAAGCCGACCTGCCCTTAAGGCGGTGCGGTCCACCGTGGACGGGGGGGCTTACGAGCCTTATTTCAACGACATGGCCCCAAGCTGGCTCCTCCCGGTTGCAATCGTGCTGATCACCGTCGTGGCGATGGAGCTGGTCGCCGCCGGCGTGCATCGCTTCGTCATGCACGGGCCGGGCTGGGGCTGGCACCGTTCCCACCACGAGCCGCACGGGTCGCGGTTCGAGCGCAACGACCTCTATGCGCTGCTGTTCGCAGCATTGAGCCTGGGTCTGTTCGTCGCCGGTGCGCGCTGGCCCCTGATATGGTGGGTCGGCCTTGGGACGCTCGTCTATGGCATTCTTTACGGCCTGGTCCACGACGGCCTCGTTCACCAGCGCTTTCCCTTCATGAAGGCGCCGCGCAGCGGGTATTTGAAGCGCCTTGTTCAGGCGCATCGTCTCCACCACGCAGTCCATGAGCGGGAAGGCGCCGTGTCGTTCGGCTTCCTCTATGCGCCGCCCGTGGCGGCTTTGCGCGAGCGCCTAAGGGCGAACCGGGGCGCATGATCGTTCCGCGCCAGGCCACGATCGGGATCGCGCTTGCCGCCGCCGTAATCGGAAGCTGGGCGGCGATCGAGTTCTTCGCGTTGTTCGTCCTTCCGCTGACCGGCACCGCATTGCTGGTTGCACCCGTACTGGTGGCCATGATCAGTTGGCTCAATGTCGGGCTGTTCATCGTCGCCCATGACGCGATGCACGGGTCGCTGGCGCCGGGCCGGTCGGTGGTGAACCGCGCCTTCGGGCGCGTCGCGTTGTTCCTCTACGCCGGCTTTTCCTACGACGCGCTGCTGCCCAAGCACATGGGCCATCACCGCCAGCCGGGGACCGAGCACGACCCGGATTTCGACGCCGAATACCCGCGGCACTTCTGGCGCTGGTACACCGGATTCATGCGCCGCTATTTCGGCTGGAAGCAGCTGCTGATCCTCAGCATCGTATTCGTCGCGCTGCTCCTGGTCGGCGCGCGCTACGCCAATGTAATGCTGTTCTGGGCGGTGCCGGCGATCCTGTCGTCCGTGCAGCTATTCTACTTCGGCACTTATCTGCCGCACCGGCACGAGGACGCACCGTTCGCCGATGATCATCGGGCGCGGAGCAATGGCTTCAGCTGGATCGGATCGCTGCTGAGCTGCTTCCACTTCGGCTATCACCACGAGCATCATTTGGCGCCGCACGTGCCCTGGTGGCGGCTGCCGGCGGAGCGGCGACGCCGAGCGTCCGCTCGATAATGTCGGCAGCAAGGCGGACGCCGCCGGCCGACTGAATCTCCTCTTGCAGCGACTGCGCGCTGCGTCGGTAGCTCGGGTCGGCCAGCACTTTGTCGATCGCGGCGGCGATGCGGCCAGCGGTGCGTCGGCGCTGCAGCACGACCGCTGCCCCGGCCCGCTTGAGGCGAGCGCCCGTTGCCGGCTGTTCGAAGGTGATCGGCATGGCGACCATCGGCACGCCAAGGCTGAGCGCGTCCATCACCGTGTTGAATCCGGCATGGGTAATGGCGAAATCAGCGCGCCCCAGCACCGCCCGCTGCGGGACGAAGGCGCGAACGATCGGGCTACCGGGTAGGCTGGCCATGTCGCGCTCCGACAAGCCGCCGCCGTGAGCGATCACTATTTTGACGCCCCGGGTCGCCGCTGCCTTCGCCGCCGCCCGGAACAGACCAACGCGCGAGCCCTGGAGGGTGCCGAGCGAGCAGAATGCCAGCGGGCGGTCATTCGGCAAATGGAAGTCGAGCGGCTCGTCGGGACCGCGGATCGGGCCGACATAGTGGAAGTTGGCCGGCAGCTGCGCGCGCGGGAAATCGAGGCCGGGCACGCACTGGGTGATCTGCGCCTGCTGCGACCAGGTCTCGTCGGCGAAGCGGATGTCGGGGCGGCCGAGCCGCGCGGCGTGCTGCCGGATGACGCGCGTAATCGGCCGCTCGACCCAGCGCGCCACGCGGTAGCCGCCGCGGTTGCGCCGCAACCCCTTGGGGGACGGGTCATAGCCCCAGGCGAGCACCGGCGGGGGAACGCCGGGCTCGAGGTTGAGCGGCAGTGCGTTGGCAATATTCACGAACGGAACGCCGAGCGCGGTAGCGGCCAGGCTACCCGCCGCGTCAGTTTGGTCGATGACCAGGGCATCGGGCTGCAATCGCTCGAGCGCGCCCGGAAGGTGGCGGCAGATCGTGTCCGCGAAGGCCGCGAGATCGCGGACAAGCCGCATCAGGCTGAGCGGCCCGCCGAGCCGGCCAAGCCGCGCCAGATAGGGCTGCAGGCTGCCCAGCGGCTGTTCCTGTTCCGCGAACGGGAAGAACAGAACGTCATCGGGCAGCCGTGGCCCGAGATCGGGGAAGCCGAGAAAGGTGACGCGATTTCCGCGCGTGACGAGTTCTCTGGCCAGCGCGAGCATTGGGTTGATGTGGCCCGGGAGCGGCGGCGCGAGGAAGCCGAAATGCGCCATCAAGCGCGGCGCCGCGCCGTGCACGCCTCGGCGAAGCTGGGGACCAGCATGGCAAGCTTTTCGGCCTTGCCGACGACGACGCGCCGGTCCCATGCCGACGCGCCGAGGCTACCTACGCGGCGGCCGATCGCTCCGTAGATGCGGAGCGCCGTCAGCACCGCGAAGCGAGAACGGAACGGGAGGCGGTGGACACCCTTGCGGGCGCTGTCTTCATAGATCGCGACATTGTCGACCAGCCGATCGACGATGGCGAGCAACGCCGCTTTGTTTTCAAGCGTGAACAGATTGCCGGCGGACACGCCGAACTCGTCCAGCCACTCGGTTGGCACGTAGCAGCGGCCGGCAGCGAAATCCTCCCGAAGGTCGCGGGCGATGTTCGACAGCTGGAAGGCGATACCAAGGTCGGCGGCCCGCTCCAGCGTCTCCGTTTCGTCCGGATCGACGCCCATGACAATTGCCATCATGCACCCGACCGCGCCCGCGACATGATAGCAATAGCGGACAAGGTCTTCTTCGGTCCGCGGCCGCCACCCGCCTTCATCGAGGGTGAAGCCTTCAAGATGATCCTCGAGAAACCGCAGCGGGATCGGACGCTCGGCCAGCACCTGCCTGAGCGCGTCGAACGGCAGCTCGCCGATTTCTTTCCGTGCCGCGGCGCGCCGCGTCTTTTCGCGTAGGTCGCGGACGCTGCCCGCCGGACCCGCTCCGAAACCGAGCTGCTGTCCGTCGCAGACATCGTCGCAATGGCGGCACCAGGCGTAGAGCAGCCACGCGCGTTCACGGGTCTCGCGGTCGAACAGCCGGCTGGCCGCGCGGAACGACTTGGAGCCGTGCTGGATGGCGTCGGAGGCGCCGGCGACCAGCTCTTCGCGGGTCATGCGCCAAAGTCCTGCAGCATCAGGCCGGCGGTCGCCTTGGCGCTGCCGACGACACCGGGGATCCCGGCGCCCGGGTGCGTGCCGGCGCCGACGAAGTAGAGGTTGGGGATCACGTCGTCGCGATTGTGGACGCGAAAGAAGGCGCTTTGCGTCAGCACCGGTTCCAGGCTGAAGGCCGAGCCGAGGTGCGAGTTGAGGTCGCTCTCGAAGTCGGCAGGACCGTAGTGGAACAGGATGTCGAGCCGGTCGGAAAGGCCGGGCAGCATCCGCTGCTCCAGGATCTGCAGGATCCGCTCAGCATAGCGCGGCCCCTCCTCGTCCCAGTCGAACTTGGTGCGGCCGAGATGCGGCACCGGCGCGAGCGCGTAGAAGGTCGACTTGCCCGGCGGCGCCATCTCCGGATCGGTGGCGGTCGGGTGGTGGAGGTAGATGGACGGATCGTCGGCCAGGCTGCTGCCGCGGTAGATGTCGTTGACGAGGCCGCCGTAGCGCGGACCGAACAGGATCGAATGGTGAGGAACGCCCGCCCATTCGCCGCGGGTCGAGAAGTGAACAACGAAGAGCGAGGGTGAGAAGCGCTTGCGCCGCAGCCGTGCCGCCGCCCGCTTGCCGCGCGGCGCGTCGAGCATGTCGTAGGTGCGGACGATATCGGCGTTGGAGGCGACGGCGTCGAACTCGCCCGTCCAGCCGATTTTCGTGCGTACGCGCTTGGCATTCCCCCCTTCGGTCTCGATCCGTTCGACGGGGTCGCCGAGCCGCACTTCGCCACCCAGCCGCTCGAAGTGCCGGACCATCCCCGCAACCAGCTGATTGGTGCCGCCGCGCGCGAACCACACACCGCCATCCCGCTCCAGCTTGTGAATGAGCGCGTAGATGGCGCTGCTCGTCATCGGATTGCCGCCGACCAGCAGCGTGTGAAAGGACAGAGCCTGCCGCAGCTTCTCGTTCTGCACGAAGCCCGAGACGATCGAATAAACCGACCGCCACGCCTGGTAACGGGCGAGCTGCGGCGCGGCCTTCAGCATCGACTTGAAGTCGAGGAACGGCACGGCGCCGAGCTTCTCATAGCCTTGCGTGAACACGCCGGCGGAATAGTCGAGGAAGCGCTTGTAGCCGGTGACGTCGGCGGGATTCAGTGCCGCGATCTGCCGTTCGAGCAGCGCGTCGTCGTTCACATAGTCGAACCAGCTGCCGTCCGGCCACGACAGGCGGTAAAAGGGCGAGACCGGCACGAGATCGACGTCGGCGGCCATGTCGGAGCCGCTCAGCTCCCACAACTCGCGAAGGCAGGCTGGGTCGGTGATGACGGTCGGCCCGGCATCGAAGACGTGCCCGCCTTTTTCCCAAAAGTAAGCGCGCCCGCCGGGCTTGTCCCGACCTTCGATGATTGTGGTCTGCACGCCGGCAGACTGTAGGCGAATGGCGAGCGCGAGCCCGCCGAAGCCTGAACCAATGACAGCGGCGGTGCGGCTCACGCAGCCTTGCTCCGGATTGAGGAAAGCGCGCGGCCGATGGGCACCGGTGGGCGTCCGCTGACGATGCGCAGCTTGTCGAGCCCGGTTAGCCTCGCGCCGTAGAAACGGCCGATCAGCGGCGTGGAAAGGCGGTAGAAATGTTCGAGCACTCGGTAGCGGTCAGCGGGGTCGGCGGCGCGGAACAGCATGCGGTTGAGCAGCTGGAAAAAGTGCCGGTCGCGCCAGAGGCGTTCGGCCCGGCTGCGGAAGAAAGCGTGGAGCGCGGGACTCGAGAGGTCGCGCTGCTGGGTGAGCAGCACCGCATTCGTGACGGCGTCGGGCAGCGAGTAGCCGGTGGTCGGGTGGAAGAAGCCGCCGCGCAGGCCAAGGCGCCCGACCTCGCCGCCGCCGCTCCACAGGGCCGACAGCTCGCCACCGAGGAGGACCGGGAGGACGCCGGTTTCCTCTTCGACTTGCTGCGGTGCGTTCCCGATCTTGGCGGCGATCTGATCGATCCCGTTCCCTAGAGCCTGCCGGTCGAGCTGGGTTGAGGTCGAGTAATAGGTGTCTTCGATCAGCAATTCGGTAGCGGTGAATGGGAGCAGGTAGACGAAGCGGTACCCGTCCTGCTGGTCGACGGTCGCGTCCATGATCACGGGCCGCTCGCAGCGATGACCCTCCGCAAAACGATAGACGCGGCCAACGAACTTCTGCCAGCCGAGGTCGAGGCCGGTCATCTCAGACGGACCACGCGCATCGAGCACGGCGTCGGCGCCTATCCGTTCGCCACTTCCGAGCACGACTTCCGCCTCAGAGACTTCCTGGATGCTTGTGCCGAGCCGATACTGATGCGGGCCGAGGACGCGCCGGGTCGCGGCATCGAGGTCGCGCGAGCGGATGCTGTTGTAGCCGAGCGGAATGACCCGCTGGCGCGCCGGAAAACGGATTTCGTGATCGGGCCAGCGCCGGTGGACGAGCCCATCCAAGAGCCAACGCTGCTGAAGCGGCACGTCGGTGTCGAAGAAAGACCAGGTGTGATTGCCCCCGAAAGTGCGTTCCTGCTCCACCAGCAGCAGTTCCACGTCGGGACGCTTCTGCCGTAGCGCCAGGGCAGCGAGGCAGCCGGCAAGGCCGCCGCCGGCGATGACAATTCGGGTCATCGCGCCAGTCCTAAAGGCGGCATCGCGCGCGGCCGAGCCGGCCAGTACGAGAAGCGATGCTTATGTTCCTCGCACTCGCCGCGGCGTCGGCGGCAACGCTCGACATCCAGTTGGCAAACCTCCGCAACGCGCGCGGGCAGATCCACGCCTGCGTCAGCGCGAACCCGCGCTTCTTCCCCGACTGCAGCAAGGACCCGAACGCGCGCAAGCAGACGCTTTCGGCAACCGCGCGCGAGCTGCGCATCCAAGGCCTGAAGCCCGGCACTTACGCGGTCACCCTGTTTCACGATGAAAATGCCAACCAGCGGCTCGACGTCCTGCTCGGAATCCCGCGGGAGGGCTTCGGCTTCTCGCGCAACCCGGTGGTGCGCTTCGGTGCGCCGAAGTTTGAGCAAGTGAACATCGAAATTCCGCCCGGCTACACCCGTCTGGCCATTCGCATGCAATACCTTCTTTAGCCGCGATGGAGCCAAGGAGCCCCGGCACTTAGCAGGAGGATCAAGGGGCTAACTGGAGAAAGCATGCTCCACAGTCCGCCGCCCGCAAATGATCCGTCCTCAAACAGCCGGTCAGCCACGCGGCAGGTGACAGTCCTGCTCGCAACGCCGCGCGGCTTTTGCGCCGGGGTGCGGCGCGCGATCGACGCCGTGCGCGACGCCCTCTCCATCTACGGTGCGCCCGTTTATGTGCGCCGGCCGATCGTCCACAATCTCGATGTCGTCAGGGCGCTGGAAGGGGAAGGCGCGATTTTCGTTCAGGAGCTCGGCGAGGTGCCGCGCGGCAGCGTCGTCGTCCTCTCCGCCCACGGCGTTCCGCCCGCCGTGCTGCGCGACGCGCGCAACCGCGGCTTGATCGCGTTCGACGCCGTCTGCCCGCTGGTCGCCAAGGTCCACCGGGAGGTCGAGCGGCATCAGCGCAACGGACGGCACGTGATCGTCATCGGCCATCGCGGCCATCCGGAGATCGACGGCACGGTCGGCCACTTGCCCGACGGCGCGGCAAGCGTGGTCAGCAGCGAAGCGGACATCGACGCGCTGCGGTTCGCGCCCGGTGAGCCGATGGCCTATGCCGTGCAGACGACCTACTCGGTCGACGATGCTGCGCAGTTGGTCGAGGCGCTCGTCACTCGCTTCCCGGACATCGAAGGTCCGGCGACGACGGACATCTGTTACGCGACCACCAACCGGCAGACCGCGGTGCGGGACATCGCCATCCGCGCGGATGCCGTGATCGTCGTCGGGGAAAGCTTCTCGTCCAACGCGACGCGGCTGGCGGAAGTGGCCAGCCTGCTGTGCCCGCAGGTGCAGCTGGTGGCACGCCCGGACGAGCTGGACCGCGATCGCCTTGCGGGGGCGCGCGTCATCGGCATCACCGCCGCAGCCTCGACCCCGGAGACCAGCGTGCAGGCGATCATCGATGCGCTTGCGGAGCAGTTCGTCGTCAGCACGCAGGAGTTCGAGAGCGTCGAGGAGAATGTCTCCTTCAAGCGGCTGGCGGTCGCATGAGCCAGGCTGCCGCCGCACCGGCCGAACCGGCTCTCGCCGTGCGGATACGCGAAGTGTCCCGCGAAATCGACGCAGCGCTGAACCGGGAACTGTGCTCCCCCGCGGACTCGAGCCGGCGCCTCACCGACGCGATCCGCCACGCGGCGATCGGCGGCGGCAAGCGGCTGCGCCCCCTGCTCGTTTGCGCGGCATCGGAGCTTTACGACGTGCCGTTCGGGCAAGCGCTTCGCGCCGGGCTCGCCGTCGAGTGCGTCCATGTCCACTCGCTGATCCACGACGATCTGCCGTGCATGGACGATGACGACATGCGTCGCGGGCGCCCCACCGTGCACGTGGCGTTCGACGATGCGACAGCGGTGCTTGCCGGAGACGCGCTGCTGGCGCTGGCCTTCCAGCTGCTGGGCGACGAGCGCACCCACCCGTCAGGCGCCGTCCGCGCCCAACTGGTGGTGGAGCTTGCCCGCGCCGCAGGTGCGGAGGGCATGGCCGCCGGGCAGATGCTCGACCTGTTCCCGGAGCCGGACGCGGATGTAGCCACGGTAACGCGGCTCCAGCGGCTCAAGACCGGCGCGCTCATCGGCTGGGCAGTTGAAGCCGGCGCTATCCTGGGCGAAGCGCCGCCCGAGCACCGCACCGGCCTGCGCGGTTACGCGCATAGCCTGGGCCTAGCCTTTCAAATTGCCGACGATTTGCTCGACCATCAGGGCGACGAAGGTGTGTGCGGCAAGAAGCTGCGCAAGGACGAGCGGCAGGGCAAGACCAACTTCGTGACGCTGCTCGGCGCCGAGCGGGCCCGACGCCAGGCCGAAGCGCTCGTCGAGCAGGCGCTTGCTCACCTTCACTTTGTCGACGGGCGGCCGGCCTCGCTGCTGACGCAGATCGCGCGCTTCGCGATCGACCGCGACCGCTAAGGGACGAGCTTTCCCGGGTTCATGATGCCGAGCGGGTCGAGCGCCTGCTTGATCGCGCGCATGGCAGCGATGCGCCCGGGCGGCGCGAGGCGCGCAAGTTCGTCGCGCTTTAGCTGCCCGATCCCATGTTCGGCGGAGATCGAGCCTCCTGCCGCGGTCACCAGGTCGTGGACGAAGCGCGTGATCTCCTTCCCCTCGCCTTCATACCAGTCGGGTGCAGTGTGGCTGCCTGCGCGGACGTGGAAATGGATGTTTCCGTCGCCGAGATGGCCGAAGCCGCTGGCGGTCACGCCGGGGAAGCGCTGCTCGACCTTGGCCGAGGCCTCGACGAGGAAGCGCGGCATGTCGCCGACCGGCACCGAAATGTCGTGGGCGAGCGTCTGGCCTTCGGCCCGCTCGGCTTCCGAGATGCTGTCGCGAATTTTCCAGAATGCCTCGGCCTGGGCCTCGCTGGCGCCGATCACTGCGTCGGCGGCGAGGCCCTGATTGAGCGCTTTGCCGAGCAGCTGTTCGAGTTCGGCAGCCAGGTCATGCGCGGCGTCGGACGTGGTCGCCTCCATGAGCACGTGCCACTTGTGCTCGCCGGCGAGCGGCGGCCGCGTGCCGGGAATATGCTTCAGGACCAGGTCGAGCGAATCCTGGGGCACAAGTTCGAAGCCCTCTATCGCCGAGGTCCGCCCTTCGAGAAAACGCAGGAGAAGAAGCGCCTGCTCCGGGCTGTCGAGGCCGACCCAGGCGACAGCGCGGCTCGCGACGGCGGGGACCAGCCGCAGCGCCACCGCGGTGATGACCCCGAGCGTCCCCTCGGCGCCGATCAGCAGCTGATCGAGGCTGTAACCGCGATTGTCCTTCTTCAATCCCGACAGGCCGTCGTGGATCGTGCCGTCGGGAAGCACCGCTTCGACGCCCGCGACGAGCGCACGCATGGTCCCGAACTTCAGCACCTGGGTACCGCCGGCGTTGGTCGAGGCGAGCCCGCCGACGGTGCAGCTGCCGCGCGCGCCGAGCGTCAGCGGGAAGCGCATCCCCTGTTCACCCGCAGCCTCGTGGAGGGTCTGGAGCACGACGCCGGCTTCGGTGACGGCCAGGCGGTCGTCGGCGCTGATCGAGCGGATCCGGGTCATCCGGCGCATCGAGAGCAGGACGGCGCTTCCATCGCCGGGCGGCGTCGCCCCCGCCGCCATGCCGGTGTTGCCGCCTTGCGGGACCAGCGGCACCCGGAACTCGGACGCGAGCCTGACAACCTCCGCCACCTCGGCCGTCGATCCCGGCGCTAGGATCGCCGCTGCGCTGCCGTGGACGCGCCCGCGCCAGTCGGTGAGCCACGGCTGGATATCGGCAGCATTCGTGATCACGGCCTTCGAACCGAGACGCTTTTCGGCTTCGGCGATCATCTGGCTCTGCGCATGCGACATGGCCGTTCATTAGCCTGCTTGGCAGGACGGCGCGACACCGGCAGAGGGCGAGGCATGGAAAGGTCGCCGATCACCATCGTTGTCGCTCGCGCGCAAAATGGCGTCATCGGCCGCGACGGCATGCTGCCGTGGCACATCCCCGCCGACCTCAAGCGCTTCAAGGCGCTGACCATGGGAAGCGCGATGGTGATGGGCCGCAAGACGTTCGACAGCTTGCCGGGCCTTCTGCCCGGCCGCCGGCACATCGTTCTGACACGCGATCGGGCGTGGGCAGCACCGGGCGCCGAAGTCGTTCACAGCGTGGAAGAAGCCATGGCAGCTGCCGGAGAAGAGCCAGTCTCCGTCATTGGAGGGGCCGACATCTTCCGCTTGTTCCTGCCGCTCGCCGACCGGCTGGAGCTAACCGAAGTGCTGGCGAACATAGCCGGCGACACGACCATGCCCGATCCGCGAGAGGACGGCAGCTGGCGCGAAACCTTCAGCGAGGAACATGAGACGGACGGCGGACGGCCCGCCTTCCGCTTCGTCACTCTCCAGCGCGCCTAGGCGTCGCCGTCCAGGATCGTGTCGATCTGCGCCGCGACTTCGTCGATCGGCGCCATGCCGTTCACGCGACGCACCAGCCCCTTCTCCTCGTAGAGTGGGAGGATCGGCGCGGTCTTGGCGCGATATTCCTCCATGCGCGTACGCACGGTCTGCTCGTTATCGTCGGGGCGGCGCTTGAATTCCGTGGAGGCGCAGACGTCGCACACCCCCTGAGCCTTGGTCGGCCGGAACGCGTCATGATAGCCGGCACCGCACTTCGCGCAGCTGAAGCGGCCGGTGATCCGCTCGACCAGCTCCTCTTCGTCGACGGCCAGCTCGATCACATGGTCGAGCCTGCGGCCGCGCTCGCCCAGCAGGATCTCCAGAGCCTCGGCCTGGTGACGGGTCCGCGGAAAGCCATCGAAGATCGCGCCCTGGTCGGCGGCGCTGTCCAGCCGCTCACCGATCAGCGCGCTGACGATTGCGTCGCTGACCAGCTCGCCCCGGTCCATCACTTCCTTGGCTTTGAGGCCGACGGGAGTTGCTGCAGCGACGGCCTCGCGGAGCATGTCGCCGGTCGACATCTGGATCATCCCGCGTTCCGCCTGGAGCCGCGCGGCCTGAGTTCCCTTGCCGGCGCCCGGGGGCCCAAGAAGAATGATGTTCAGCATTGCCGCGCTCTCCCTGTTCGCGGGCGCCGCTAGCGCCGACGCGGCGTCGTCTTCAGCTTCGCCTTCTTGATCAGATCGCCATATTGATGCGCGATCAAGTGGCTCTGGATCTGGCTGACCGTATCCATCGTCACGTTCACGACAATCAGCAGGCTGGTGCCGCCGAGCGCGATGTTGAGGCCGGCTTGGGCGATCAGCGCTTCCGGCAGGAGGCAGATGAACACCAGATAGGCGGCGCCGATCACCGTGATGCGGTTGAGGAGGAAGTCGAAATATTCCTCGGTCGCCTTGCCGGGTCGAATGCCGGGGATGAAGCCGCCGTGGCGCTTCAGGTTCTCGGCCGTTTCCTCGCTGTTGAACTGAACCGCGGTGTAGAAGAAGGTGAAGAAGGCGATGCCGAGTCCGTACATGATCATGTAGGGCGCCGAGCCGTGCTGCAGCCATGTGGAGGCAGTGATCAGCCAGTCGCTGCTCTCGCCTTCGCCGCCGCGGCTGCCGGCCCAGTTGATGACCGTCAGCGGCATCAGCAGCAGCGACGAGGCGAAGATCGGCGGGATGACGCCGGCGGTGTTGAGCTTGATCGGCAGGTGCGACCGCTCCTGCTGCATGCCGCGCGCGGTCTGGCGCTTCGGATATTGGATCAGCACGCGGCGCTGCGCGCGCTCCATGAAGCAGATGAAGAGAATGAGGCCGATCGTCAGCACGACGATGCCGGCGACCAGGACGCCGCTGGTGGCGCCGGTGCGGCTGCCCTCGAGAAGCTGGGCGAGGCCCTGCGGCAGGCGGGCGACGATGCCGGCCATGATGATCAGGGAAATGCCGTTGCCGATGCCCCGGCTGGTGATCTGCTCGCCGATCCACATCAGGAACAAGGTACCGCCGACGAGGCTGACCGTGCCCGCGACTTCGAACAGAGTGCCCGGCATCACGACCGCGCGGATGCCCTGGTTCACGCCCTGCGATTCAAGGCCGCGCACCGCGAGATAGCCTTGGACCAGCGTGATCGCGACGGTCAGGTAGCGAGTATATTGGTTGAGCTTCTTGCGGCCCGTCTCGCCCTCTTTGCGGAGCTGCTGCCACGGTCCGTAAAGGGTCGCGCCGAGCTGAATGACGATCGAGGCCGTAATGTAGGGCATGACGCCCAGCGCCACGATCGAGAATCGCTCGAGCGCGCCGCCGGAGAAAGTGTTGAAGACATCGAGGATGCCGCCGCTCTGCGTCTGATAGAGCGCCTGCATGGCGACCGGGTCGATGCCGGGCACCGGGACGAACGACAGCAAGCGAAATAGGATCAGCGCGCCGAGAGTGAACCAAAGCCTCTTCTTGAGCTCAGTCGCCTTCTGGAAATTGGCGAAGCTGATGCTTGAAGCCATGTTTTCGGCTGCGGATGCCATCGACTAATATTCCCCGGAAAAACAAACGGCGGCGCAAAGGCTGAGCGCCTCCCCGCCGCCGATATAGTGGCTCATTGCCGCTTGTCGAAGACCCGTCAGGCGTCAGTCTTGGCAGCGGACTTGCGCGAGCCCTTCTTGGCTGCCGCAAGCTCGGCCGGGTTCTTGCGCTCGATCAGCTCGATCGAACCGCCGGCCTTCTCGACCGCTTCGCGGGCGCCCTTGGACGCACCGGCAACCTTGAGCGCGAGCTTGGCGCTGAGTTCGCCCTTGCCGAGCAGGCGGACGCCGTCCTTGCCGCCGCGCGCGAGACCGGCGGCCTTGAGCGCGTCATGGTCGAGCGTGCCCTTGGCATCCAGCTTGCCGGCATCGATCATCTTCTGGATCGCGCCGATATTCACTTCGGCATAATCCTTGGCGAAGATGTTGTTGAAGCCGCGCTTCGGCAGCCGCATGTGAAGCGGCATCTGGCCGCCTTCGAAGCCGTTGATCGACACACCCGAGCGGCTGGTCTGGCCCTTCTGGCCGCGGCCCGAAGTCTTGCCCTTGCCGGAACCGATGCCCCGGCCGACGCGCATGCGGCCCTTGCGTGCGCCTTCGTTGTCCTTGAGTTCGTTCAGTTTCATCGTTGCACTCGCTTTCGCTTTTGTCGCGCAGCCCCTCGCGGGGCAGGGATTTTAGGCGTTCTCTTCGACGCGGATGAGGTGCTGGACCTTGCGGACCTGCCCCATGACTTCCGGCGTCGCCTCGACCTCCACCGAGCGGTGAAGCTTGTTGAGGCCGAGACCGACGAGCGTCGCCCGCTGCGTCTTGTCGCGCCGGATGGGCGAGCCGGTCTGGGTGATCTTGATCTTCGCCATCTTGCTTACTCCGCCATCGCTTCGGCCTGAGCCTCGGCTTCGGCAGCGCTGGCGCCACCGCGGCCGAGCAGGTCGGCGACCTTCTTGCCGCGGCGCTGCGACACAGCGCGCGGGCTCGACTGATCCTTGAGCGCCTCGAATGTCGCGCGGATCATGTTGTACGGGTTCGACGTGCCCACCGACTTGGTGACGACGTCGGCAACACCGAGGCTTTCGAAGATCGCGCGCATCGGGCCGCCGGCGATGATGCCGGTACCGGCCGGAGCCGTGCGGATCGTCACCCGGCCAGCGCCGAAGTGGCCGAGGCCGTCATGGTGAAGCGTGCGGCCATCGCGCAGCGGAACGCGGATCATCGCCTTCTTCGCAGCGGCAGTCGCCTTCGAAATCGCTTCCGGCACTTCGCGAGCCTTGCCATGGCCGAAGCCGGCGCGGCCCTTGCCGTCACCGACGACCACGAGCGCTGCGAAGCCGAAGCGCTTGCCGCCCTTCACGGTCTTCGAGACGCGGTTGATGTGGACGAGCTTTTCAATCAGCTCCTCGCCGCCATCGTCGTCGCCGCCACGGCCGCCACGGCGATCGTCGCGACGCCCGCCACGGCCGCCACGATTGTCGCGTCCGCCGCCCGGACCGCCACGGCCACGGCCGCCGCGCCCGCCGCCCGGGCCACGGCCCTGCGGCGCCTGCTCGACAGGCTGCGTCTGCTCGGCAACGCCGGCATCCATCGTGACTTCGGTCTGCGCCTCGGCGGCGCCTTCCTGGGTCGTTTCAGTCTCTTGCACCATTTAGAACTCCAGTCCGCCTTCGCGGGCAGCGTCGGCGAGGGCCTTCACCCGGCCATGGAAGAGGAAGCCGCCACGATCGAAAACGACCTTTGACACGCCGGCAGCCTTGGCGCGCTCGGCAACGGCCTTGCCGACCTGCGCTGCGCCTTCCTTGGTCGCGGCGGCCTTGTTCTTGAGGTCCTGCTCGAGCGTCGAGGCCGCAGCGAGCGTGCGCCCGGCACTGTCGTCGATGACCTGCGCGTAGATGTGACGGCCCGAACGGTGCACCGACAGACGGGGCTTGCCCGAAGCGGTGCCACGGAGGGCCGTACGCACGCGCTGGCGGCGACGATCGAAGAGAGAGAGTTTCGCCATGGCTTACTTCTTCTTGCCTTCTTTGCGGAAGATGAACTCGCCGCGATATTTGATGCCCTTGCCCTTGTAGGGCTCCGGCTTGCGCCAACGGCGGATTTCCGCCGCGACCTGCCCGACCTTCTGCTTGTCGATGCCGCTGATCTCGACCGTATTCTGGTCGGGAGTCTTGACGTCGACGCCTTCAGGCACCGGGAAGTTCACGTCGTGGCTGTAGCCGAGCTGCAGCCTCAGGTTCTTGCCCTGGGCCGTAGCGCGGTAGCCGACGCCGCTGATCTCGAGCACCTTGGTGAAGCCCTCGGTCACGCCGGTGACGAGGTTGTCCACCAGCGTGCGCTGCATGCCCCAAAAGGCGCGCGCCTGCTTCGTGTCGTTGGCCGGCTTCACGAGAATGCCGTCATCACCGATCTCATACGCGATTTCGTCGCGCATCTGCAGCTGCAGCTGGCCCTTGGGACCCTTGACGGAAAGGATCTCACCTTCCTTGCTCGCCGTCACGCCCGAAGGCAGCGGCACGGGCCGTTTTCCGATACGGGACATTAGAATACCTCCGCCAGCACTTCGCCGCCGACATTCTGCTCGCGCGCTTCGGCGTCCGACAGCACGCCGCGCGGGGTCGACACGATCACAGTGCCGAGGCCGTTGCGGATGCGCGGAAGCTCACGCGCCGCGGAATAGACGCGGCGGCCCGGCTTCGAGACGCGGGCCAGATGGTGGATCGCCGGCTGGCCTTCGAAATATTTGAGCTCGATGCGCAGGCCCTTCTGGCCGGCGAGCTCTTCTTCCGAATAGCCGCGGATATAGCCTTCGCGCTGAAGCACATCGAGCACGTTGGCGCGCAGCTTTGACGCCGGCGTCAGGATGCTATCCTTCTTCGCCGACTGGCCGTTGCGGATGCGGGTGAGCATATCACCCAGAGGATCGGTCATCGCCATTCTTTAACCCTTACCAGCTCGACTTGATCACGCCGGGGATCAGGCCCTTGTTGGCCAGTTCCCGAAGCATGATCCGCGACAGGCGGAACTTGCGGTAATAAGCGCGCGAACGGCCGGTCAGCTCGCAACGGTTGCGAACCCGGGTCGGATTCCCGTTGCGCGGCAGTTCCGCCATCTTGAGACGCGCGATCAGGCGCTCCGTCTCGTCCTTGGACTCATCGTCCGCGATCGCCTTCAGCTTCGCGTACTTCGCCGCGTTCTGCTGGACGAGCTTCTTGCGACGCTCGTTCTTGTTGATCGAACTCAGTTTCGCCATGACTTAAGTTCTTCTCCTTACGAAGCAGGCCCGCTTACGCGGCCTGCTTCTGCTCCTCGGACGGGAACGGGAAATTGAACAGGCGCAGCAGTTCGCGTGCCTCTTCGTCCGTCTTCGCCGTAGTGGTGATGATGATGTCCATTCCCCGGACCTTGTCGATCTGGTCGTAATTGATTTCCGGGAAGATGATCTGCTCTTTCAGGCCCATGGCGTAATTGCCACGGCCGTCGAACGACTTGGGGTTCAGGCCGCGGAAGTCGCGGACGCGCGGGAGCGCGATCGTGACCAGCCGGTCCAGGAACTCGTACATGCGGTCGCGGCGCAGGGTGACCTTGGCGCCGATCGGCATGCCTTCGCGCAGCTTGAACTGGGCGATCGACTTCTTGGCCTTGGTGATCACCGGCTTCTGACCGGCGATCCGCTCCATTTCGGCAGCGGCCGTCTCGACCTTCTTCTTGTCCTGCGTCGCTTCGCCCACGCCCATGTTGATGACGATCTTTTCGAGGCGCGGGACCTCCATGCGGTTCTTGTAGCCGAACCGCTCGATCATCGCCGCGACGATGCGCTCTTCATAATCGCCCTTCAGGCGCGGGGTGTACTTCTGGTCAGCCATTGATCAGCTCTCCGGTCTTGGCCGCGACCCGGACCTTCTTGCCGTCGCGCACTTCGAAGCGGACGCGGGTCGGCTTGCCGTCGTCGGTGGCGATCGCAACCTTGGAGACGTGCAGCGGCGCTTCCTTGCGCTCGATGCCGCCCTGCGGATTCGCCTGGTCGGGCTTGCGGTGACGCGCGTGGACGTTGACGCCCGACACGATCACCTTGTTCTCTTTCGGCATCGCCTTGACGACTTCACCGGTGCGGCCCTTGTCCTTGCCGGACAGGATCACGACGCGGTCGCCCTTGCGGATCTTCGCAGCAGCCATGGTTACAGCACCTCCGGCGCAAGGCTGATGATCTTCATGTGCTTCTTCGCACGAAGCTCACGCACTACGGGTCCAAAGATACGGGTGCCGATCGGCTCCTCGTTCTTGTTAACCAGCACCGCGGCGTTGGAATCGAACCGGATCACCGAACCGTCGGGACGGCGGATGTCCTTGGCGGTGCGGACGATCACCGCGCGGTGAACGTCGCCCTTCTTCACGCGGCCGCGCGGCGCCGCTTCCTTGACGGAAACGACGATGATGTCGCCGACGCCGGCAACACGCCGCTTCGACCCGCCCAGCACCTTGATGCACTGGACGCGCTTGGCGCCGCTGTTGTCCGCAACGTCCAGGTTGGACTGCATCTGGATCATTGTTCGACCCTTATCCTCTCAAAATCTTCTCAGGCGTCCGCGTCTGCGACGTCTTCGGCCTTGGCCTTCTTGCCCTTCGAACCCGACGGCTCCGCAGGAGCGGAGGGCTGCGGCGGAAGCGCGGCTTCGGTGTCGTCGATGTCCGACTTCTGCGCCTTGGCGGTGCCGAGCCGGTCGACGACGGTCCACGTCTTCAGCTTCGAAATCGGCGCGCACTCTTCTATGCGGACGATCTCGCCGGCGCGGAACTCGTTGGCCGCGTCGTGAGCGTGGTACTTCTTCGACAGCTTGATGATCTTGCCGTACAGCGGGTGCTTCACCCGCCGCTCGACACGGACCACCACGGTCTTGTCACCCTTGTCGGACACCACGGTGCCGGTGAGGACGCGCTTGGGCATCTCGTTATTCTCCTTGCGCCTTGGAGCGCTGGGTCTGCAGCGTCTTGATGCGAGCGATGGTGCGGCGAACGTCGCGCACGCGGCTCGGCTTCTCGAGCTGGTTGGTCGCCGACTGGAAGCGCAGGTTGAACTGCTCGCGCTTCAGTTCGATCAGCTGCTGCTGCAGCTGGTCGTCGGTCTTCTGCTTGAGATCGTCGATCGCAGGCATCTTACTTTTCCTCTCCGGCCAGGGTCTCGCCCAGGCGGGCAACGACCTTGGTCTTGATCGGCAGCTTCTCGGCCGCACGCTCGAAAGCGGTCTTGGCGAGGTAGCCAGGGACGCCGTCGAGCTCGAACAGGATCCGGCCCGGCTTGACGCGGGCGACCCAGAATTCCGGGCTGCCCTTACCGGAGCCCATGCGGACTTCGGCCGGCTTCGAGCTGACCGGAACGTCCGGGAAAATGCGGATCCAGAGACGGCCGCTACGCTTGATGTGACGCGTGATCGCGCGGCGGGCCGCTTCGATCTGGCGGGCGGTGATCCGCTCCGGCTCCATGGCCTTGAGGCCGAAGGCGCCGAAATTGAGCTCGGTCCCGCCCTTGGCATTGCCATGGATGCGGCCCTTGAAGGCCTTGCGGAACTTGGTGCGCTTGGGTTGCAGCATCTGTTTTTACCTTCGGCTTACCGGTTGCCGCGCTCTTCGCGCGCCGGACGGACGCCGGAGGTCTGAGCCTCCATCATCAGCCGGTCCTGAGCGAGCGGGTCATGACCAAGGATTTCACCCTTGAAGACCCAAACCTTGACGCCGCACACGCCATAAGCGGTGTGGGCCTGCGCTTCCGCATAGTCGACGTTGCCGCGCAGCGTGTGCAGCGGAACGCGGCCCTCGCGATACCATTCGGTGCGCGCGATCTCGGCGCCGCCGAGACGGCCCGAGCAGGTGATGCGAATGCCTTCCGCGCCAAGGCGGAGGGCCGACTGAACCGCGCGCTTCATGGCGCGGCGGAAGGCGATACGGCGCTCGAGCTGGTCGGCCACGCCCTGGGCGACGAGCTTGGCGTCGACTTCAGGCTTGCGGATCTCGACGATGTTCAGGCTGACTTCCGAGCCCGTCATCTTCGAAAGCTGCTGCTTCAGCTTCTCAATGTCCGCACCCTTCTTGCCGATGATCACGCCCGGGCGCGCGGCATAGATGGAGATGCGGCAGATCTTGGCCGGACGCTCGATCACCACCTTCGAGATCGCGGCCTGCGGCAGCTTCTCGATGATGTAGCGGCGGATCTTGAGGTCTTCGAGCAGCAGGCGGCCGTAATCCTGGCCTTCCGCGAACCAGCGGCTGTCCCAGGTGCGGTTGATCTGCAGGCGCAGACCGACGGGGGAGGTTTTCTGACCCATTAGGCTTCTTCCTGCTCGCGAACGACGACCCGGAGGCGGCTGAACGGCTTGACGATCCGGCTCGAACGGCCGCGCGCACGGGTCGCGAACCGCTTCATCGAGATCGACTTGCCGACACTCGCCTCCGCAACGACCAGAGCGTCGACGTCGAGGTTGTGGTTGTTCTCCGCATTGGCGACCGCCGAAGCGAGCACCTTGCGGACGTCCTCGGCCATTCCCTTGGGCGAGAACTGGAGGATGTTGAGGGCCTGCTCGACCTTCTTGCCGCGGATCATCTGGGCAACGAGGTTGAGCTTGCGCGCCGAACCACGGATCGTGGTGCCGACGGCGAGCGCTTCCTTGTCGCCGACCTTGCGGGGAGCTGCTGCCTTGCCCATTAGCGCTTGCCCTTCTTGTCAGCGGCGTGGCCGGGGAAGAAGCGGGTCGGCGCGAACTCGCCGAGCTTCATGCCGACCATTTCCTCGTTGACCGACACCGGCACGAACTTGCGGCCGTTGTAGACATTGAAGGTGAGGCCGACGAACTGCGGCAGGATCGTCGAACGGCGCGACCAGGTCTTGATCGGCGCGCGGCCACCCTTGTCCTGTGCAGCTTCCGCTTTCTTCAGAAGCGAAAGCTCGACGAACGGACCTTTCCAGACGGAACGGGCCATGGATTAACCCTTCTTCTTCGCGTGACGGCTACGGATGATGAACTTGTCCGTTGCCTTGTTGTGACGGGTGCGCGCACCCTTGGTCGGCTTGCCCCACGGGGTGACCGGGTGACGGCCGCCCGAGGTCCGGCCTTCACCACCGCCGTGCGGGTGGTCGACCGGGTTCTTGGCGACGCCGCGGGTCAGCGGGCGCTTGCCGAGCCAGCGGGTGCGTCCGGCCTTCGCCAGCGTCTGGTTGGCATTGTCGGGGTTCGACACTGCGCCGACGGTGGCCATGCAGTCGGAGCGCACATAGCGCTGCTCGCCTGAATTCAGCCTGACGATGACCATTCCGCGGTCGCGGCCGACGACCTGCACATAAGTGCCTGCCGCGCGGGCGATCTGGCCGCCCTTGCCCGGCTTCATCTCCACATTGTGGACGATGGTGCCGATCGGCATCTGGCCGATTTCCATCGCATTGCCCGGCTTCACGTCGACCTTCTTGCCGGCGATCACCTGGTCGCCCGGCGCAAGCCGCTGCGGCGCGATGATGTAGGACTGCGCACCGCCCTCGTAAGTCACGAGCGCGATGAACGCCGACCGGTTCGGGTCATACTCGAGCCGCTCGACGGTCGCGGGCACATCCCAGGTGCGGCGCTTGAAGTCGATGTAGCGATACTTCTGCTTGTGACCGCCGGCGATGCCGCGGCTGGTCACATGGCCCTTGTTGTTGCGGCCGCCACTCTTGCGCTTGCCTTCGGTCAGCGCCTTGACGGGCTTGCCCTTCCACAGCGCCGACTTGTCGACGAGGATGAGGCCACGGCGCGCGGGCGACGTGGGCTTATATTGCTTGAGAGCCATTAGCCGCGGACCCCTTCGGTGATGTCGATCGACTGGCCCTCGGCCAAGGTGACGATCGCCTTCTTCATGTCCGAACGCTGGTAGGGCTGGCCCTTCCAGCGCTTGGTCTTACCCTTGGAGACGATCGTGTTCACGTTCGTCACCTTGACGTTGAACAGTGCCTCGACGGCCGCCTTGATCTCCGGCTTGCTCGCCTTCGACGCGACCTTGAACACAACCGCGTTGTGCTCCGACACCATGGTCGACTTTTCGGTGATGTGCGGCGCGAGGACGACGTCGAAGTGACGCGCGTCGGTTACGCCCTGCGGCTTCTTAGCCATTATTCAGCCCCTCCCGGGAGGGCGAAGCGCCCCTCCAGCTTCTCGACCGCGGCGCGGGTCAGGACCAGCGTGTCGTGGCGCATGATGTCGTAAACATTCGCGCCGACCGCCGGCAGAAGATTGATGCTCTCGAGGTTCGACGAGGCGCGGGCGAAGCCGACGTTGAGCGCGTCGCCGTCGATCACCAGCGCATTCTTGCCGAAGCCGAGCTTGCCGAGCTGCTCCTTGAGCACCTTGGTCTTGCCCTCGGCAACGTCGAGGTTGTCGAGAACGACGAGCTTGCCTTCCTGAGCCTTCGACGACAGCGCCATCTTCAGGCCGAGCGCGCGAACCTTCTTGTTCAGGCTCGAAGCAAAGATGCGGGCCCGCGGGCCGTGTGCCTTGCCGCCGCCGATGAAGATCGGGGCGCGGCGATCGCCGTGACGGGCCGTACCGCCGCCCTTCTGGCGACCGAACTTCTTGCCGGTGCGGGCGACGTCGCTGCGCTCGCGCGCGGCACGGGCCGGAGCGCGGCGGTTGATCAGCTGCCAGGTGACGACGCGGTGAAGGATGTCGGCGCGCGGCTCGACGGCGAAAATCTCGTCGTTGAGCTCGATGTCGCCGCCAGCCTTGGCGTCGAGGGTCTGTACCTTGACCTTCATCGCTTAGCCTTCCTTGCTCTCGTCGCCGGACTCAGGCGTTGCTTCGCCGGCCGGAGCGTCAGTGGTCTCGTTGGTGTCGGCGGAAGCGCCGGCATCCTGCTCGGCAGCAATCGCGGCGACTTCATCGTCGCCCGGAAGCGCCGGGATCTCGTGGACGGCGGCGTCGTCGACCAGGCCCGGAGCCGGAACTTCGGTTTCGTCCAGCGCCTTCTTGTCGAGAATGCCTGCCGGGTACGGCGCCGTTTCGTTGCGCGGAAGCTTGATCGCGTCGCTGACGGTCAGCCAGCTGCCCTTGTGGCCCGGGACCGAACCCTTGACGAACAGCAGGCCGCGGATCGGGTCCGTGCGGACGATCTCGAGGTTCTGCTGCGTGCGGTTACGCGCGCCCATGTGACCGGCCATCTTCTTGTTCTTGAAGACGCGGCCCGGGTCCTGGCGGTTACCGGTCGAACCGTGCGAACGGTGCGACACGGACACACCGTGAGTGGCGCGAAGACCGCCGAAGTTCCAGCGCTTCATGGCGCCGGCAAAGCCCTTGCCCTGCGTCACGCCGGCGACGTCGACCATCTGGCCGGCGACGAAGTGGTCGGCGCTGATTTCGGCGCCGACGTCAAGCAGCGCGTCTTCAGCGACGCGGAACTCGACGACCTTCATCTTCGGCTCGACTTCGGCCTTCCCGAAAGCGGCGCGCTGCGGCTTGGCGACATTCTTCGCCTTGGCCTTGCCCGCGCCGAGCTGGACGGCGGTGTAGCCGTCCCGATCCATTTCACGACGGCCGACGACCTGCACGCCGTCCAGCTGCAGGACGGTGACCGGCACATGCCGTCCGTCCGCCTGGAACAGGCGGGTCATCCCGACCTTCTTCGCGATCACGCCAGTGCGCATGATCTAGCTCCTCCACAGAGGCACCCGACCGATTTCGGGTGCTTGCAGCCCAAATTGTCTTGCGTGCCCCGCCTGGGCTCTTGCTCCCTTGAAGGGAGCGGCGGGGACGCAGCCCGGAGAGAACCTCCGGCGGTATCACCCTATCTCGCGCGGGCCGTTCGGCCGCGCCTGGCTGGTTAGGCCAGCTTGATCTCCACATCGACGCCGGCGGCGAGGTCGAGCTTCATCAGCGCGTCAACCGTCTGCGGCGTCGGCTGCACGATGTCGAGCAGCCGCTTGTAGGTCCTCACCTCGAACTGCTCGCGCGACTTCTTATCGACGTGCGGCGAACGGTTGACGGTGAACTTCTCGATACGCGTCGGAAGGGGAATGGGACCGCGAATAAGAGCACCCGTGCGGCGCGCCGTGTCGGCGATATCGCCGGTCGCCTGGTCGAGCACTCGATGATCGAAAGCCTTCAGGCGAATACGGATATTCTGCGTTTCCATGTCCCTACCGATGCGAAAGAGCCGCCGGGCTGTTGCCAGCCCGAAAACAAAGAGGCCGCACCCGTTTGGCCCGGGTTCGGGCTAACGGACGACCTCAGCTGAATGTTGGTGACGGTGACGAATCCCCGTCGGTGAAGGCGCCTCTACAGACGACGGCTGTTGAGATCAACCCCTGTGCGAGCCGCTTGCGTCCGATCGCGGCAAGATCGTCGAGGAGCAGCCCACTCCGTGAGGAGTAGCTGCGTGTCAGCAAGGGCGCTCCCCTGGGTGCGCTTTTATTGCGCTGAAGTGCTCCCGCAGCTGAAGGAGCAGACGCGCGAACCGGGCGTTACCAAGTCCATGCGTTCAATCAGCACCACGGCCATAGTGGCGATCACTGCCGTCCTCGCGCTGCTGCTGATAGCATTCGTATTTTTCCCCAGCGGGCGCAGCGACAAGCGGGCCTCGGCGCCCCACTGCGTCGATGCCGCTGCGCTAGAGGCGGTCAAGCGCGAGCTGTTCCGTCGAGCGGCGGCAGTCCGCGGCGGCAATGATCCCGGCTTTGCGCAAGCTGCCCAAGCGTCGTCAGTCCGCGCCGCGTCGCGCATGACCCGACGGCCGGGCAACGGCTCGGCCAGCTGCACGGGCACCATCGCGATCGACCTGCCGCCAGGCGTCGCGATCGTTGGCGGCAGGCGGAACGTCTCGGGCACGCTCTCGTACGAGCTTCGGTCCATCAACGGCGGCGTCCGCCTGACCGAGCTTGATAAGGCCGACGCACTTGTCGTGCCCCTCGCCGCACTGGGCGGTCAGCCTCCCTCGAATACTCAGGTCACGGAGCCGGTTGTGGCGGAGCGCGGGGAAAGCGCGCCGCCAGTCACCGTGCCAGCGCCGCCACCGATCCCGCGGGCAGCGCAGCGGCCACCGGTCACCCGGTCAGCGCCGCCGCCCGCGCCGCCGCGCCGCATCCAGCCGCCGAAAGCGCCCACGCCGCCCCGCAAGAGCCAGACGGCCTCCGCGCAGCGCAAGCCGGCCCCGCCGCGTACCGCGGCCAGTCCCCGCCCGGTGGCGGCCGAGGCGCGACCGGCGCCGGTGGCCGCTGTCCGGCCGAGCTTCAACTGCCGCTACGCACGGACCCGGGGCGAGATCGCGGTCTGCCGCAATTCAGGTCTTGCCAGCCTTGACCGCCAGATGGCCGCCGAGTTCTACAGCGCGCTGGCTGTCGCGCGCCCGGGTCAAAAGGCGATGCTGCAGCGGTCGCGCAACCGATTTCTCCGGGTGCGCGACGCCTGCGGCTCGGAAGCGTGCATCGCCAACTCTTACCGCGCGCGCATCGGCGAGATCCGCGCAATCATGAACGGCGGCTTCTAGCGGTCGGCGCGGCTGCCGCGGCGGGCGTCGACGTGGATGTCAGGTTCGCGGCGCTTGAGGCCGAGCAGTCCGGCGAGGCCCAGCAGGCCGAGAAGCCCGAGCTTGGAATTATCGTCTCCGTTGTCGTCGCTGTCGCTTCGCACGTCGACTTCGCCGGTGTCCGTGGTCTGGGCGATCGCGGCTGCGGACGGGCTTAGGAAAGCTGCGGCGATGAACAGGGCCATGGTGCGCATTTTATCCTCCTGGTGAACCTGCCGGTTCAAGCCGGCGAGCTTTCTCCAACCGTCGCCGCGGCCTCTCGTTCCGACCGGCATTCCGGTCCATCACCGAAACGGTCGGAACGGCTGATGGGCGCATAAGTTGTTGAAATCCTGATTATACGTCGAGGAGTAGCGTAATGGCCGAGAGGGACAGCAGGTGGGCTGGCGACGGCAAGGACGGCGGCGCGCTCGTCGAGGAAATCGCGGCGATTCCGCTCGTCGAGGAGCGGGTGTCCGTCAGTAAGCGCCAAGTCGAAAGCGGCCGAGTTCGGGTGCACGTCGACGTCGAGGAACATGAGGAGCTCGTCACCGAGGCGGTCGCCCATGATGAGCTGCAGATCGACCGTGTTCCCCGCAACATCCGGCTGACCGAAGTCCCGCGCGTTCGTCATGAAGGCAACACCACCATCGTCCCCGTGGTCGAGGAAGTGGTGGTGGTGGAGAAGGTCCTGGTCCTTGTGGAGGAAATCCACGTCAGCCGGCGGTCGGTCTCCACCGAGGCTCAGATCCCGGTGACGCTGCGCGTTGAGCAGGCGAGGGTCGAGCGCGAGCCCACTGCCGAAACCCGGCAGGCCGAGGAGTCGCAGCATGCCTAGGAATATCGCAATATTGTACGACAGCCGGACCGAGGCCGAGGAGGCTCGGGAACGCCTTATTTCGGAAGCCGGCGCGATGTCGCCGCGCATAATTTCGCGGGAAACGGCGGCAGCGGTCGATAGCCTCGGCTTCACACCTGCAGATGTCCAGCAGTACCGGGACAGCCTGCGTCAGGGCGCTCACCTGCTCGTCGCGCAACTACCGGCCGGGTCAGATCCCGCGCGCATCGTCGAGATGCTCGAGCGACCGGCTGACAAGACTGCCGATGCTCAGGATGACCCCGGACCAATTCAACGCAGCCAAGGTGTCGAGGTGAGACTGCCCGACGTCGGCAACGCGCGCGACGAGCGCGCCGTCGCGGAGCCCCCCACTCAGCCGATCGCGGAAGCCCACAACCGGGCAGATGCGCTACCGACTGCGCAGTCACACGATGCGCCGGTACGCGCGGCCGCCCCGCCGCCTGAGCCGCCCCAGCCGCCCGAAGCGCCGCAGCCTCCCGAACCGCCGCAGCCACCGGCTGAGCTCATCGAGGAAGCACGGGTGCCGGTCGTCGAGGAAGAGCTTCGCATCGGCAAGCGGCAGGTCGCTCGCGGCGGCGCCCGGGTGCGCTCCTTCACGGCCGAGGAGCCTATCGAGGCGCAGGTCTCGCTTCAGGATGAAATTGTCGACATCGAGCGCCGCCCTGCCGAGCGGCGCCTGTCCGAAAGAGACCTCGATGACACCGGTCTGTTCAAGGAACGCATGTTCGAGATCACGGAAATGCGCGAGGAACCGGTCGTCAGCAAGATCGCGGTCGTCCGCGAGGAGATCATCGTCCGCAAATCCGTCCACGAGCGGCAGGAGACGGTCCGGGACACGGTCCGCCGAACGCAGGTCGAGATCGAGGACCTCAAGGCTGGGTGAAGTTCACCACCGCGGCTGCGGATCGTTGTGGAGCTTCACCTACCAAGGCGCTCTAACGCCGCACGAAGCCTTTCGGCCTCCGCCGATTTCGCCTCATGGTCGGAACGCGCCTTTTCGACGGCTTCGGGCTTGGCCCGTTCGGTGAAGCTTGGGTTGGACAGGCGGCCAGCCAGGCTGTCGCGCTCCTTCTCGGCCGCGGCGGCGCTTTTCTGAAGCCGCGCCTTCTCCGCCTCGAGGTCGATATGCTCGGCAAGCGGAAAGGCGAAGGTTTGCCCACGCACCACGATCTGCGCCGAGCCAGGCGGCGGCGCATCGGCGGTGCTCGCCGGCTTAAGCTTCGCAAGCCGGTTGGCGGTGGACGCATGGGCGTTGAGCCTGTCTGCTGAGCCGCCGATCGCGAGCGGCTCGAGCGTCGCGCTCCACGGGACGTTGAGCTCGGCGCGCATGCCCCGGACCTCAGATACGAAGTCGATGAGCCATTCGACCTCGGCCTTTGCCGCTGCATCGACCTGGGCCTCCGGCTGCGGCCATTTGGCGACGATCAGCTCGTATGGCCGCTCGTTGGCGTTCCACAGCTCCTCGGTGATGAAGGGCATCAGCGGGTGGAGCATGACCAGGATCTGGTCGAAGACCCAGGCGGCGACGCGCTTGGTCTCCTCGTCGAACGCACCTTTCACCAGCTCGACATACCAGTCGCAGAAGGTGCCCCAGGTGAAGTGGTAGATGGCGTCCGCCATCTCGTCGTAGCGGAGCTCGTCGAAGGCGCGGTCGAGCTTGGCGAGCGTGTCGACCACCTCGCCGATGATCCAGCGGTTGACCGGCAGCGTCGCGTTTGGCGCGGCGATGCTGTCGCCGGCGCCGACGCCGTTCATCTGCAGGAAGCGCGCGGCATTCCACAGCTTGGTCGCGAAATTGCGGTAGCCCTCGACGCGCTTTTCATCGAGCTTGATGTCCCGGCCCTGACTTTCCATCGCCGCCAGGGTGAAGCGAAGCGCGTCCGCACCGAACTTGTCGATCAGCCCGAGCGGGTCGACCACATTGCCCTTCGACTTGGACATTTTAGCGCCCTTGTCGTCACGGACGAGGCCGTGGAGGTAGAGCGTCTTCCACGGGGCCTGCCCCATGAACTCGATCCCCTGCATCGCCATCCGCGCGTCCCAGAAGAACAGGATGTCGAACCCGGAAATGAGCACGTCGTTCGGATAGTGGCGCTTGAGTTCCTCAGTCTGTTCGGGCCAGCCGAGCGTTGCGAACGGCCACAGCGCCGAGGAGAACCAGGTATCAAGGACATCCTCGTCCTGGCACAGCGACACGCCCTCGCCGGCTTGCTGTTGTGCCTCATCAACAGTTTCTGCGACGAAAATATTGCCGTCCGCATCGAACCACGCGGGGATGCGGTGCCCCCACCACAATTGGCGTGACACGGTCCACGGCTGAATGTTCTCGAGCCAGTGGAACCAGGTCTTGGACCAGGTCTCCGGCACGATCTTGATCTCGCCGGACCGGGTCGCCTCGAGCACCGGGCCGACGAGCTTGGCGGCATCGACATACCATTGATCGGTCAGCCACGGTTCGATCACCACGCCCGAGCGGTCGCCGAACGGGGTCGGGATGACACGGTCTTCGACGCGGACCAGAGTGCCTTCCGCCTCGAGGCGCTCGACGACCGCCTTGCGCGCCTCTTCCCGGCTGAGGCCGATCAGGTCCTGAGGGATCAGCCCGTCCTGCGTCTGCACCACCCGCGCTTCGGCATCGAGCATGTTGAGCATGTCCGCGGACTTGAACCCGGCGCGCTTGCCGACCTCGAAATCGTTGAAGTCGTGGCCCGGCGTGATCTTCACCGCGCCCGAACCGAGCTCCGGATCCGCATGTTCGTCGGCGACGACGGGGATCAGCCGCCCGGTGATGGGATGCTTGAGATTTTTGCCGATCAGCGCCCGGTAGCGCTCATCCTCGGGGTGCACCGCGACCGCCATGTCGGCGAGCATTGTTTCGGGCCGCGTCGTCGCGACCTCGATCGCGCCGCTGCCGTCCTCGAGCGGGTAGCGCAAGGTCCAGAACTTGCCCTGCACGTCGCGCGTCTCGACTTCGAGGTCGCTGATTGCCGTCTGGAACTTCGGATCCCAGTTGACGAGCCGCTTGTCGCGATAGGCGAGGCCGCGCTTGTACAGCTCGACGAAGACGTGGGTGACCGCCTTCGAAAAGCCCTCGTCCATGGTGAAGCGCTCGCGGGCCCAGTCGCACGAAGCGCCGAGCCGCCGAAGCTGGCGGGTGATCGCGCCGCCCGACTGCGCCTTCCACTCCCAGACATGGTGCAGGAAAGCCTCGCGCCCCATCTCCGCGCGGTCGAGGCCCTGGCTCGCAAGATTGCGCTCGACGACCATCTGCGTCGCGATGCCGGCATGGTCGGTACCGACGACCCACAAAGCATCCTTGCCGCGCATCCGTTCGCGGCGGGTCAGGATATCCTGGAGCGTATTGTCGAGAGCGTGGCCGATGTGCAGCGATCCGGTGACGTTGGGCGGCGGCATGACGATCGTCCACGGCTCCGCGTCGGAACGCTCCGGCCGGAACAGGCCGCGGCTCTCCCAATGCTGGTACCAGCGCTGCTCGATCGCAGCAGGGTCGAAGGTCTTGGGAAGCTCGGTCATCGCCGCCCGCGACTAGCGGTGCGGCGATGCAGCATCAACTGCCGCCCGGCACCTCCGCCGAAACCGGCGTGCCTTCGCCAAGCCAGCGGCGCATCCAGCCGAACACTTCGTCATACCATTGGACCGAGTTCTTCGGCTTCAGCACCCAATGGTTCTCGTCCGGGAACACCAGCAGCTTGGACGGGATGTTGCGCCGCTGCAGCGCCGTGAAGGCGGCGAGCCCCTGCGTATAGGGGATGCGGAAGTCCTTTTCGCCGGTGATCACAAGCTGCGGCGTCCGCCAGTTCTTCACATGGTGGACCGGGTTCCAGCGCTCATATTCTTCCGGCGCTTCGTAATAGGGCTTTCCGCCATGCTCCCATTCGTCGAACCACAGCTCTTCGGTTTCATAAGCCATGGCGCGAGCATCGAAGACCCCGTCATGCTGGACGATGCACTTGAAGCGGTCGGGCCATTTCCCTTCGATCCAGTTCATCATGTAGCCGCCGTAGGAGGCGCCGAGCGCACAGGCATTGTTCGCCTGGAGCTGCCGGTCCTGCGCTGTGATGAAGGCAAGGCCCTTCTGCAGGTCCTCGAGCGGCCAGCCGCCCCAATTGCGGTTGATGCTATCGGTGAAGGCCTGGCCGTAGCCGGTGGAGCCGTGGAAATCGACGCTGACCACGGCATAGCCAGGCGCGGTGAACAGGCGCGAATTCCAGCGGTAAGACCAGGCGTTGCCGAAGCTGCCCTGCGGCCCGCCGTGGACGACGAAAGCGATCGGCAGCGGCTTGTTGGTCGCCGGCTTCACCGTCATGCCCCAAACCTGGTCGCCATTCGCGCCGGTGAAGCTGAACTTGCGGAAGTCGACAGGGTCGAGCTGCCCAAGCAGCCCGTCGTTGAGCGTGGTGAGCTTGATCAGCCGTCCGCCTGTATCGAGGCGGAACAGGTCGTCCGGCGCATAGATGGTGTTGACGGTGAGCAGCAGGCTGCCGTCGGGCAACGCATGGACATTGCCGGCGTGACCGTCCGTCGTCAGCCGCGCAACACGGCCGGTAGCGGCGTCGACGCGGAACACCGGCGCGTCCATCCGGTCCTCGGCAGTGATCAGGAGACTGCGGCCATCGGGCGCCCATTCGATCGAGCCGACCGAGCGGTCGAAGCCCTGCGTGAGCGGCCGCACGCCGCCCGTCGCCAGGTCTCTCAGCATCAGCACCTGGCGGTCGGATTCGTATCCCGCGCGCGCCATCGCGACATAGGCGAGAGTGCGCCCGTCGGGCGAAAGCGTGGGCAGATTGTCGGTGCCGTCATTGGCATCAGTCAGGTTCACCGGAGCCGCGGATCCGTCGGCCGGCGCCTGGAAGATGTCGAGATTGGTGGAAGTCGCCTCGATACGCCCCGCCTCGCGGAGCGCGAACCAGACGGTGCGGCCGTCGGGCGACAAGGCGATCTCCTCGCCACCGCCGTACGGCTTGGACGGCGTATCGCCCTCCAGCCCCGTGGTGACGCGGGTGCCCCCGCCGCTGAGCCGCCCGTTGCGGACCGGAAAGGCGTATATGCGCGAGCGCGTGCCGGGCTCCGCCCAAGTGTCCCAGTGGCGGACGAACAATTTGTCATAGGTGCGGCCGGAACCCTGCGCCTTCGCCGGGAACTGCGCCGTCGCGCAGGCGAGGTCCGGGCAATCGGGGCGGTCGGCCCACACCACGACCGTCGAGCCGTCGTCGGAAACCTTGAAGCCGCTGATGTCGACCGAGAAATCGCTGACCTGCACCGGCTTCCTGCCGGGGGCCATCCGAAACAGCTGGTCTCGCTCTCCGACCGTCATCAGGAACCACAGGGACCCGTCGCGGGTGAACATCGCGTCGTGGCCCTTTTCCGCCCCCGCGATCGGCTGCGGCTTCGCTCCCGGACGCGTCAAGTCGAGCGCGTGGAGCGTGTTGGTTCGCCGGTTCTTCGCCCAATCGGTGTTCGACACGGTGAACACCGAGCGGCGACCGTCCGGCGACACGACCGGGCTGCCGAGCCGGTGCATCGAGTGCATGTCCACAGCGGTCATCGGCCGCGCGTGAGAAGGCGAAGCCGCAAGCGCGACGGCTGCGGCGGCGAGGAGGAGCGGGAATTTGGTCATCGGGCGAACCTAGCCGCCCGTGGTTAGGCCTTCAACAAGCGTCAGAGCGGGCGGCCGGTGATCCGCGAAATCTCCCGCTTCACATGCTCTTCGACCATTTGCGGCAGATGTTCCTCGAGCCATTGCTTGAGCAGCGGCCGCAGCATCTCACGCACCATCTCCTCGAGCGGGTTGACCTGCGGCATCGCCGGCACGCTCGCCGCCACCGTCTGCAGCTGTTCAAGCGCGTGGCGGCTCTGCCCTGCGACTTCCGCATCGATCAGCGGCGGGCCGAGGTCGGCGGGCGGCGCGAGCGGCTGGTCGAGCTCGAGCACCTCTTCGTGCTCGGCCCTTTCGTCGTCAGGCAGCGGCTCGTCGTCGCCGGCTCCGCCGGGGCGAACGGTCGCGCGCAGCTCCTTCTCCTCCGCGATCACTTTCTTGATCGACGCGAGAATGTCTTCCATCGAAGGTTCGCGGGACGCCATGACGGCCGCGGCTATCGCTTATTGTGCTTGCGGAGTCACGCCTGAGGTGACCACCGGCTCCGTGGTGGTCGTGTACGGCAGCACCTGGCGCGTGACGACCGGGTTGGCCGGCATTTCCAGCGGAGTCACCGTCCGCGTCGAGGTCACGCGGTGGGTCAGGTCGCTGGCCCAGTCGTTCCAGCCGCTCGACACGCGGCGGTAATTGCCGAGCGGATCGTAGAGCGGCCCACCGTCGAGGCCAAGGTCCTGCGCTTCGGCCTGGCCCATGGCGTTCAGCAGCTGGAAGCCGGCGACGTAAGCGTCCCGCTTCGCGGTCACCAGGCCGACCTGCGCGTTGAGCAGCTCCTGCTCCGCGTTCAGCACTTCGATGATGGTGCGGGTGCCGACCGTCTGCTCGGCTCGGTTACCTTCGAGCGCGAGCTCGCTCGCCTGCACGGCCACGGTCTGCGCCTGGATCGCTTCCTGCGCAGCGGTATAATTGGCGAAGGCGGCGCGGGTCGCCTGGACGACGGCGCGCTCGGTGCCGACGACCTGTTCGAGGACCTGGCCCTGCTGCGCCTGCGCCTGGCGGATGCGTGCCGCCGGAAGCCCGCCCTGGAACAAAGGCACGCGAGCGTTGAGGCCGGCGGTCGTTTGGGTGCCGGTCGACGGCAAGCCGCTGTTGTTGCCGCCGAGGTTGTTCACATAGGTTTCGCTAAGCCCCGCGGACAGAGTCGGCAGGCGGCTGGCGCGCACCACGCTGACGTCATAGCCGGCGGCGATCGCCTGACGGCTGATGGCGATCAGGTCCGGATTGTTGGCAAGCGCGATACGCACCGCTTCCTCGGCCGTTTGCGGCAGCGGCGGAAGCGGCGGTGGCGGCGCCAGCGTGCCCGGCGGGTTGCCGATCACCTGGCGGTAGGTAGCTTCGCTGGCGAGCAGGCGGCCTTGTGCGGTCGCGAGCTGCGAACGACCGATTTCCAGGCGCGATTCGGACTGGGCGACGTCGGTGCGGGTGAGGTCGCCGATCTGGAAGCGGTCCCGGGTCGCCTCGAGGTTCGTGCCGAGAACCTTCACATTGTTCTGGTTCAACTCGACGATGGCGCGATCGCGGATCACGTCCATGTAGGCCGCGACCGCTTGGGTGAAGACGTCGCCTTCCACGGCGCGCAGCGTCGCCCGGCCCGCTTCGACGCGGGTCTGCGCAGCGCGAATGTTGTTCTTGACGCTACCGCCGTTGAACAAGGGGTAGCTGAGGTCGAGGCCTGCCGAGAGCTTCGGGCCGCTGCCGCCGCTCGCTTCGAGAATGCCGCTGCGCGCGAGATCGCGGTTGAGGCCAACCGTGGCGCTGACCGAGGGGCGGCCAGCGGCGCGGGCGATCGCGACCGTCGCGTCGGTGGCGCGGAGCGCTTCGCGCTGGGCGCTGATCGTCGGGCTGGTGCGATAGGCGGCGACCAGCGCTTCGCGCAGCGTGTCGGCGGAAGCGGTGCCGCCGAGGAGAGCGGCCATCAGCGTGCCGGTGATGAATTTGCGAACCACCTGAAATACCTTCTCGTCAGAACGTGAATGTCTTGGGCTGCGAAAAGCCCGGAAGCGCCGGAACCCCCGCATCGCTCACGGAAAGCGTGCCGAACGCTCCGCCGGCCTTGCGCCCGACCACCAGGCGGCTGATGCCGCGGTCAAGCAAAGCGGTGCCGAGGCGGCCGCCGTCGGCAAGCTGGGCGACGATTGTGTCAGGGATGATTTCCACTGCGCCATCGATCAGGATCTGGTCGTAGGGCGCGCCCTTCTTCCAGCCGGCCTCCAGGGGGCCTTCGACCGTGTCGAGCCCATTGTCCCGCGCCATCGCCGCAAGCTCGGCCGAGCTTTCGAGCGCGGTCACGTGCAGCCCCATCGCCTGGAGGATAGCGGCCGAATAGCCGCTGCCCGAGCCGACGACGAGCGCGCGCTGGTCCTTCAGCGGCATCATCTGGGTCAGCAGCGAACCGAGCACCGTAGGGGCGGGAAGGAAGCGGCCGTCGCCCATCAGCACCGCGCGGTCGACATAAGCGAGCGGGCGCGTCTGCGGCGGGAGGAACTTCTCGCGCGGAACGGAACCCATCGCGTCGAGGACGGCGCGGTCGGTCACGCCTTGGGGGCGCAGCTGGCTTTCGACCATCGCGAGCCGGGCAGCGGCGAAGTCGGGGATGCGGCTCTGGAACGTCATGGCTGTTATATGCCTGTAATACACTTGAAGTTCAAGGTCGTCATATCGGCAGCAGCCGCCTAGGCCAACCGCCATTCATCGAAAGACGGGCAGCTGTGCTCCTGCCGCACCGGAACGGCCCACTGCCGACTTGACCCGCCGCCTAAGCTCGCCGAAAGGCGCTTCACGGCGGCCCGATGGCGGAGTGGTTACGCAGAGGACTGCAAATCCTTGCACGCCGGTTCGATTCCGGCTCGGGCCTCCACTTCCTTCCAGAAATCAGCTGACGAATCGCCCCGCCGCTCCCTGCAGGGCGGTGAGCCGTCCATCACCCGATCAATGCTCGTGGAACGATCGCTCGAGCGCGCCAGTCAGAGGCTCGAACGCATATTGGAGCGCGGTGCGCTTGCGCAGCGGGATCTGGACGCTGACCGGGAGCCCGGCGCGAAGCACGTCCGGCCCGCGAATCTCGTTGATCTTCTCGAGCTCGCTGGGCGGCACCGACACCTCCGCAGTATAATAAGGCATCCCGGTCTTCTCGTCCGTGAAGGCGTCGGCTGAGACCCGCGTTACGGTGCCCTTGAGCGCCGGAAGCGACCGCTCGTGCAAGGCCTCGAACCGCACGAACGCTTCCTTGCCGACGGTCACGTCGTCGCCGTCGGTCGTCGACAGCTTGGCCTCGATCGTCAGCGCTGCGCGCTCCGGAACGATATCCATCAGCTTCTGGCCGGGTTCGATCACGCCTCCCGGCGTGAAGACCGTCAGGCCCACCACGGTCCCGGACACCGGCGCGCGGATTTCGGTCCGGGCCAACTGGTCGCGCGCGGCGTTCAGCTTTGGCAGGACATCGGCGAGGCTCGCTTCGACTTCGCGCAGCTCGGCCGCGACCTTGTCGAAGTAGCTGCTTTGCGCTTCGAGCCCCTGAAGGCGGGACTCGCCCGCCTGCCCGCGGGTCTGCTCGATGGTCGAGGCATATTGGCCGCGCTGGCCTTCGAGCTCGGCCTTTGCGCGCTCGAGCGCCCGCAGTCGGTTCTGCGAAACAAAGCCCTTCTCCGCCGCTGAGCGCATGCCGTTCAGCTCTTCGTTGATCAGGCGAATCTGCTCATCGAGCGCGGCGAGTTGGCGGCCATAACCCTGGCCGGAGCTGTTGGCTTGCGCCGTACGCGAGCCCGACGCGCCCCGCTGCGCCGCAAGGACGGCGGCCCGCGCACGCAGCTGCTGCGCCTGGATCTGCAGCGCCTCGGTCGCGGCCGCGCGGTCCTCCGGCGGAAGGTCGGCGAATTCGACCGGCGGCGTGATCGTGCGGCGGCCGCTCTCCTCGGCCTTGAGCCGTGCCCGCTGTGCGAGGAGGCCGATCGCCTGGCCGGACAATGCCCGCTCCTGGGCGCGGACATCGGCGCCGGCAAGGCGGATCAGCACCTGGCCCTTCTGGACGCGTGCACCTTCCTTGACGAGGATCTGGCTGACGACCCCGCCCTCACGGTGCTGGACCGTCTGCCGCTGCCCCGAAACCGTCAGCCGCCCCTGCGCCATGGCCGCAGCGTCGAGCCGCGCCACGGCGGCCCAGCCGAGGAACAGCACAAAGAAGATTCCGGCGATGATCAGCCCGATGCGGATTTCGCGCGACGGATCGCCGCTCGGCTGGTGGTCGGCGACCTCGACGCGGCGCGCCGGGACCTCGACGATATCGCCTTCGCGGATGACGGTGCTCATTGTTCGACCTTCCCTCGTGCGACCACGCGGCCGGCAGGCGGCTGCGGCGGCGCGATCTTGCGCAGGACTTCGTCACGTTCGCCGAACATCGCCAGCCGGCCTTCCTGGATGACCAGCAGCTTGTCGACGATCGGCAGCACGCTGAGGCGATGAGCGACGACGAGGATGGTCGTGCCGCGCTTCTTCACATTCTCAAGCGTCTGCACCAGCTGCTGGTCGCCTTCGGCGTCGAGGCTGGCGTTCGGTTCGTCGAGAATCAGATATTTCGGATCACGGAACAGCGCGCGAGCGAGCGAGATGCGCTGGCCCTGCCCGGCAGACAGGCCGCGGCCGCCAAGCCCCAGCTGATAATCGTAACCGCCGGGGAAGCGCAGGATCATCTCGTGCGCGGCGGCAAGTTGCGCTGCCTTGACAGCGGCTTCATCGATCTCCGCGGGATCTTCCCCGAGGCGATCGGTGAAGCGGGCGATATTTTCCTTCACGGTGCCGGCGAACAGCGAGCCTTCCTGCGGCATGAAGCCGACATGTTCGGCCAGCCGTTCAGGGTCCCAGTTGCGCTGATCCGCGCCGTCAAAGCGAACCGTGCCGGCGTGCGGCACGACTGCGCCGGCGAGCGCACGAACGAGCGTCGACTTGCCGGCGCCGCTGGGGCCGATGATCGCGATCATCTCGCCCGGCTTCACCTGAAAGCTGATGTTGCCGATGATCACCCGCCCATTGGGATCCGCGACCGTCAGATTCTCGACATCGAGGCGGCCGGTCGGCGGCGGCAATTGCGTGAGCGACCGCTGCTCGGCGGTTTCGCTGAACAGGTCCTTCAGCGTGCGGAATGCGCCGCGAGCCTGGACGATCGCCTTCCAGCTTCCGACCAGCTGGTCGATCGGAGCCAGCGCGCGGCCGACGATGAAGCTCGACGCGAACACCGCGCCGGGGCTGATCTTGGCATCGATGGCGAGAAGCGCGGCAAGGCCGAGCGCAAGCGACTGAAGCGTGAGGCGGACGAACTTGCTGACCGCTGCCCAGCCGCTGCCGTCGAAGCTCGCGCCGGACTGCAGGTCCATCATCCGGTCGCGATCATTCAGGTGACCGGACACAAGCGCGCTGCGGATGCCGAGCGCGCGAACGATATCGGCCTGCGCGACGGTGAATTCATAATTCGCATAAGCGCGGCCGGCCGCCTCGTTTGCCTGCTGCAACCGCGTGCTGGTCGCCTTTTCGTTGCGCCAGGCAAGGAACAAGGTCAGCGCCGCGCCGAAGAAGGCAAGAAGGCCAATCCACGGACTGATCAGCGCCGCGATCAGGACGTAGACGGGTACCCAGGGCGCATCGAAGGCGCCGACGATCGCCGGGCCCGTCAGCACCTGCCGAAGCACGTCGAACTCGCGCAGCGCCTGCTTGGCGATCCGCTGCGATCCGAGCTCCGGCCGTGACAGGGTTGCCAGCAGGATTTCGCGCGACAAAGCCTTGTCGAGGCGGATGCTTGCACGGACCAGCAGGCGCGAGCGGATCGCGTCCAGCAGCGACAGCGTCGCCAGCGCGCCGAGCAGCGCGAAGGTCAGGAACAGCAGAGTGACGCCGCCGGCAGTCGGGATCACCCGGTCGTAGACCTGCAGCATGTAGAGCATGGGCGCTATGAACAGCAGGTTCAGCAAGGCGCTGAACAGCATCGCGTAGATGAAATGGCGGCGGCAGGCCTCAAGCCCGGCGCGCAATGCCGCCGGAAGCGTCCCCAAAGCTTCGATCAAAATTGTCCGCCTTTGCTCATTCGCCCCATCCCCATGCGTGAACCGCAGTCCATCCGCGGGCGCAACCCTCGCGGCTTTCTCGCGTGCCGCCGAATAGAGCAGGGCAGCCGCCGTATCCAGCCGCGCGGCCGAACCTGCCTAAGCCCGTCTCAGCGGCGTCCCGAAGCCCCTCCCGTCCGGCGCGGCTGTCGGCCGCAACTGCCGATTCGGCGCCGGCCTGATCGGGTAAAAGCCTAGGATCGTCAAGCACTTCGCACCCGCGGTCACGACAATCGAGCCCGACACGCGGTCGAGCCCGGTTGCACGCGTCGACGCTGCGACCTAGGCGGCGGGTTCCACGAAACTGCCGGTGACCATGCCCGACACAAGCCGTACCAGATCAGGACTGAAGCAATTTCGGCTGCTGCTGTGGGTGCTGGTCGCCGTCGCCCTGCTGGGGCTTGCGGCGCTGCTTCTAACCCGCCGCGACAGCTCGCCGGAGCACACGCAGGCGCCTGCCAAGGCAAGCTTGGGCGGCGAGTTCACCCTTTTCGGCGGCGACGGCAAGCCGTTCTCCAGCGCCGCGCTGAAGGACAAACCCTACGCAATCTTCTTCGGCTTCACGCGCTGCGGCGATGTCTGCCCGACCACCCTTTCGCGGCTGGTGAACCTGCGTAACCAGGCCGGCGGCGCGGACGCGTTCAACATCGTCTTCGTCACCATCGACCCGAAGAACGATGGGCCGAAGGAAGTCGGCCAATATGCCGAGCTGTTCAACTCACCGATCATCGGCCTGACCGGTTCCCAGCCGCAGATCGACGCGGTGAAGAAGCAATATGGCATTTACGCCGAACCGGTGCCGCACGGGCCCGCGGGGCAGGAGATGGCGCACACCGGAAGCACCCTGCTGTTCGACAGCGCCGGCAAGCTCGCGGGCACCATCTCGGCCACCGAGCCGGATGCGCAGGCGCTTGCCACGTTGAAGGGCCTTAGCTGAAGCCGGAACCCTAATGGCCGGGGCGCGCTGTGGAACGATGACGACTTACCGGCCCGACCCGCAAATCCTGACGCTCGGGACGGATTTCTACGATCCCGTCGAAGCCGCGAACTTTCCGCAATGCACGCTCCGGTTCGCGAACGGACGATGTGCCGAGCGCATCGGATTCCAACTCGGCGAGCAAGAGTGGACGTCGCACTTCTGCCGGTTCCAACCGCTGCCGGATAATCTCGAACGGCCGCTGGCGCTCCGCTATCACGGGCACCAGTTCCGGGTGTACAATCCGGAGATCGGCGACGGCCGCGGCTTCCTGTTCGCCCAGCTTCGCGACGATCGTGGCCGATTGCTCGACCTCGGCACCAAGGGCTCTGGCCAGACGCCCTACAGCCGCCACGCCGATGGCCGGCTGACACTGAAAGGCGGGGTTCGCGAAGTTCTCGCGACGGAGATGCTGGAAGCGCTCGGCGTCAACACGTCCAAAACCTTCGCCCTGGTCGAAACGGGTGAGCAGCTGGAGCGCGGCGACGAGCCTTCGCCGACCCGCTCGGCGGTGCTGACGCGGCTGAGCCACGGGCACATCCGCATTGGGAGCTTCCAGCGCCTCGCCTTCTTCGGACAGGCGGAGAATATCGCCAAGCTGACCCGCTACTGCCTCGAGAACCTCTACGCCGAGCAGCCCTCTGGCGACGACGGCGCGGATGCGCTTCGTCTGTTCGACCTCGTCAGCGGCGCAACCGCGCGGCTCGCCGCATCATATCTCGCCGCCGGCTTCGTCCACGGCGTGCTCAACAGCGACAATATCAACGTCGCCGGCGAGAGCTTCGACTATGGCCCGTGGCGCTTCACGCCCGAATGGGAGCCGGACTTCACCGCCGCTTATTTCGACCATTATGGCCTCTACGCCTTCGGCCGCCAGCCCGAAGCGATCCACTGGGATTTGGCCCAACTTGCCGGCTGTCTCTCGATGATCGCGGACGCACCGGCGATCGCCGACCTGTTCGCCGCCTGGAGCCCGCGCTTCGAAGATGCGCTGGTCGAGGCGTTCATCCGACGGCTCGGCATTACGCCCGGCGACAATGATCGCGAAGTCGCCGCGGCCCTGATCGAAGCGCTTGCGACTCGCGCCGGCACGATCGACGCTATCTTCTTCGACTGGCGCGGCGGACGCGATCCGGGGAGCGAGCGATACCCCCAGCCGGAGTTCCGCAAGCTCGCACGGCTGCTGCAGGGTCGTGAAAAGCCGCCGTCGCACCCATATTGGTCGGACGCCGGGCCCTGTTCGCTGCACATCGACGAGGTCGAGGCGATCTGGGCCGCCATCGCCGAGCGCGACGACTGGCAGCCGTTCGAGGAAAAGGTCGAGGCGATCCGCCGCATGGGCGAAGCAATGGAGCAGGATGGACCAGCAGCTTGACGAAATGCCCGCCGTGGTGGAGCGGGCGCCCGTGGCCGAGATGCTGACATCCACCAACCCTGCGACGGGCGAACAAGTCTGGTCTGGCCCGATCGGCGATGCCGCCGCCGAGGTCGCCGCCGCGCGCGCCGCCTGGCCGGCCTGGGCCGCCCATTCGCACGCCTACCGGATCGAGGCGCTGCGCCGCTTCGCCAACGTGGTGCGCAAGCGCGAAGAGGAGCTGGCGGAACTCATCTCGCTCGAGACGGGCAAGCCCTTCTGGGAAGCGAAGACGGAAGTCGCCGCGGTCGTCAACAAGGTCGACATCTCCGTCGAGGCCTATGCCGAGCGGACGCCGCAGCGGAAGAAAGAAGCGGCGATGGGTAACCGCGTCGCCGTTCGCCACAAGCCGCATGGCGTGCTTGCCGTGCTCGGGCCTTACAATTTCCCCGCGCACCTTCCGAACGGCCACATCGTCCCGGCCCTGATCGCCGGCAATGCGGTGGTGTTCAAACCGTCGGAAAAGACGCCGGGCACCGGCGCCATGCTGGTTGACTGCTTTCATGAGGCCGGCATTCCGGAAGGCGTGGTCCGCCTGCTCACCGGAGGTCCCGACCAGGGGCGTGCGCTTGCCGGCGATCCCGGCATCGATGGGCTGCTGTTCACCGGATCGGTGCGGGGCGGTCTGTCGCTTCACAAGCAATTCGCCGAAACCCCGCAGAAGATCCTGGCGCTCGAGCTTGGCGGCAACAATCCACTGGTCATCTGGGACGCGAAAGATCTCGACGCCGCCGCTGCGATCGCCGTCCAGTCAGCCTTCCTCTCGGCCGGCCAGCGCTGCACCTGCGCGCGGCGGCTGATCGTCGAGGACGGCAAGCATCAGCCGCTGATCGATGCGATCACCGACCTGATGGACCGGATTATCGTCGACGAAGCGTTCGCCGACCCGCAACCGTTCATGGGTCCGGTCATCGACAATGGCGCGGCCGACCATGTGCAGGAGCAGTGGCTCAACCTGATGATGAAGGGCGGGATGCCGATCCGCCGCCTCGACCGTCCGTTCGAGGAGCGCCCGTACCTGACGCCGGCGATGATCGACGTCACCGACATCAAGGATCGCCCTGACGAGGAGATTTTCGGGCCCGTGCTCCAGCTGATCCGGGTCAAGGATTTCGATGCCGCGATCGATGAGGCGAACAACACCCGCTACGGCCTCGCGGCCAGCCTCGTCGGCGGCTCGCCTGAGATGTACGACCGCTTCTGGGCGAACGTCCGCGCCGGCGTGATCAACTGGAACAAGCCGACCAACGGCGCGCCGTCCAATGCACCGTTCGGCGGCGTCGGCCTGTCCGGCAACCATCGTCCGAGCGCCTTCTACGCCGCCGATTATTGCGCCTATCCGGTGACCAGCGTCGAAGCGGACCAGGCGCGCGGCGCCATCGGCGAGGGCCTGCGCGACCCTAATCTGATCGAAGACTGACCGGCCAAAGCGTTGAGCTTGGATCGGTTTTGCGATCCGCTGCGTTCAACAGCCGTGACGTACAAAAAGCATATGCTGGGCACCGCCATTGCGCTTGCCCTTTCGAGCCTCACCGTCAGCGCCTGCTCGGTCGGCAACAACTCCAACGGCAATGCGTCGGGCGAGAGCAGCGGCCTGACCGCCGATTCGCGCGCCGAAAAGCAGATCCGCGAGGCGATCGCCAACGCACCGCAGCATGGGCTGAGGTCAGACCTGTTCCTGAAGGGCGGCGAGTCCGGAGACCAGCTGGTCCAGGCCGCGCTGAAATATGCGAACGCGCTCGCCAACGGGTACAGCGACCCCAAGAAGCTGTTCGAAGTCTACACCATCCCGCGCCCGAACACTGACGTGCGCCTCGGCCTGCAGAAGGCGCTGCAGGACGGCAATGTCGCGGAATATCTGAACTCGCTCGCGCCGCAGACCGACGAATATCGCGCTCTCGGCGAAGCCTTCCAGCGCTACGCGAAGATCGCCGGCAACCAGCAGGACGAGACGATCGACACGAGCCAGGCCATCAAGCCGGGTGCGAAGGATCCCCGCATTCCGAAGATCGCCGCCTTCCTTCGCTCCGCAGGCTACCTTCAGGGCGGCGAGCAGGCCGACGCGCAAGGTGATGGCCAGGCAGCCGAGCAGAATGCGAGCGACGCGCAGCCGGCCCAAAATGCGGGCGCCGACCAGACCTACACGCCGCAAATGGTGCAGGCCGTCAAAGCCTTTCAGGAAGAATCCGGACTGAAGCCGGACGGCGTCCTGGGCGGCGAGACGCTCGGATCGCTGAACAACGGCTCCGTCGATCGCGCCCGCCAGCTCGCGGTCTCGATGGAACGGCTGCGCTGGCTGCAGCGCGATCCGCCCAAGACCCGGATCGACGTCAACACTGCCGCGACAGTCCTGCAATATTATCGCGACGGGCAGCTCGTCGGGCAGCGCAAGGTCGTCGCCGGCGAACCGGACAAGAATACGCCGCAGCTGCAGTCGCCGCTGTACCGGCTCGTCGCCAATCCGACTTGGACGGTGCCGAAGGGCATCGCCGAAAAGGAACTCGCCGAAAAAGGCTCCGGCTGGCTGAGCAGGAACAATTTCAAGGTCGAGAACGGCCAGTACGTCCAGCAGTCCGGGCCGAAGAATTCGCTCGGGCTCGTCAAGTTCGACCTGAAGAACGACCAGGCCATCTATCTTCACGACACGCCTGCGAAGGCGCTGTTTGCCGCCGACAATCGCCACCGCAGCCACGGCTGCGTTCGGGTCGAGAATGCCGTGGAATTCGCTAATCTGATCGCCCAGCAGGAGGGCGTCGCCGACAAGTTCAGCGAAGCGATGGGCAAGGATGATCCGGTGTTCGTCCCGCTCCCCCAGGAGATCACCGTGCGCCTGCTGTACCGCACCGCCTATTGGGACGGGTCGAAGATCCGCTTCGCGAAGGATTATTACGGCTGGGACGCGAACGTCGCCAAGGCGCTGGAGCTCGCGCCCGGCAACCCGCAGAAGATCGACCAGCCGGAAAGCAGCGACGACGTCGGGCCGTAGGAAAGACTGAGGGCGCCGGATCGACCGGCGCCCTCATCCCCCCTCCCCAGGATCGATCGCGCTAGCCGCGCAGTTCCGGCATGTGGTTTTCGTCGACGGCGTCGCTGAACTTGGTGATGCGGCCGTCGAAGCGGACGCGGACGATGCCGGTCGAACCGTGGCGCTGCTTGGCGACGATCACTTCGGCCTTGCCGGCCGCAGCCGCGAACTTGGCGTTCCACTCTTCATATTTGGCGAGCTTCTCCGTCTCGTTCGGCATCGGGTAATCCGGCTCGACCGCCTTCAGATAATAATCCTCGCGGTAGATGAAGATGACGATATCGGCGTCCTGCTCGATCGAGCCGGATTCGCGAAGGTCGGACAGCTGCGGCCTCTTGTCCTCGCGCTGCTCGACCTGACGGCTGAGCTGCGACAGCGCGATCACCGGGACATCCAGTTCCTTGGCCAGCTGCTTCAGGCCGCGGCTGATCTCGGAGATTTCCTGCACGCGATTGTCGCTGCCGTTTCTCCCCGAGCCCTGAAGCAGCTGGAGATAGTCGACGACGATCAGCCCGATATTCTTCTGCCGCTTCAGCCGCCGGGCGCGAGTGCGCAGCGCCGCGATGGTCAGGCCCGGCGTATCGTCGATGTACAGCGGCAGGCTCTCCAGTTCCGCCGCGGCCCGTGCGAGGTCGCGGAATTCCGCCTGGCTGATTCGTCCGGTGCGCAGGTTTTCGGACGTAATGCCGGACTGTTCCGACAGGATACGGGTCGCCAGCTGGTCGGCGGACATCTCGAGGCTGAACAAGGCCGCGGGCGCACCCGCCGCTTTTTCAGGCTCGATGCCGTCGGCGCTGTCCTGCAGGAAGCGCTTGGCGGCGGCGAAGGCCATGTTGGTGCCGAGCGCCGACTTGCCCATGCCCGGGCGTCCGGCGACGATGATCAGGTCCGACTTGTGAAGGCCGCCGATCTTCGAGTTCAGCGCATCGAGGCCGGTAGTGAAGCCCGATAGATGGCCGCCGCTGTTGAGCGCCTTTTCGGCCATGTTGAGGGCTTCGCGGGTCGCTTCTGCGAAGCTCTTGGCCTTGCCTTCGACACCGCCTTGCTCGGCGACCTTGTAAAGCTCGGTCTCGGCGCGCTCGATTTGAGCAAGGGGGGCAACATCCTCACTCGTGTCGAGCGCGCCTTCGACCAGGTCGCGGCCGACGCCGACGAGCGCGCGAAGCAAGGCGAGATCGTAGATCTGCCCGGCAAAGTCGCGCGCGCCGATCACGGCTGCGCCCGATCCGGTAAGTTGGGCCAAATAGGAAGGTCCGCCGACCTCCTTGATCGACTCATCGCCTTCGAACAGCGGCCGAAGGGTGACCGGGTTGGCGACGCGATTCGAGTCCGTGAGCTTGAGGATCGCTTCGTAAATGCGCCCATGCAGCGGCTCGAAGAAGTGATGCGGCTTGAGCTTGAGCTGGACGTCCTCGACCAGCCGGTTGTCGATCATGAGCGCGCCGAGGAGCGCCGCTTCGGCTTCCACATTCTGCGGAAGGAACGGGGTGCCGGTCTCTGACGCAGACTCGGCGATACGGATGATCTCGGCCATGGCGGTGCTCCTAGGCTTGTGCGGCACTCGGGCCCAAGGAGAACAAACATAGCACAACTGTGGATAGGTTGTGAGTTCCCCAATGCAGGGTCTGCGAAAGTGGCACAATCCGCGGCCCCGCTATCCACAGCAAAAAGATTGGCTCGATTGAAGGCGTCCGGAGGCGCGGTTAGGCGTCTGTCATGGCGATATTGTCCGACCGCTGGATTCGAGAACAGGCGCAGGAGAACGGCATGATCGAGCCGTTCGTCGAGGCGCAGCGGCGCGAAGGCTGCATCAGCTACGGCCTGTCGAGCTATGGCTATGACGCGCGCGTCGCGGACGAATTCAAGATCTTCACCAACGTCGACAATGCCGTCGTCGACCCCAAGGATTTCGCGTCGAACAGCTTCGTCGACCGAAAGACCGACTGTTGCATCATCCCGCCCAACAGCTTCGCGCTTGCGCGGACCGTCGAATATTTCCGGGTACCGCGCGACGTGCTCGTCATCTGCCTCGGCAAGTCGACCTATGCGCGCTGCGGAATCATCGTCAACGTCACGCCGCTGGAGCCCGGCTGGGAGGGCCATGTGACGCTCGAATTTTCGAACACCACGCCGCTGCCGGCAAAGGTTTACGCCAACGAAGGCGCGTGCCAGTTCCTGTTCCTTCAGGGCAACGAGCCGTGCGAAGTCAGCTACGCCGACCGCGCCGGCAAATATATGGGCCAGCGCGGGGTTACGCTTCCGCGGCTGTGAGCCCCGAAGACGCACAGGAACTCGACGCGGCCGACCCGCTAGCTTCTGCACGCAATCGCTTCCGGTTGCCGGAAGGCGTCATCTACCTTGACGGCAACTCGCTAGGCGCATTGCCGAAGGCGGCGCCGGCGGCGCTTGCCGAGACGGCAGAGCGGCAATGGGGCGACGACCTGATCGCCAGCTGGAACAAGCATGGCTGGATCGACTGGCCGGCGAGCATTGCCGGCAAGCTGGCACCGATCGTCGGCGCGAAGCCGAACGAGCTGCTGATCGCCGATTCGACGAGCGTCTGCCTGTTCAAGCTGCTGGCGGGAGCCGTCCGAGCGCGGCCGGAACGGCGGACGATCCTCAGCCAAAGTGGCAATTTCCCGACCGACCTCTATGTCGCGCAGGGCCTGGCGGACATGCTGGGGCTGGAGCTGAGCACGGTCGCGTCGGATGAATTGATCAGCGCCATCGACCGCCAGACCGCCGTCGTCACCCTGACCCACATCGATTATCGATCGGGCGCCGTTCAGGACATGCGCGCGATCAACGAGGCCGCGCATGCGGCGGGAGCGCTCACCGTCTGGGATCTTTCGCACAGCGCTGGCGCGGTCGAACTCGACCTGACAGGCAGCGGCTGCGACCTCGCGGTCGGCTGCGGCTATAAATATCTCAACGGCGGGCCGGGCGCGCCGGCCTTCATCTATGTCGCCGAGCGGCTTCAGGGGGAGCTCGCCAATCCGCTGCAAGGCTGGATGGGCCATGCCGAGCCGTTCGCCTTCGCGGACGATTACCGGCCGGTCGGCGGCATTTCCCGCTTCCTCACCGGTACGCCGTCGATCCTCGGCATGGCTGCGCTCAGCGCCGGGCTCGACGCGTTCGACGGCATCGCGATGGCCGACCTGCAGGCCAAGTCCCGCAAGCTGTCGCAACTGTTCATCGACGAGGTCGAAAGTCGCTGCGGCGCGCAAGTAACGCTCGCGTCACCGCGTGACCCGGCGCAGCGCGGGAGCCACGTCGTCTTCGCTCATCCGGAGGCTTACGCGGTGATGCAGGCGCTGATCGCGCGCGGCGTGGTCGGCGACTTCCGCGCGCCGAATCTGATGCGCTTCGGCTTCGCGCCGCTTTACAACAACTACGCCGATGCGGTCGGCGCTGCAGCGATCCTCGCGGACATCCTCAGCACCGGCGAATGGAATCAGCCGCGCTTCAAGGCGCGATCCAAGGTCACCTAGGCGTGTTGTCGCGCCGCGCTGCGTCCACGCTCCACGGCCCTGCGCCGGCAGCGGCAAGATAGAGGAAGACGAAGCAGTAGAGGATCGCCGCGTCGCCGCCATTGTTCACCGGGAACGGGTTCTGCGGCGCATGCGCCATCCAATAGCCGACAGCCATCGTGCCGGATGCAAGGAAAGCCGCCGGACGCGTGAAGAGACCGATCAGCACCAGGAAACCGCAGACGAGTTCGACGATGCCTGCGAACGCCGCCGGATTGTCGAGCGCCAGTCCCATGCCGGCATAGTCGCCCGGCGGAAAGGACAGGAATTTCTGCATTCCATGTTCGAGGAACAGCAGCCCGACGACGATCCGCAGGATCGCGTGAAGCTGCGGCTCGAAGCGTGAAAGCCAGGTCATGTGCATCGATCGTCCTCCCCAGTTCGTTGCGGGAGCTTACCGGTTCCTGCGCCGGAGCCAAGTGTCAGGCGTGGTCCTTCATTCGGCGGCGAGCGCGGCGCGGGAGCGATGGACCATGTCGACCCACTCGTGGAACGCGTGCGCGAGCTTCGTGACGACGTCCTTGAGGCCGGCTTCCTTGAGGCGGCCGCTTTCGTCGAAGCTGTCGTCCGTCACATGGCCTAGATAGGCTTCCGGCTGCTGCATCACCGGCATGTTCAGGAACACCGCAGCCTGCCGAATCTGGTGGTTGGCGCCGAACCCACCGATCGAGCCTGGAGACGCGGTGACGATCGCCGCCGGCTTCCCATTCCACACGCTGTGTCCATACGGGCGCGAACCGACGTCGATGGCATTTTTCAGCACGCCTGGGACGCCGCGGTTATATTCCGGGCTGACGAACAGCACGCCGTCGGCCGACCCGACCTGCTCGCGGAAGCGTGAATAAGCCTCCGGCTGCTCCGGTAGCGCATCATAGTCCTGATTGTAGAGCGGCAGGTCGCCGATCTCGACCATCGAGCAGTCGAGCCCGTCGTCGCGAAGGGCGCAGATGGACCGCGCGACTTTTCGGTTGATGCTTTCCTCACGCAAGCTGCCGACGATGATCGCGATCTTGTAAGCCATGACTGTTCTCCTGCTCAGCGCCGCTTCGATTGATGTCTGATGTTGCCGGGCCGCCCGCGGCGGCCCTGCGGATGGCGGACCCGGTCCCGGCGTGGCTTGCGTTCGTCACGCTGCGGCCCATCCTCATCACGGAAACCTTCGCTCTCGCCCGGCAGCTCGAAGCGCAGCGAGCCCGAGACGGGATTGGCCTCGGCGATGCGCAGCCTGATCTTCTGGCCCTGCCGGTAGGCCGTGCCGCTGTCTTCGCCGACCAGCTGCTGCGCTTTCTCGTCGTAGCGGAAATATTCTCTGCCGATGGTGGACACCGGCACCAGCCCGTCGCCACCGAACTCAACGACCGTCGCGAAGAAGCCGAACGGCTGCACGCCGGTGATCCGGCATTCGACGATCTGGCCGACATGGTCGGCAAGGTAAGCCGCGACGTAGCGGTCGACCGTCTCGCGCTCCGCTTCCATCGCCCGCCGCTCAAGCCGCGAAATCGCTTCGCCGATCTCGTCGAACTTGCCGGCGTCCTCCACCGGAAGGCCGCCGTCGCCGAGGTTGTAGGCAGTTACGAGCGCCCGGTGGACAAGCAGGTCGGCATAGCGGCGGATCGGCGAGGTGAAGTGGGCATAAGTCGCGAGCGCGAGCCCGAAATGCCCGAGCCGCTCAGGGCCATAGCGCGCCTGCATCTGCGTCCGCAGCAGCTGTTCCATGATTTCGGGCCGGAAGTCGCTCTCGCCGACCCGGTCGATGATGCGGTTGAAGGTCGACGGCTTGATCACTTGGCCAAGCGTGAATTCGATCCCGAACGTCTCGAGATAGTCCTTGAGCGCTTCGAGCTTCTCCCGGCTCGGCGCCTCGTGGACGCGGTACATGACGGGCGCCTTCTTGGCTTCGAGCGCCCGCGCCGCCGCGACATTGGCGGCGATCATATAGTCCTCGACGAGTCGGTGCGCGTCGAGCCGCTCGCGCGCCGCCACGGACGTGATCCGCCCCTTCTCGTCGAGCACCACCTGCCGCTCCGGTAGGTCGAGCTCGAGCGGCTCGCGCTTGTTGCGGCCGGAGAGAAGCGCCCGCCAGCAGCCCCACAGCGGCTTCAGCGCATCATCGACGAGTTGCTTCGGCACTGCCGTTTCGATGTCGGGCATCGAACAGGTCGGAGACGACACGTACGTGCGCTCTTCCGATGCCGCGTCGATCGCCACCTGCGCGTCCTCATAGGCGATGTTCGCAGCGACGCGGATCTTCGCCCGGGTGAAGCGCCAGCTCTTGAGCGTTCCGTCCTTGGCGACGGTCAGGTGGCAGGCCAGCGCCGCCCGCTCCTTGCCCTCCTTGAGCGAGCAGATGTCGGCGGACAGCTCCTCCGGCAACATCGGCACGACGCGGTCCGGGAAATAGACGCTGTTGCCGCGCGCACGGGCGCCCCTGTCGAGCTCCGATCCGGGCCGGACATAGAAGCTGACGTCGGCGATCGCCACGATCGCCTTCCAGCCGCCCTTATTGTCCTCGGCGTCGTCCGGCGCGGCCCAGATCGCATCGTCATGGTCGCGCGCGTCGCGCGGGTCGATCGCGACGATCGGCAGGTGAGTCAGGTCCTCGCGCTCACCGAGCGGCTGTTTGGACACGCGCGCAGCCTCGTCGAGCGCGGCCTGCCGGAACTCGTGCGGGAGCTCATATTTGTGGATGGCGATCAGGCTGAAGCTCTTGGGCGCGAACGGGTCGCCGAGCACCGCGTCCACGCGCGCGGTGACCCGCGGCCCGCGGCCAGAAAGCTCACACAGCACGAGATCGCCGGCTTCGCCTTCTCCGGCGTCGCTGACGGCAAGCTCCCGCCGCTCCTTCTTCTCGACGGGAGTCAACCAGAAGCGGTTGCCGTCCTGCCGGAGCACGCCGAGCACCAGTTCCGTCTTCTTCGCGAGCTTCTTGAGCGGGTGCGCCACATGCTTCCCGCCACGCTCCTCGGTGCGGGCGAGCACGCGGTCACCGATGCCGAGCGCGCCGCGCCGCTCCTTTTCGATCACGCGCAGCTTGGGGGCAGGCGTATCCGCCTCCCACTGCTCTGGCGTTCCATAGACGGTGCCGCTGTCGTCGCTGTCGACGATCCTGAGAACCGTGACGCGCGGAATGCCGCCCATCTTGTTGAAGGCGCGCCCGCGGCCGCTTTCGATCAGCCCCTCGTCGCCCATGTCGTTGAGCAGCTTCTTCAGCTGGATCTTCGCATCGCCGCGGATCCCGAAAGCCTTGGCGATCTCGCGCTTGCCGGCCGGCTGGTCGGACGAGGCGATGAAGTCGAGGATCTGCTTGCGGCTGGGCAGTTCGGCGGGTTGGCGCTTGCGGGGCATCCCCTCTCCTACGCCTGCAAAGCGCGCAAGTTGCAACAGCGACTAGCGCAGCTGGCTGTCCTTGCTGCCGCGGCGGTTGATGGTCGAATGAACGATCGCCTTGTCGCGTTCCGATTGGCAGGCGACGCAGGTGCGCACGCCCGGCAACGCTTCACGGCGCTTCTTCGGGATCGGCTCTCCGCAATCGTCGCATTCCTCGGCGCTCTCACCCTTCGGCGCCAGCGCACGGGCACGCGCGATGGCGTCCTTCACCGTATCGTCGATCTGGTCCTGAACCGCGCCGTCGCGCGTCCATCCGCCGGCCATGCCAAGCTCCTTTCGTACCCGTAACGCACGAACGCAGACTTGGCTTCAGCCGCCGAGTGCCGGAGCCGCCATGGCCGCCTTGCGCAGCTTCTGCTCGCGCCACAGGATCACCAGGCCCGCGGCGATGACGATGGGCGCGCCGAGCGCCGTCCAGTGCGACGGCAATTGCGCGAACAGCAGCCAGCCGAGCAGGCTCGCCCAGAGCAGCGAGCTATAATCCATCGGCATGACTAGCGCGACCGGGCCGAAGCGCAACGATCCGGTCAGCGCCAGCTGGGCAAGCCCTCCGGCGAGGCTGAACCCCGCAATGACGGCGAAGGTCGACGGCGCATGCGACTGTCCGAGGAAGGGCATCGCCAGCGCCAGGGGCACGAGCGAGCTGGCGCCGAACCAGAAGACGGTGGTCCCGACCGCTTCGGTAGCCCCGAGGCGGCGGATGGCGATAATCGCGCACGCCGTGGTTAGGGCCGCAGCGATCGCCACGGCACCGCCATAAAGGCCGATGTGGCTCGACCCCGGCTGAACGATCACGAGGACGCCCGCAAAGCCGATCACGACGGCGCCCCACCGCCATTTGCCGGTCGGCTCGCCGAGCACCAGCGCCGCCAGCATGGTCGCGAAGATCGGTACCGAAAAGCCGATCGTCGTCGCTTCGGCGAGCGGGAGGAGCATGAAGGCCAAGAAGTTCAGGCCCATCGCCACCAGCCCGATCAGCATCCGTGCGACGTGGGCGCCGACGCGCTGCGTCCGCAGCGAGCCGAACCCCGGCCCCACCGCGACCCAGCCGAGCGCGCACAAGGCCGTGCCGAGCTGGCGATAGAACAAGCTCTCGATCACGCCGACGCCGTGCCGCCCTGCCCATTTCACGCCCGCGAACATCAAGGCGAGGAGCACGGCTGCCGCCAGCCGAAGTGCGATGGCCAGCAGCGGGCGCTGCTCGGCCGGCTGGTCGGTAAGGCGGCTCTTGCGGGATGCCATCGCGCCGCTGCCTAGCGGGCCGAACCGCCGATTGGCTAGGCACAGTGCCTCCGCTAGGCTGCGCGCCACATATTCGTCGGGGGGATCTGATGCGTCACTTTGCCAAGCTTCTGTTCGCGAGCTCGTGCCTGGTCGGTTCGGCGGCGCTGAGCGCCCCGGCGATCCCGCCCATCCTTACCGGTGTGCCGACGGCAGCGCAGATCAACCAGCGGTGCAACCTGATGATCGGGCGGGCAGCAGCGATGCGAACCGCGCTTGAGAAGAGCAAGGGCTCGGCGACCGTCGACGGGACGCTCCGCGCGTTCGACGATCTCGTCAACCAGGTTGCCGCCACCAACGCCGAGGTGACGCTCTATCGCGAGACCGGCGCCACGGCGGCTGCGCGGACCGCAGGCGAAAAGTGCGAGGTGCGGGCGGCGGCGGAGAGTAACAAAATGGCCCTGTCGCGCCCGATCTACGAGCGGATCAATGCCATTCCGGCACCCGCTGACGAAACCACCAGATATTATCTGTCTCGAGTTCTGACGGGCTTCGAGCTCGCGGGTATCGGCCTCGACGCCGCCGGCCGCGCGAAGGCGCAGGCGCTGAGCGATGAGATCGCCAAGCTTACTACCGAGTTCGAAGCCAACGTCCCCAAGGGCCAGCGGAGCATCACGGCCACTGCGGCCGAGCTCGACGGACTGCCGCAGGACTTCATGGACGCGCACAAGCCCGGCACCGAGGGCAAGATCACGCTGAAGACCGACTATACCGACTACGGCCCGGTCATGACTTACGCGAAGAGCAGCGCGGTCCGGGAGCGTTTCTACCGCGAATATATGCAGCGCGCCTATCCGGCGAACGATCCCGTGCTTCGCCAGCTGATCGACAAACGAGACGAACTTGCAAAGCTCGTCGGCCGGCCGAACTACGCCTCGCTGAATTTCGCGGACCGGATGCTCAACACGCCTGAAAAGGTGCAGGCGCTGATGGACGAGATGGCCGCGGCTGCAAGGCCTGCGGCGGAGCGCGACTATGCGAAGAAACTCGCCGTCCTGCAGCAGTTGCAGCCCGGTGCGACCAAGCTGCAGCCGTGGGACAATGGCTATGTCAGCCAGCTCGTCCAGAAGCAGATGTACGGCTACGACCGGCAGGAAGCGCGCAAATATTTCGCCTACGACAATGTTCGCGACGGCGTTCTCAAGCTGACCGAGAGCCTGTTCGGCGTCGACATCCGCCCGTGGAAGACGCCGCTGTGGGCAAAGAAGGTCGAAGCTTATGAAATGTACGACGGCGGCAAGCTGATCGGCCGCTTCTATTTCGATTCACACCCCCGCCCGGGCAAGTACGAGCATGCCAATGCGGTCCCGCTTCGCAACGGCGTGCGCGGCTCCGTGCCGGTCGCTGCCCTGGTCATGAACCTGCCCGCCGGCGGTCACAAGACCGGGCTGATGGAACATGAGGATGTCGAGACCTTCCTCCACGAATATGGCCACCTGCTCCACGCCATCTTCGGCGGGCAGAACAAGCGCTGGGCGGCGCAGAGCGGCGTCGCGACCGAGTGGGACTTCGTCGAAGCGCCGTCCCAGATGCTCGAGAACTGGGTCTATGATTATGACACGCTGAAGCAGTTCGCGGTCGATGACTCCGGCAAGCCGATCCCCGCCGAGCTTGTCGAGAAGATGAACAAGGCGCGCTATTTCAGCATCGGCATGGACGACATGCGCCAGCTCGGCCTGTCGAACATCGCGCTGCAATATTATTCGCGACCGGCACCGGCGGACCTCGGCGCGGCGGCGCGCGAATATGACGCCAAGTACAACCTCCTGGCGCTCCCGGAATTCACCCAGTTCCAGGACTCGTTCAGCCACCTCGGCGGCTATGGCGCCGCTTATTACACCTACCGCTGGTCAGTGGTGATTTCGGACGACCTGTTCACCGCTTTCGCGAAGAACGGGCTGCACGACCGAGCCACGGCCGAACGCTACCGCCGGCTGGTCCTGGAGCCCGGCGGCACCAAGCCCGCCGCACAATTGGTGCAGGACTTCCTGGGCCGGCCGATCAGCATCGAGGCGTACCGCGCCAAGATGGCCAAGGACCAATAGCCAGCGGAGCGGCTGCAGCCCAAAGGGCGAGCCGCATGGCAGGCGCTGACCAGGGGCCATTACGCGAACTGCCCAACTGGAAATTGAGCCGGGCGGGGTCTAGGGGAGCCGCAACCCCTAGAAACCAGCGCAGGATCGACCCCCCATGTTGCGTGACATCGACCATTTCATCGACGGCGAGAGCTATGTGTCCGGCGACCGGACCGGCGAGGTCTTCGACCCCAATCAGGGCAAGCCGCAGGCGAGCGTAAGGCTCGGCACCGCAGCCGACCTCCAGACGGCGGTCGACGCCGCCAAGGCCGCCCAGCCGGCCTGGGCCGCGACCAACCCGCAGCGCCGCGCCCGCGTCATGTTCAAGTATAAAGAGCTGGTCGAAGCGAACATGGACGAGCTCGCGCACCTGCTCTCCTCCGAGCACGGCAAGGTGATCGCCGACTCCAAGGGCGACATCCAGCGCGGCCTCGAAGTCATCGAATTCTGCTGCGGCATCCCGCAGGCGCTGAAGGGCGAATATACGGTCGGCGCCGGCCCGGGTATCGACGTCTATTCGATGCGCCAGCCGCTCGGCATCGGCGCCGGAATCACGCCGTTCAACTTCCCCGCGATGATCCCGATGTGGATGTTCGGCATGGCGATCGCCTGCGGCAATGCCTTCATCCTCAAGCCTTCAGAGCGCGATCCGAGCGTCCCCGTGCGCCTTGCCGAGCTGATGAAGGAAGCGGGCCTGCCGGACGGCGTCCTCAACGTCGTCCACGGCGACAAGGAAATGGTCGACGCGATCCTCGACCACCCGGACATCGCCGCAGTCAGCTTCGTCGGATCCTCCGACATCGCCCAGTACATCTATTCGCGCGGCACTGCGCACAACAAGCGCGTGCAGGCGTTCGGCGGCGCCAAGAACCACGGCATCGTCATGCCCGACGCGGACCTCGACCAGGTCGTCAACGACCTGACCGGCGCCGCCTTCGGCTCGGCAGGCGAGCGCTGCATGGCGCTGCCGGTCGTGGTGCCCGTCGGTGACGAAACCGCCGAGCGCCTCCGCGAGAAGCTGATCCCAGCTATCGAGGCGCTGCGGGTCGGCGTATCGACCGATGCCGAGGCCCACTACGGCCCGGTCGTGAGCTCGGCGCACAAGGAGCGGATCGAGCAGTACATCCAGATGTGCATCGACGAGGGCGGCGAGCTCGTCGTCGACGGCCGCGGCTTCAAGCTGCAGGGGCACGAAGAAGGCTTCTTCATCGGCCCCACCTTCTTCGACCATGTGAAGCCGGACTTCCGGAGCTACCAGGACGAGATCTTCGGGCCCGTCCTGCAGATGGTCCGGGCCCGCGACTTCGAGGAAGCGGTTCGCCTGCCGTCCGAGCACCAGTATGGCAATGGCGTGGCGATCTTCACCCGCAACGGCCATGCGGCACGCGAATTCACCGCGCGCGTCAACGTCGGGATGGTCGGCGTCAACGTGCCGATCCCGGTGCCGGTCAGCTATCACAGCTTCGGCGGCTGGAAACGCTCCGGCTTCGGCGACATTGGCCAGTACGGCATGGAAGGCCTGCGCTTCTGGACCAAGAACAAGGTCGTGACGCAGCGCTGGCCGGATGGTTCGGTGACGGGCGAGAACGCCTTCGTCATCCCGACCATGGGCTAAGTCCCTAGTCGGACGGTTGAAACGACCGGGGCCGCGTCGCGTTACCTTTGCGATGCGGTTCCGGTTCTCCCTTCTTTTAGCAGGCCTTCTGCTAGCCTCGTGCGGCGGCGGACCCGACCCCGTCGACAACGACGCGAACGGCGCCAGCCTGCCGCAACCGAGCACCGACCGCGGGCCCGAGGCGGCGGGCGAGGCGCCCACTAGCGATGTCGCGCCGGTCACCGCGACGTCGGCTGGGTCGATCCCTGCCTCATTACATGGCCGCTGGGGGCTCAACCCGGCGGACTGCACCTCGACGCGCGGCGATGCCAAGGGGCTCCTGACCGTCAGCGCGACCGAGCTTCGCTTCTACGAATCGCGGGCCGTTCCCGGGGCCGACGTGGTGTTCGACGACGATAGCGTCAAAGGCCGTTTCAACTTCACCGGCGAAGGCATGGAATGGAGCAAGTTTCAGGCGCTCCAGGTTCAGGGTAACAAGCTGGTACGCACCGAAACCGACCCAGCAGCGAGCTTCACTTATGCCAAATGCTAGATTTTACATCGTCGCCCTCGCCGCTGCCCTGCTGACTGCTTGCGGCGGTGGCGAGAAGGCTGCCACCAACGAGGAGAACATCGACGTCGACGAAGGCATGCCGACCGGGCAGATCCCCGCCAATGCGGATGTCGAGATGCTTCCGGCCGACGAGAGCAGCGCCACGCCCTCGTCCGAGCTGCAAAACGGCATCACGGCGCCCGAAGCCAACGAGGCAGCCGAAAACGCCGAATGAACGCCCCTGCCCACCCTTGCTGACTTTCGGGCTGCATCCTAGAGCGCCCGCAATATGAGCCAATTCGACCTGACCGAAGACCAGCTCCAGATCCAGGAGATGGCCCGCAAGTTCACCGCCGACGCGATCACGCCCAACGCGGCCGAGTGGGACGAAAAGCACATCTTCCCGCGCGACACGATCCGCGAAGCCGCCGAGCTCGGCTTCGGCGCCATCTACGTGTCGGAAGAAAGCGGCGGAATCGGCCTCGGACGGCTTGAGGCGGCGCTGATCATGGAAGCCATGGCTTACGGCTGCCCGTCGACGAGCGCCTTCATCTCGATCCACAATATGGCGAGCTGGATGATCGACCGCTTCGGCTCGGCGGAAGTGAAGCAGAAGTATCTGCCGTCGATGATCACGATGGAGCGGATGGGCAGCTATTGCCTGACCGAGCCCTCGTCCGGCTCCGACGCCGCCGCGCTCAAGACGAAGGCGGTGCTGGACGGCGACCACTACGTTGTCAGCGGCTCCAAGGCCTTCATCTCGGGCGGCGGCGAGAACGAGGTCTATGTGACCATGGTCCGCACCGGCGAAGAAGGTCCGAAGGGCATTTCTTGCCTGGTGATCGAGAAGGACATGCCGGGCGTCAGCTTCGGCGCGGAGGAAAAGAAGCTCGGCTGGCATTCGCAGCCGACCGCGCAGGTCAATTTCGACGAGGTTCGCGTACCCGTAGCCAACCGCGTCGGCGGCGAAGGCGAAGGCTTCCGCATCGCCATGATGGGCCTCGATGGAGGCCGCCTGAACATCGGCGCCTGCTCTCTCGGCGGGGCCCAGCGCTGCCTCGACGAAGCGGTCAACTACACCAAGGAACGCAAGCAGTTCGGAACCCCGATCGCCGATTTTCAGGCCACGCAGTTCACGCTCGCCGACATGGAGACCGAGCTTCAGGCCGCCCGCCACCTACTTTACGTCGCAGCGGCGAAGGTGACCGCCAACGCGCCCGACAAGACGCGCTTCGCGGCAATGGCCAAGCGGCTCGCCACCGACACCGGATCGTCGGTGGTCGACCGCGCGCTGCAACTGCATGGCGGCTACGGCTATCTGCAGGATTATCCGATCGAGCGCTTCTGGCGCGACCTTCGCGTTCATTCGATCCTCGAAGGCACCAATCAGATCATGCGCGTGATCGTCAGCCGGGACATGCTTCGCCAGTGACTGACGATGTTCTGACCAGCGTCGAAAGCGGGGTCGGCCGTATTCGGCTCAACCGCCCCAAGGCGATCCACGCGCTGACCACCGCAATGTGCGAGAAGATGAGCCGCGCGCTCCTCGACTGGCGCAGCGACGATGCCGTGCAGGTCGTCGTCATCGACCATGCCGAAGGCCGCGGCTTCTGTGCCGGCGGCGATGTCGTCATGCTTGCGCGTAGCGGCGCCGAGGATGCGGAAGACGCCAAGCGCTTTTTCTTCGCCGAGTATTGCCTCAACCATTTGCTGTTCACCTACGACAAGCCGACGGTCGCGATCATGGACGGCATCACCATGGGCGGAGGGGTCGGCATTTCGCTTCCGTGCACCTACCGCGTGGCTACCGAGAACACGCGGTTCGCGATGCCGGAAACCAGCATCGGCCTGTTCCCGGATGTCGGCGGCGGCTGGTATTTGTCGCGCCTGCCGGGCCGGGTCGGCGAATATATGGCATTGACCGGCGCCCGGCTCGACGGCTCGGATTGCGCCTACCTCAACCTGGCGACGCATTATGTCGAACAGGCCGGGATCGCGGACCTGCTCGACCGGATCATGAAGTCCCCGGGCCGGGTGCAGGGCGCCATCGGCGCAGCGGCCAGCACCGCGCCGGAAGCGAAGATCGAAGCGAATATCAGCCAGATCACCCGGCTATTCGCGTCCGACCGCTACGAAGACGTGCTTGCCGCACTGGAAGCCGAGGACAGCGATTGGGCGAACAGCGAGCTTGCGACGCTCCGTTCGAAGAGCCCGCTGTCGTGCAAGGTTTCGCTGCGCCTTCTCGCGGAGGGCGGCAAGCGCGAGAGCTTCGAGCACGAGATGCGCGCCGAATATGCGCTCGCTTCGCGGGTCGTCCGGACACATGATTTCCGCGAAGGCGTGCGCGCGCTTCTGATCGACAAAAGCGGCGACCCGCAATGGGATCCGGCGACACCCGAAGCGGTGACCGACGAAATGCTCGACATCCTCTTCGCGCCTCTGCCCTCGAGCGAAGAATGGACGCCCTTCCCCCAGGTGGAGACGGTTTCTTGAGCGACTACACGAACATCCTCGTCGAACAGCGCGGCGCGGTGACGCTGGTCACCCTCAACCGCCCGCAGGCGCTGAACGCGCTCAACAGCGAGGTTCTGCGCGAGCTGATCGATGCGTTCGGCAAGTATGATGCCGACGACAGCCAGCGCTGCCTGGTGCTGACCGGCAGCGGCGAAAAGGCGTTCGCGGCCGGCGCCGACATCAAGGAGATGTCGAGCCAAGGCTTTGCCGACATGTATTCGTCGGACTTCTTCGCGGGCTGGGAGCGAGTCACCGCGACGCGCAAGCCGTGGATCGCCGCGGTCGCAGGCTTCGCACTTGGCGGCGGCTGCGAAGTGGCGATGATGGCCGACTTCATCATCGCGGCGGACACGGCCAAGTTCGGCCAGCCAGAGATCAAGCTCGGCGTGACGCCCGGCATGGGCGGTTCGCAGCGCCTGACTCGGGCGATCGGCAAGGCCAAGGCCATGGAGATGTGCCTGACCGGCCGGATGATGGGCGCCGAAGAAGCGGAGCGAGCCGGTTTGGTCGCCAAAGTCGTGCCGGCCGATCAGCTGCTCGACGAGGCGATGAAGACTGCCGAGACGATTGCCGGCATGCCGCCGCTCGCGGCGATCGCCTGCAAGGAAATGGTCAATGCCGCGCTCGAGCTTCCGCTCGGCCAAGGCATCCGTTTCGAGCGCCGCCTGTTCCACGGCCTGTTCGGCACAGAGGACCAAAAAGAGGGTATGGCCGCCTTCGTCGAAAAACGGCCGGGTAACTGGAAGGGACGCTGATGGCGCGTATTGCATTCATCGGGCTTGGCAACATGGGCGGCGGCATGGCCGCGAACCTGGTCAAGGCCGGGCACGAAGTTCACGCCTTCGACCTTTCCGACGATGCGCTCGCGCGTGCCGAAGGTCATGGGGCGATCCGCGCAGCGTCCACGGCGGACGCAGTCAAGGACGCGGAAGTCGTCATCACCATGCTGCCGGCCGGCAAGCATGTGAAAGCCGTCTACAATGAGGAGGTCGCGCCGAACGCCGCCAAGGGCGTGATGATGATCGACTGTTCGACCATCGACGTCGCGACCGCCAAGACCGTCGGCGAAGCGCTACGCGGCCTTGGTTTCGAGTTCGTCGATGCGCCGGTTTCCGGCGGCATCGCTGCGGCGAACCAGGGCACGTTGACCTTCATGGTCGGCGGCTCGGACGAGGGCTTCGAGCGCGCGCGGCCCTTCCTCGAGCAGATGGGCAAGGCCGTGATCCATGCGGGTGAGGCCGGCGCCGGACAGGCGGCGAAGATCTGCAACAACATGCTCCTCGGCGCGACGATGGCCGCCACCTGCGAAACCTTTGCGCTAGCGCAGAAGCTCGGCCTCAACCTTCAGACCTTCTTCGACATTTCGTCCAAGGCTTCGGGCCAGAGCTGGTCGATGACGAGCTATTGCCCCGTGCCCGGCGTCGGCCCGGAGACCCCCGCCGACCGCGACTATGAAGGCGGGTTCGCCGCCGCGCTGATGCTCAAGGACTTGAAGCTCGCTGAGGAAGCCGCGCAGAGCGTCGGGGCCTATACGCCGATGGGCGCCGAGGCGGAGGAACTGTACCAGCGCTTCGTCGACCGCGGCGGCGCCAACAAGGATTTCTCGGCGCTGATCAAGATGATCGACGACAGCTGGATCCCGCCTCAGGACAAGTAGGAGCCGACATGCGCATTGCCTTTCTCGCAACCACCCTGCCCCTCGCGCTGCTCGCTGCCTGCGGCGGCCCGCAGGAAAGCCAGGCCAATGATGCGCAGGCGAACATCAGCATGGGCCAGCGCGTGCCGGCGACGGCGACCTCGACCGACCTCAGCGCCATGACCGGCGCGGCGGTGAGCAAGGAAGAAGCGAAGCTCGCCATGCACGAGCGCCATGAGTCGATGGAGAAGATTGGCAAGGCGTCGAAGGCGGTTCGGCGCGAGCTCGAGTCCGACACTCCCAATCTCGGCGCAATCCGGCAGTCCGCCAGCACCATTGCCGAACAGTCGAAATATACGGCATCGCAGTTCCCGAAGGGCTCGGGGCCGGACGTCGGCAAGACGGGAGCGAAGCCGGAAATCTGGGCCAATGCTCAGGACTTCACCGCCAAAACCGCGAACTTCCAGCAAGCGGCGCAAGCCTTCAACCAGGCGGCCGGCGGCAATGACATCGCGGCGATCAAGAAGAGCTTCGCCGACCTCGGCGGCACCTGCAAGGCGTGCCACGACAAGTATCGGGCGGAGATGAAGCACTGAACGACGGAAGCCGCACGCAGCCGGTGTGGGATCTTCCGCTCCGACTGTTCCACTGGACGCTCGCCGGCCTGATCGGTTTCAGCTGGTGGTCGGCGGAAAACCACCACATGGACTGGCACATCTGGTCCGGCTTCGGCGTCATGACGCTCCTGCTCTTTCGCTTGCTGTGGGGCTTTTTCGGGAGCTCGACGGCGCGCTTCTCCAGCTTCGTCCGTGGCCCGTCGGCGGTGCGCGATTATCTCGGCGGCAAGTGGCAGGGCATCGGCCACAACCCGCTCGGAGCGCTTAGCGTCATCGCCATGCTCGTGGTCATCGCCGCGCAGGTGGGCCTCGGCCTCGTCGCCGAGGACGAGGACGGGCTGTTCGCCGGCCCGCTCGCGAGCCTTGTGTCCTTCGAAACCTCGGCGGCCGCCACCGAGATTCACGAAAGCTTGTTCAACGTCATCCTCGCGCTGATCGCGCTCCATGTCGCGGCAATCCTCTTCTATCGTTTGCGGGGCCAGAAGCTGATCATGCCGATGATCACCGGCGGAGGCGAAGCCGCGGCGGGCGTCGAGCCGATGCGGCGCGCCAAATGGTGGGCGGCGCTCCTCTGCCTCGCCGTTGCGCTCGCCGTCACGCGGTGGGTCGTCGGCGGCGCACCTCTCCCCTAAGCGCCCCGCATGAGCAGCAACCCGATCGACGCCACGGCCCAGCCTTTGCCCTTCGCGCAGCTGCTCGCGCACATTGCCGAGCGGCACGGCAGCGACCGCCTGAAGCTGCGCGAGTTATCGGCGCGGCTGCGCGATCGCGCCTGGGGCGGAATGCTGCTGATCTTCGCGGCGGTGAACCTGCTTCCGCTTCCGCCGGGCACGACCACCGTCACCGGCATCCCGCTCATCATCATCACTGCGCAAATGGCCTGGGGCCGCCGCCGGCCGTGGTTCCCGCGCAAGCTCGACGACCGCGGCATCGGCAAGCCGCTGCTGTCCAAGGTTGCCGCCAAGATGGCTCCTTGGGAGCAGCGCATCGGCCGCGTGCTCAAGCCCCGGCTGTGTTGGCTGACCAACCACCGCGGAACGCGCGTGATTGGCGCCGTCGGACTCGCGCTCTCGGCCATCCTGTGGCTGCCGATCCCGCTTGGCAATCACGCGCCGGCTCTCGCGCTGACCCTCTTCGCGCTGGCTCTCCTGTACCGCGACGGCATGCTGGTGATCGCCGGCTTCGTCGCCACCATCGCCAGCCTGGTGCTGGTCTCCCTCACCTTTGCCGCGGCCTGGTGGGCGGCGGTCCAGCTGTGGGCGCATACGTTCGGCGCATCATGACCTGCGCCTTGAAGCAGCCCTCGATCAGGGCCACATCGCGGCCATGCTGATCCGCACCGAACAGACGCCCAATCCGGCGACCCGCAAGTTCCTGCCCGGCCAGACGGTCATGGAAGCGGGCACCCGTGACTTCCCCGATGCGGAGGCGGCGGAGGCCTCGCCGCTAGCAAAGGCTTTGTTCGACAGCGGCATGGTCGAAGGCGTGTTCTACGGACGCGACTTCGTCTCAGTCACCGTCGCTCCCGGCGTCTCGTGGACTGACCTGGAGCCGCTGGTGTTGGAAACCCTGCTCGATCATTTCGTCACCGGCGCACCGCTGTTCACCGCCGGATCGGCTGCGGGCATCCATGTCGCCGCCGACGACTTCGACGAGAACCCGGAGGACGCCGACATCATCGACCAGATCAAGGATCTGATCGAAACGCGCGTCCGCCCCGCGGTCGCGCAGGACGGCGGCGATATCGTTTATCGCGGCTACAAGGACGGCCGCCTCTTTTTGGCGATGCAGGGCGCCTGCTCCGGGTGCCCTTCGTCGACCGTGACGCTGAAGCGCGGCATCGAAAGCTTGATCCGCCACTACGTCCCCGAAGTGGAATCCGTCGAAGCGGTGTGAGGGGTTGCGGCGCCGCGCCGCATGTGACCACTATCCCAAGCGATGCTGCTCGCGTTCGACACGTCCAGTTCAGCCTGCACCGCCGCCTTGTTCGACGGAACGCAGTGCATCGCGCGAAGCGATGAGCTGATCGGCCGCGGCCATGCTGAGCGGCTGGTTCCGATGATCGCCGAGCTGCTCGACGGCCGCCGCGCCGAGCACATTCTCGTCGGCGTCGGCCCGGGCAGCTTCACCGGGATTCGCGTGGCCATCGCCGCCGCGCACGGACTGGCGATCGGATGGGGGGCGGAGCTCAAGGGCATGTCGTCACTCGCGCTTGTCGCGGCTGGCGCCGAGCAATCCGGCGAAGTCGCCGCTGCCGTGGTCGGCGGTCACGGCGAGCTGTTCGTCCAGCAGTTCACAGACGGACAAGCTAGGTCCGAGCTTCGCAACCTCGCCCCCGCTGAGGCAGCGCAGTTCGTGTCCGCGCAGCTGGTGGTCGGGTCGGGCGCTGCCCAGCTCGTCGAAGCGCGCGGCTTTGGGGAAGCCCGCGAGGCCTGGCCGTCCGCCGCCAACGCGCTGCGCCTGCTCCCGCACGAGCGCAGCCTTGCCGCGCGTCCAGTCTACGCCCGCGCGCCCGATGCGCAGCCGCGGCGGGCCGCCTGATGGCCACCCCGGCAATCACCGAAGACGTGAAGATCGAACCGGGCTCGGCCGACCAGATCGATCCGGTCATGACCATCATGCAGGGCGCCTTTGGCGACCGCTATGGCGAGGCCTGGACGCGCTCGCAGCTGAGCGGAATCCTGCCGATGGGCGGCGTCTTCCTGGTCCTTGCAATCGACCGGCGGAGCGATGCCGCGATCGGCTTTTCGCTGTTCCGCACCGTTGCCGGCGAAGCCGAACTGCTGCTGATCGCAGTCCTTCCCGACCATCACCGGCGGGGAGTCGGCAAGTTGCTGCTCACCGACTTCATCGACCGCGCACGGCTCGAACAGGTATCCCGGGTCCATCTTGAAGTCCGCGACGGCAATCCCGCGACCTCGATGTACGAAGCCGCCGGCTTCTCGCCGGTCGGCCGCCGCCGCAATTATTATCATGCGCCGAACGGCGACAGGTTCGACGCAATTACGCTCGCCCGCGATCTCTGATCTTTTTCGCTACTGCCTTTCGTCCAGTTGCACTGCGCGCAGTCGCTGCTTACTGCCGAGCTTAGCGCGCAATCTTTCGCGCGAACATCTGCTCGGGGACGAACATGGCCGATAATGAAGCGACCGAAGACACACTGCTGACGCTAACTGCCGACATTGTCGCTGCACATGTCAGCAACAACAGCGTTGCCGTGAATGACTTGCCGAACCTCATTCAAAACGTACACGCCGCCCTCTCGGGCATTTCCGGCTCGAGTAGCGCGCCGGAAGAAAAGCCGGAGCCGAAGGTCTCGATCCGTTCATCGGTGAAGCCGGAATCGATTGCCTGTCTGGAATGCGGCAGCCGCCAGAAGATGCTGAAACGCCACTTGATGACCAATCACGAAATGACGCCGCAGGAATATCGCCAGAAGTGGGGACTTTCCGCCGACTATCCGATGGTCGCGCCCAATTATGCCGAGCAGCGCCGTACCCTTGCCAAGTCGATCGGACTTGGCACCAAGCGCCGCAAGACCCGGGGCGGCAAGTAAGCTTGCTGGACGACCGCGCGGCGCGGACCTAGTTTGAGGTCATGACGCGGACGATCGATATCGAGGCGCTGTGCGCCGAAAAGGGCCTGAGGATCACCGAGCAGCGCAAGGTGATCGCGAAGGTCCTCGGCGACAGCGACGACCATCCCGATGTCGAAACGCTGCACGCCCGTGCGTCCGCGGTCGATCCGAACATCTCGATCGCGACCGTTTATCGGACGGTCCGCCTGTTCGAGGAGGCGGGGATCCTCGACCGGCACGAATTCGGCGACGGCCGTTCGCGCTACGAAGCCGCGTCGGACGCGCACCACGACCATTTGATCGATGTCGAGACCGGCAATGTGATCGAGTTCGTCGACGAGGAGCTGGAGATGCTCCAGCGGCGGATCGCGGAGAAGCTCGGCTATCGCCTCGTCGATCATCGCATGGAGCTGTACGGAGTCGCGCTCGATCGCAACCGCTAGGCCAGCGGCGCTCACCACGCGCGCGGTGCTGCGCATCGCCGCGATCGTGCTGCTGTTCCTCTTGCTCGCCCCGCTTCACCTGCTGGCGAAGCTCGTGCTCAGGCGATCGCCGGTGCCGCCGCTTTTTCTCGGCGCGGTTGCCTGGATCATCGGTGCGCGCGTGAGGCTCGAAGGCGATCCGGTGCGGCCGCACACGTTCCTTCTGTGCAATCACACCAGCTGGCTCGACATCCTGGTCATGGCAGGCGCTACGCGCTGCGCGTTCGTGTCGAAGGACGAGCTTGGCCATGGCTTCATCCACTGGCTCGCCGACCAGAACGCCACCGTTTACGTGAAGCGCTCCGAACGCAAGGGAGCCAAGGACCAGGCGCTCACAATCGCCCGCGCGCTGGAGGGCGACAAAGCGGTCGCGCTCTTCCCCGAAGGGACCACCGGCCCGGGAACGCACCTCCTGCCCTTTCGCTCGACCCTGCTGGAGGCGGCCAATTACGCAGCAAAGGATGTCGCGATCCGCCCGGTCGCGATCGACTATGGCGATGCGGCGGCAGAGGTCGGCTGGTTCGAGGAGGCAGGCAAGGACAATGTCCTTCGGATCCTCGGCCGGCGCGGAACGCTGCCCGTCGTCATCCACGTCCTGCCGCCGCTGGACCGCGCCGCAGACCGGAAGAAACTGACACAGGAGGCGCATGAGGCGATTGCAACCATGCTCCGCTTCAAGTCCCCCGCACACTCGCCTATAGGTGCGGGAGAATGACTCCCAAGACCTTCAAGATCAAAAGCTTCGGCTGCCAGATGAACGTCTACGACGGCGAGCGGATGGCCGAATTGCTGAGCGCGCAGGGCATGACGGCCGCCGACGAAGCGCTCGATGCCGACCTCGTCGTGCTCAACACTTGCCACATCCGCGAGAAGGCGGCCGAAAAGGCCTATTCCGATGTCGGCCGACTGAAGCGCGAGGACGGTTCGAAGCCGCTGATCGCTCTCGCTGGCTGCGTCGCCCAGGCGGAAGGTGCCGAGGCCAAGCGCCGGTCGCAGATGATCGACATCGTCGTCGGCCCACAGGCTTATCACCGCCTCCCCGAGATGGTGGCGCAGGCCACGGGTGGCGCGCGCCCGGTAGACACCGATTTGCCGCCGCTCAGCAAATTCGACGCATTCCCCCAGCGCCGCCGCGCCACCCCAAGCGCCTTCCTGACGGTCCAGGAAGGCTGCGACAAATTCTGCACTTATTGCGTGGTGCCCTACACGCGCGGCGCCGAAATCTCCCGCCCGTGGGACGACATCGTCGTTGAAGCCCGGGCGTTAGTCGATGCCGGCGCTCGCGAAATCGTCCTGCTCGGCCAGAATGTGAACGCATGGGAAGACGGCGGCCGCCGCCTTGCGGACTTGATCCGGGCGCTCGACAAGATCGATGGGCTGGAGCGCATCCGCTACACCACGTCGCATCCGGTCAACATGGGCGACGATCTGATCGCTGCTCATGGTGAGGTCGGCAAGCTGATGCCCTACCTCCACCTGCCGGTGCAGTCGGGCTCAAGCCGCATTCTAAAGGCGATGAACCGCAGCCACACCGCCGACAGCTATCTCGCCACCATCGAGAAAGTGCGCGCCGCCCGGCCCGACATTGCCATTTCGGGCGACTTCATCGTCGGCTTTCCGGGCGAGACCGAAGAGGATTTCGAAGCGACGCTGCAGATCGTCGATGCGGTGCGTTACGCTGCGGCCTATTCGTTCAAGTACAGCCCGCGCCCGGGCACCCCGGCCGCCACCATGGAGGACCAGATCGCACGCGAAATCATGGACGACCGGCTTCAGCGCCTGCAGGCCCGGATCAACGATCACCAACTGGCGTTCAACCGTTCGACCATGGGCATGACCACGCAGGTGCTGATCGAACGCAAGGGGCGCCACGCAGGGCAGATGATCGGCCGTTCGCCATGGCTTCAGTCCGTCCATGTCGAGGCGGCGGCGCAGCCCGGCGATATTGTCGACGTGACCTTCGTCGCGGCCGGCCCGAACAGCATGACCGGTGCCCTGGTCCAGAAAGCGGCCGCCTGATGGCGCGGCGCGAACTGGCCGAAGCGGCCAACGAACAGGGCCGCGCTCGCCTCGAGGTCGAGTTCGAGCAGCCGTACCTGCTCGGCCCCTTGTTCGGCGATTACGATCGCCATCTGATCACTATCGAGCAGCGGCTGGGCGTCCACATCGCGGCGCGCGGCAACCGCGTGCAGATCGAGGGCGATGCGGAATCCGCGTCCCGCGCCCGCGACGTTCTGACCGGCCTCTACAATCGCCTGGACAGCGGCCACGATGTGGATGCCGAGGCCGTCGAAGCGGTGCTCGGCATGGCCGCGCAGCCGAACCTCGACGGGATCATCCAGGAGGACGTGACCTCCGCGCCGCGGGTGATGATCCGTACGCGGAAGAAAACCATCGTCCCGCGCTCGGCCATGCAGACGCCCTATATGGAGGCGCTCGCCAGCCAGGACATGATCTTCGGGCTTGGGCCGGCGGGCACGGGCAAGACCTATCTCGCGGTCGCGCAAGCCGTGTCGCAGCTGATCACCGGCAGCGTCGAACGGCTGATCCTTTCCCGCCCAGCGGTCGAGGCCGGCGAGCGGCTCGGCTTCCTTCCGGGGGACATGAAGGAGAAGGTCGATCCCTATCTCCGCCCGCTCTACGACGCGCTGTACGACATGCTCCCCGCCGAGCAGGTCGAGCGCCGCATCACGTCCGGCGAAATCGAGATTGCGCCGATCGCCTTCATGCGCGGCCGCACGCTCAACGACGCCTTCATCATCCTCGATGAAGCGCAGAACACCACGCCGCAGCAGATGAAGATGTTCCTGACCCGCTTCGGCATGCGCAGTCGGATGGTGATCTGCGGCGACCCCAACCAGGTCGACCTTCCGGACCCCGGCAAGTCCGGGCTCGCCGATGCCGTCGCCAAGCTTGACGGGATCAAGGGCATTGCCACGATCCGCTTCACCGGCGCCGACGTTGTTCGCCACCCGCTCGTCGGCCGCATCGTCGAAGCTTATGAGGGACCGAACGCGTGATGCTCGAAATCGCGCTCGACGCAGACGAGGACTGGGACAGTAGCAGCTCCTGGGAGGAGCTGGCTCGAAAAGCGACTCAGGCCGCAGTCGCGCAGAGCGCCTTCCCCCAGCTCGCGACCTCGGAGCGGCCGGTCGAAATCTCCGTCACGCTGACCAGCGACGAGCAGGTGCGCGCGCTGAATGCCGAATGGCGCGGCAAGGACCGGCCGACCAACGTCCTCTCCTTCCCCATGGCCGAACAGAGCGATCTGCAGCGTGCAAATGTTGCCGGACCCGAACTGTTGCTCGGCGATATTATCCTCGCTCGCGGCGTGTGCGAGGCGGAAGCAGCGGACAAGGGCCTGAGCATCGAGCAGCACGCGACCCATTTGCTCGTGCACGGCACGCTGCACCTGCTCGGCTACGACCATCACGACGATTCCGAAGCCGCGGACATGGAAGCGCGCGAAGTGCGTGCGCTCGCCGCGCTCGGCATTGCCAGTCCGTACGAGGTGACCGCCTGATGGCGACGAGAGGCGACGATGGCGGCGGCTCGCGGCTGTGGCGCGGAATCCAGCATTTGATCTGGGGCGAGGACAGCGAACCCACCCTGCGCGAAGAGATCGAGGACGCGATCGACGAAGCAGAGGAAGGTGACAGCTCGCGCCCTGCACCGGGCGACCTGTCGCCGGCCGAGCGGCAGATGCTGCGCAACCTGCTTCACTTCGGCGAGGAAACTGCGGGCGACATATGCGTGACCCGCGGCGAGATTATCGCCGTCCCCAAGGACATCACCTTCGACGATCTTGTCCGCGCCTTCGCCGACGCCGGCCACAGCCGCCTGCCCGTTTACGGCGAAAGCCTCGATGAGGTCGCCGGCATGGTCCATATCAAGGACGTGTTCGTCGCGCTCAACGATCCTGAGCGCGACCGCTCGATCGACGCGCTGATGCGCGATCCCTTGTTCGTGCCGGAATCGATGGGCATCATCGACCTGCTCGCCCGAATGCGCGCCGAGCGCGTCCACCTCGCGATTGTTGTCGACGAATTCGGCGGCACCGAAGGCCTGGTCACCATCGAGGACATCGTCGAGGAAATCGTCGGCGAGATCGAGGACGAGCATGACGAGGCTGAGGCCGGCATGCTGGCGATGCTCGAGGACGGGCTGTGGGAAGCCGACGCCCGGATCGAGCTGGAGGAGCTTGCCGAAGCCGTCGACCCGCGCCTCTCCTCGGACGAGGATGAAGTGGACACGCTGGGTGGCCTCGTCTTCCTTCTTGCCGGACACATCCCGGCCAAGCGCGAGTGCGTGACCCATCCGTCCGGTTGGCGACTGGAAGCCGTCGATTCCGACCCGCGGCGGATCATCCGCGTCCGGCTGCACGCGCCGGACGGCGCGGTCGCGGAAGACTAAGCCTTCGCGAACAGTTTCGCGGGGTCGGCCATGGCCTTGAATTCCAGGGCGTTGCCGGCCGGATCGTGGAAGAACATCGTCGCCTGTTCGCCGGGCTCGCCCTCGAATCGAACAGTCGGCGCGATCACGAACTCCACGCCCGCGGCCTCCAGCCGCTTGGCAAGCGCCTTCCACTGCGCCATCGGCAGCACGACCCCAAAGTGCGGCACCGGCACGTCATGACCATCAACCGCGTTCGACGCGCGCGCCCGCACCGCCTCGGGCGCCAGATGGGCGACGATCTGATGGCCGAACAGGTCGAAGTCGATCCATTCGTCGGCGCTGCGCCCTTCGGGGCAGCCGAGCAGCCCGCCGTAGAAGCGGCGTGAGGCAGCAAGGTCGTCGACCGGAAAGGCAAGGTGGAAGGGCGGCAGGCTCATGCCCGTGCCCTGCAAAGACACGCATCTCTTGTCGAGGCTTTCGTTCCTCCGGCGTAGCGGCTAGCCAGCAGCCCAGATGCTTCATCTGCTCATCGCCCTTGTCGCAGGCGCGGTCTCCGCCTTCGCATTCGAGCCGGTCGGCTGGTGGCCGCTGCTGCTGGTCGGCATCGCCGCGCTTTGCGAGCTGCTCGACCGCAGCAAATCCCTCGGCAGAAGCTTGCTGCTCGGCTGGGTCTTCGGCGTCGGGCAATTCGTCGTCGGGCTGAACTGGATCGCGACGAGCTTCACCTACCAGGCGAACATGCCGGCCTGGCTCGGCTGGATAGCCGTGGTCCTTCTCTCGCTCTATCTCGCCGTTTATCCGGCGATCGCTGCCGGTCTCGCCTGGCGCTTCGGCCGCGACGACCGCGTGGTCCTGGTGACGGTCCTCGGCGCCGCATGGGCGATCACCGAATGGCTGCGCGGCACCATGTTCACCGGTTTCCCATGGAACCCGGCCGCCGCCGCGCTGGTACCGACTCCGCTGATCGGCGTGACGCCGCTGATCGGAACCTACGGCCTGTCGATGATCGTCGTTCTTCTCGGCGGCGCGATCTGGCTCGAATATTATCGCAAGTGGCTGCCCCTGGTGGTGATCCTGGGCGCCACCCTGTTCCTTTACCTGCTGCCGTCGTCGAAGGTGCCGGAAGACCCGCTGACGATCCGCACCGTGCGCATCGTCCAGCCGAACATCGGCCAGGCAGACAAATGGCGCCCGGGCTTCGACGAGGAAGCGGCGCGGCGCCTGGCGGGGCTGTCGGGGCGGCCAACCGGCGAGCCGCGCCTACTGCTGTGGCCCGAAGCTGCCGTCACCGACCCGCTCGAAGATGCGCGCACCGGCGAGCACCAGGCGTTCGCCGAGTTCCAGCGCACGCGCGCCGCCGCTTTGCTCGGACCCGGCGACTTGCTGCTGACCGGCGGCATCGCGCTTTCGTCGCCCGACGGTGTCCGCGTGAACGGGGCCGCGAACAGCGTCTTCGTGCTCGGCCCGGCTGGCCGTCTCGCCGGCCGCTACGACAAGGCGCATCTGGTGCCTTATGGCGAATATCTCCCGATGCGGCCGCTCCTCTCCTCGCTGGGCCTGTCCCGCCTCGCACCCGGGGACATCGACTTCACGCCGGGCCCGGGACCCCGCTCGATCGACCTCGGCACCCAATGGGGCAAGGTCGGCTTCCAGCTCTGCTACGAGATCATCTTCTCCGGCCATGTCGTGGACCGGAAAAACCGCCCCGACTTCATCTTCAACCCGTCCAACGACGCCTGGTTCGGTTCCTGGGGACCGCCGCAGCACCTCGCCCAGGCGCGGCTCCGCGCGGCCGAGGAAGGCATTCCCGTGCTGCGGTCGACGCCCACGGGGATCAGCGCCGTCATCGACGCGCGCGGCGATGTCGTGAAGTCGCTCCCGTGGCGCACGGCCGGCGTCATCCAGACCGCTCTGCCGCCGCCCGGCGATGCCGTGCCGTTGTTCGCCCGGTTCGGCAATTTGCTCCCGCTCTTCCTCGCGTTCGCAGTGATGGCGGGCGGCATTGTGCTGGGCCGTAAGCGCCGCTAGAGGCGCGATATAAAGGTTTCTTTATATCCCGAAAATCGAGGTCGATTTCAGCCCATGCGCAGCAATTATCTGTTCACGTCCGAATCCGTCTCCGAAGGGCATCCCGACAAGGTCGCGGACCAGATTTCGGACGCCATCGTCGACCTTTTCCTGTCGAAGGATCCGGAAGCGCGCGTGGCGTGCGAGACGATGACGACGACTCAGCGCGTGGTCCTGGCCGGCGAGATCCGCGGGCAAGGGATCATGGACGAAGAGGGCAATTGGGCGCCCGGCGTTCCCGCCGAGATCGAGCAAGCGGTCCGCGAGACGGTCAAGCAGATCGGCTACGAGCAGAAGGGCTTCCACTGGGAGAGCCTGAACTTCTCCAACAACCTCCACCCGCAATCGGCGCACATCGCGCAGGGCGTCGATGCCGGCGAGGACAAGGACGAAGGCGCGGGCGATCAAGGCATCATGTTCGGCTTCGCCTGCGACGAGACGCCGGACCTGATGCCGGCGACGCTTTACTATAGCCACAAGATCCTCGAGCGGATGGCGGAGGACCGCCACGCCGGCCGCGCCCCGTTCCTCGAGCCCGATGCCAAGAGCCAGGTCACGCTTCGCTTCGAAGACGGCAAGCCGGCCAAGGCGACCGCCATCGTCGTGTCGACCCAGCACAAGCCGGGCTACGACCAGGGCGAAAAGCAGGCGGAGCTTCATGCTTATGTGAAGAAGGTCGTCGCCGACGTCCTCCCGGCCGAGCTGCTCGGCAACGAGACCGTCTATCACATCAACCCGACCGGCAGCTTCGAAATCGGCGGCCCGGACGGTGACGCCGGCCTGACCGGCCGCAAGATCATCGTCGACACCTACGGCGGCGCGGCGCCTCACGGCGGCGGCGCCTTCTCCGGCAAGGACCCGACGAAGGTCGACCGCTCGGCCGCTTATGCCGCCCGCTATCTCGCCAAGAACATCGTCGCGGCAGGCCTCGCGCGCCGCTGCACCATCCAGCTCGCTTATGCGATCGGCGTGTCCCAGCCCCTATCGCTTTATGTGGACACGCACGGCACCGGCACCGTCGGCGACGAGCAGATCGAGGCTGCGATCGGCCGCATCGAAAAGCTCGGCGGCCTGACGCCGCGCGGCATCCGCACCCACCTTCGCCTCAACAAGCCGATCTACAAGGCGACCGCTGCCTACGGCCATTTCGGGCGCAAGGCAGAGGGCGACCTGTTCCCGTGGGAAAAGACCGACCTGGTCGAAGACCTACGGGCGGCGGTCGCCTGACGCAGCGGAATCGCCCGAGAATTTGTCGGGCGTTTCCTGCACCGCGACTCGGTGGCGGTAGACCATGTGTCCGCCGAGCCATCCCGAATAGACGAGGATGAGGACCACGGCGCCCGAGAGATAAACGCCGAGACCGCGGATGTCGGTCACGTCGTCCATCCGGATCACGAAGTTGATGACTGCGATCACCACCGCCGCGACGTTCGCCAGCATGTGCTGAAGCGCGACTCCGAGGCGGCGGATGCGGTCGTCACCCATATAGTCGGTCAATCCGGCCAGCGCCGCGATGAGCGCGGTGCCGATGCCGAAACCGAGCAGCCAGTGCGAAGCCACGGCAAAGCCGCGGTCGCCGCTGTTCAGGTAAAGCAGGTCGGTGACGAACGCGCCGACCAGGCAGGTGATCGGGAACGGGATCAGCATCGGGTGCAGCGGGTGACCGCCGATCTGCGCCGTGCTTCGCGGATTGTCGCCGTAGCGTGTGTCGTGGGCCATGCTCTCTCTCCTGTTCCTAGGTTCGTTGCGCCGCGCCGGCGGGCTGCCGGGCCGTGACTCTCCAGATCGTGTTGCCGACATCGTCGGCGATCAGCAGCGCGCCAGAGCGGTCGACCGCCACCCCGACCGGCCGCCCGCGGGCATTGCCTTTGCCGTCGAGGAAGGCACTGACGAAGTTCATCGGCTTGCCGACCGGCCGTCCGCCCTCGAATCGGATGAAGACGACGCGGTAGCCGTTGGGATCGGTGCGGTTCCAGCTGCCGTGCTCGCCGACGAAGGCGCCGCCGCGGAAGCCGGCCGGGAAGCTCGTTCCATTGTAGAAGGCGAGCCCCAAAGGCGCGACGTGCGAGCTGAGCGCATAGTCCGGCGCGACCGCCTTGCGGACGAGGTCGGGGCGCTGCGGCCGCACTCGTGGGTCCACATGCTGCCCATAATAGCTGTACGGCCAGCCGTAGAAGGCGCCCGGCCGCACCGAGGTCAGATAATCAGGCACTAGGTTCGGCCCGAGCTCGTCGCGTTCGTTGATCACCGCCCACAGGGTTGTGCTGCCGGGGTAGAAGGCCAGCCCGTTGGGGTTGCGCAGGCCGCTGGCGAAGACCTTGTAGGCGCCGGTCTTCGGGTCGACTTCCCAGATCGCGGCGCGGTTCGTTTCCGCCTCGACTCCGCGCTCCTGGATGTTGCTGTTCGAACCAATGCCGACATAGAGCCTCGACCCGTCGGGGCTCGCCGTCAGGTCCTTGGTCCAATGATGATTGATGGGCCCCGCCGGCAGATCGACGATCTTCTGCGGCCGTGCCGTGATCGCCGTCTGCCCGGGCGTGAACGGGTAGCGCAGGATCGCGTCTGTATTGGCCACATAGAGGTCGCCGCCAACCATGACGATGCCGAACGGCGAATTGAGCTTGTCGACCAATATGCTGCGCTGTTCGGCGACGCCGTCGCCATCGGCGTCGCGAAGCAGGACGATCCGCTGCGGCTGTGGCGGTTTCTTGCCGCCGCCGCCGTGCGCCATCTTCATGATCAAGTCGCGGATCGGGTCCTTGGGACGGTCGACCGGCTCCATGCCGGCCTTGTCGCTTTCCACGACCAGCACGTCGCCGTTGGGCAGCGGGGTGACGGTCCGCGGGTGCGAAAGGCCGCTCGCCATTGCCCGGATCGTGAAGCCTTCGGGCACGTGCGGTGTCTCGCCCTGTTTCCAGCCGACCACCTTGGCGACGCCCACCGCGGCGATCAGCTCTTCCTCAGGCTCCGGCAGCACCGGGTTGGCGCCGACCTGCTGAGCCGGGTCGATCGGCTGCGGGTTCTTGCCGCAAGCGGCGAGCGCCAGCACCGCAGCGCTGATGAGGAAGCGCCGGATCATCGCCGCTCCTCCCATCCCGCGACGGGCCGGTCGCCGGCAGCGAACCAGCCACTGAGCAATGCGAGAACGGCTCCGATCACTGACAGGATGATCCCCAGCCCGGCGACTGCGGTCCAACCGTCGCGCATATGGACGAAGCTGTTGATCAGCTCGACGGCCCAGGCTGCGACGAACAGCAAAAAGGCGAGCCACCCGCCGCGCAAGCGGACCGCGTCGATCAAAAGCGCGACCGCGGCGAAGCCGCCGACCACCAGACCCGCGGGGATCAGCCAGGTCGAAAAGAACAGCCAGGTGAGATGACCGTCGCTGCCAAGATAGGCCCAGTCGGTCAGCACCGCGCCGGCGAAGCAGACAATCGGGATGGCGAGAAGCGTTGAGGCAATGCGCCGCCCGGAGATGGCGAGCGGCCGCGAGCGGCGATGCCCCAGAGTGTCAGCCATCGAACTCCCCTTTTCGGGAAGTTAATGGCTACGGCGGCGAACTGGTTCCCTTCAGCGGCGCCTAAGCTTCGCGGCAGCGGACCCAGCGACGCTGGCCGTTGCGCCACAGCGACCCATCATAAACGCTGCCGCTGCGCTTGGCGCGGAGCCGCAACTCATGCCGCATCGCGTTGCGGTCGGTGAGGTCGAGGCGCACCTCATTCGGCTCCAGCCAGGATTGTGCCAGCGCTACCGCGACCCCGCGGCCGTTGTCGGTCAGCCGCGCGGAGACGACCAAGGAAATCGCCGTATGGCTGATCACCATCGCCACTTCGACCGGCTGCGGGCCTGCGGTTCGGCAGACCAGCCCGCCGCTTGCATAAGCGGGGCTCGCGCCTACGAGGCCGGCAGCCAGAGCGATGAGGATGCGCGTCTTCATGGCTCAATCCTGCCCCGCGCTTGCTGAACGACGGCTTGAGCGATTAGGCGGCGGCGATGACCGCCCACAAGCCCGGCGACCCGCTGACCCTCAATCGCCTGTACGGCCGCTCGAGCGGGCACAAGCTGCGCCACGGTCAGCAGGAGCTGATCGACAAGCTCCTGCCGCAGATCGAAGTGCCCGCCGATGGCGAGATCACCGCCGAGCGGCTGTTCGGCCAGCGTGCGCCGCTCCACTTCGAGATCGGGTTCGGCTCCGGCGAGCATCTCGCCGACCGCGCCGACATGCTGCCCGACCACGCGTTCATTGGTGCCGAGCCCTTCCTCAACGGGGTCGCCACAGCGCTCGGCCACATCCGCGACAAAAATCTGCGCAACGTGCGGATCTGGCGCGGCGATGCGCTCGAGGTGCTGCAGCGCGTGCCGGACGGCGCCTTGAGCTTCCTTTATCTGCTCCACCCGGATCCCTGGCCGAAGGCCCGCCACGCCAAAAGGCGGATGGTCAACGACCGCCCGGTCGAGCTGTTCGCAAGCAAGCTGAAGCCGAACGGCGAGTTCCGGCTCGCGACCGACGATCCGACCTATTTGAACTGGTCTCTGATGGTGATGCAGCGGCACAGCCAGGTCTTCGAATGGCTGGCCGAAAAGCCCGCCGATTTCCTCAACCCTTCGGGTGGGTGGATCGAAACGCGTTATGGCGCCAAGTCGCGACGCCAGGGCCGCCGACCTTATTACCTCCGCTACCGTCGAGTGGCCTGAGCGGCGGGACATTGACTGTCACCTTGCCGGGGGCAATGGGATTTCCTCTTTTCGCGGCGTGTGATCTGCGCTGTTTACGGATGTGCGGAGGCCTGCATGAGCGACGAGGTGGTTTGGGACGGCTCCCCTCAGTTCCGGCAGCGCCGCTACGAAACCTATGAAGCCTATGCGGAGCACCAGGCTTCCAAGCTCGCGAAGATCAAACCGAACAAGCTCGAGGGCACGTACACGCCCGGCTTCAAGGCCGCGCTGCCACCCCGGATCTTCGTCTTCGAAGATTGAGCCGGCTCTCATCGAGGCCGATGCCGGCGCGCTCGCCCGCTCTACTTGAGCGGCTCGAGCCTCAGCAGCCGCGCGCCGTCTCCGTCCTCCAGCAGATAGACCTCGCCTCGCGGCCCCTGGTCGACCGCGCGGATGCGGTTGCCCATGTCCCACTGGTCCACCTTGCGCGCCTTGTCCCCGTCCACATCGACGCGGATCAGCGCCTGGCCGGACAGCGCGCCGATCAGCGCGTCACCTTTCCATTGCGGGAACAGGTCGCCGGAATAGATCAGGAGCGACGACGGGCTGATCGACGGGTTCCACCAGATTTTCGGCTCCTCGAAGCCGCGGCCGCGATGATCGTCGGCGATCTCGGCACCGCCATAATGGCTGCCGTACGAAGCCTCGGGCCAGCCGTAGTTGCGGCCCGCCACGATGAGGTTGAGCTCGTCGCCGCCTTCGGGGCCCATCTCCACTTCCCATAGACGACCGTCCAGCGCGAAGGCGAGGCCGAGCGGATTGCGATGGCCCATGGTGACGAACCGGCCGCCGATCGGCTGTCCCTCCGCGGTCAAGTGAATGACCTTGCCGAGGTCGCTGCCGCGATCCTGCGCCGGCTGCATCTTCTGCCGCTCGCCTGAGGACACGTACATCGTGCCGTCCGAAGCGAAGGCGATACGGTGACCGAAGTGGCCGCCCCCCGACACCTTCGGCGTCTGCCGCCAGATGATCTTGAAACCGTCGAGCGACACGCCCACCGGCGCCCCCGGCGCGGCCGCGCTGGTGAAAAGCAGTCGCCCGTACCCGACCGCTGCGCCGCTGGTCCCGTTCGGGCCCGGCTCGACAAAGCTCAAATATACGCGCTGGTTGCCCGCGAAATCAGGGTGGACGACCACGTCGCCAAGGCCGCCCTGCCCCGCCACCTGCACGGCCGGGACACCTTTCACCTCCTGCTTTTGCCCGGTGGCGACATCGACCAGCCACAGCTTGCCGCCGCGCTCCGTCACCAGCGCCCGGTTGGTCATGCGGACTCCCGAGCCAGGCAGGAAATCCATCGCCCAGGGCGAATCGAACGTCGCGACCTGAGCGGTGGTGAACGGGCGCGCGCTATTGCCGCTCGCGGGCTGGGCCGCCGGCGATGAAGCCGGGCTGCCGCACCCGGCGATGAGCAGGGCAGTCGCAAGAAGGGCCGAACGGACGGTCATGTGCTATCCTTTAGTCGGTAGGGGGAACGAGGACAGAGGTGCTTCGCTCTAGAGGCTCACCATGATCCACAGCAGGCTCCTTTCGCTCGCGACGGCGGTGCCGCCTTACGCCATCACCCAGGCTGAGGCGAAGGAGATCGGGCGCAACGCCTTCACCCGCAAGAACCTGTTCGACAAGCTATCGGGCGTGTTCGACAATGCGGGCATCGCCAAGCGCCATTTGGTTGCACCGCACGAATGGTATGCCGCGCCGCACGGCTGGGCCGAGCGAAATGCCGTCTATCTCGAAGCTGCCGAGGCCCTGTTCGAGGAAGCGGCAGTTGCGGCGATTGCCAAGGCGAGCCTCGATCCCGACCAGATCGACGGCGTCGTGACCGTCTCGACCACGGGCATCGCCACGCCCAGCCTCGAGGCGCGTGTCGGCCCCCGGATCGGACTGCGCGGCAACGTCCGCAGAGTTCCCGTCTTCGGCCTCGGCTGTGCGGGCGGGGTCAGCGGTCTCGCGCTTGCCGCGCGCCTTGCGGCGTCGGAACCTGGAAGCAACTGGCTGTTCGTGACGGTCGAGACCTGCTCGATCTCGATCCGCCTCGACAGCAACGACCCCGCCGCCGTCGTGGCGACCGCCTTGTTCGGCGACGGCGCTGCGGCGGCGGTCGTCAGCGCGCGCGGCGATGGCGCCGCAAGCATCGCCGGCTCGGCGGAGAAGCTGTGGCCGGACTCGCTCGGGATCATGGGCTGGCGTGTCGAGGATCCGGGGCTCGGCGTCGTCTTCGACCGCGCGATCCCGCCCTTCATCGAGGCTGAGCTCGCCGCCGCTCTGGCCGATATGTGCGCCCAACTCGGCATTGCCCGCGAAGACATCGGCCGCTTCTGCTCACACCCCGGCGGCGCGAAGGTGATCGACGCCATCGAAACCGCGCTCGCACTCAACCAGGGCGAGCTCAACCTCGAGCGCGAAGTGTTGCGCGACTATGGCAATATGAGCGCGCCGACCGTGCTGTTCGTGCTCGAGCGGCTGCTCGAACAAGGCCTCCCCGACAAGACGCTGATGACGGCCTTCGGACCCGGCTTCACCTGCTCGGGCCTGCTGCTCGAAGCCGCGTGAGGCTGGCCGTCGCACTCCTGCTGTTCGTCACTGCCGAGCGGCTCGTCGAGCTGTGGCTCGCCAGTCGCAACACCGCCCGTCTCGTCGCCCAGGGCGCCCTGGAGCATGCGCCCGGCCACTATCCGCTCATCGTCGCGGTCCATGTCCTCTGGCTTGCCGCTCTGTGGTGGCTGGCGCCGGGCCGAGGCGTGGACGGCTTCTGGCTGGCGATCTTCGTGCTCCTGGAGCTCGCCCGCATCTGGGTGCTTGCGACCCTCGGCCGGCGGTGGACGACGCGCATCATCGTACTTCCCGGCGCGCCGCTGGTCCGCCGCGGTCCCTATCGCTTCGTCAACCACCCGAACTATTGGGTCGTCATCGGCGAGATTGCCGTCCTGCCGCTTGTCTTCGGCCTGTGGCTGGTGGCGCTGATTTTCACCTTGCTCAACGCGGCCGTCCTGGCGATCCGCATTCGCGCCGAGAACCGCGCGCTCGCCGGCTAAGCATCGCTTGCGGACTCGGCCGCACGGGCATATATCGCCCTCATCTCCTCGACATCGTCATTGATGCTGAGGCTGGTCCGGGGCTCCGGGCCGGTCCGAGGGGTGTTTTGGTTGGTGAATGGAGCGCGCGTGGCGGATATCGCCGGACTTGAACGGATCATCGGACCCGAGGTGAAGGCCTTGGGCTTCGACCTCGTGCGCATCGCCATGATCGGCGGCACGTCCGATCCGACGCTCCAGATCATGGCCGAACGGCCGGACACCCGTCAGCTCGACATATCCGATTGCGAGACCATCTCGCGCCGGCTGTCCGAATTCCTCGACCTCGCCGACCCGATCGAGGGCGCCTATCGGCTTGAGGTCAGCTCGCCGGGCATCGATCGTCCCCTCACCCGCCTGAAGGACTTTCAGGATTGGGCGGGGCATGAGGCCCGGATCACGCTCGCCGAGCAGCGGGATAACCGCAAGCAATTCTCCGGCACGCTCGAGGGCGTGGAGCACCACAAGGTCAAGCTCACCGACAAGAGCGGCAAGGAGCATCTCCTGCCGTTCAACGACATCGCCTCGGCCAAGCTGGTCTTGACCGACAAACTCATCAACGCCACCGCGCCGCTCAGCACCGAAGGCGCCGACGAAATCCAGGAAGTAGAGGAAGACTAATGGCCACCGCACCCGCTGCCGTCAGCGCCAACAAGGCCGAGCTGATCGCGATCGCCGACGCCGTCGCCCGCGAAAAGCTGATCGACAAGGGCATCGTCATTGAGGCGATGGAAGACGCGATCCAGCGCGCCGCCCGCGCCCGCTACGGCGCCGAGAACGACATCCGTGCGAAGCTCGATCCGGACACCGGCGACCTTCGCCTGTGGCGCGTCCTCGAAGTCGTCGAGGAGCCGGAGGATCACTTCAAGCAGGTCGACCTAAAGGGCGCGCAGAAGCTCCAGAAGGGCGCCGTCGTCGGCGACTTCATCGTCGATCCGCTGCCGCCGATCGAATTCGGCCGCATCGCTGCGCAGGCCGCCAAGCAGGTGATCTTCCAAAAGGTCCGCGATGCCGAGCGCGAGCGCCAGTATGAAGAGTTCAAGGACCGGGTCGGCGAAGTGATCACCGGCGTCGTCAAGCGCGTCGAGTTCGGCCACGTCGTCGTCGACCTCGGCCGCGCCGAGGGCGTGATCCGCCGCGACCAGCAGATCCCGCGCGAAATGGTCCGCGTCGGGGATCGCATCCGTTCGGTGATCCTGCGCGTCGCCCGCGAAGCCCGCGGCCCGCAAATCTTCCTCAGCCGCGCCCACCCCGACTTCATGAAGAAGCTGTTCGCGCAGGAAGTGCCCGAGATTTACGACGGCATCATCGAGATCAAGGCCGCGGCCCGCGACCCGGGCAGCCGCGCCAAGATCGGCGTCATCAGCCACGACAGCTCGATCGACCCGGTCGGCGCCTGCGTCGGCATGAAGGGTAGCCGCGTCCAGGCCGTGGTCCAGGAGCTTCAGGGCGAGAAGATCGACATCATTCCCTGGTCGGAAGACCGGGCGACCTTCGTCGTCAACGCGCTTCAGCCGGCGACCGTCAGCCGCGTCGTCATCGACGAAGAAGACAATCGCATCGAAGTCGTCGTCCCTGACGACCAGCTCAGCCTCGGCATCGGCCGTCGCGGCCAGAACGTCCGCCTCGCGTCGCAGCTGACCAACTCGCAGATCGACATCCTCACCGAGGCGGACGCGAGCGAGAAGCGCCAGCGCGAGTTCGTCGAGCGGACCGAGATGTTTCAGACCGAGCTCGACGTCGACGAGACGCTGTCGCAGCTGCTGGTCGCCGAAGGCTTCACCAGCCTCGAGGAAGTCGCCTACGTCGAACAGGACGAAATCGCCTCAATCGAAGGCCTGGACGACGACATCGCCGCCGAACTCCAGAGCCGCGCGACCGAAGCGCTCGACCGCCGCGAAGCCGCGTCCCGCGAAGAGCGCCGCGCCCTCGGCGTCGAAGATGCGTTGGCCGAGATCCCGCACCTCACCGAAGCGATGCTGGTCACGCTCGGCAAGGCGGGGATCAAGACGCTCGACGACCTTGCCGACCTGGCGACCGACGAGCTGGTCCAGAAGAAGCGCCCGGAACAGCGCCGCCAGCGCGAGCCGAGCAATCGTCCAGAGGACAAGGGCGGCATCCTTGCTGATTTTGCGCTCAGCGACGAGCAGGGCAATGAGATCATCATGGCCGCCCGCGCCCACTGGTTCGAGGACGAGGATGCAGCTTCGAGCGAAGCCGGCGAAAGCCAGTCGACGGAGGAAACGCCGGCCTGATGCCTTACGTGCGGATCGAGATCACGGCAGGAGCGACGCGCGACCAAAAACGCGCGCTCGTCGCTGACGTGACTCGTTCGCTCGTCGACACTCTGGGCAAGAAGCCCGAACATATTCATGTCGTCATCGCCGAGGTCGCTGAGGAAAATTGGGGCTTCGCCGGAATGCTGACCGACGAGTGGCGCAAGCGCCGTCAGGGGGAGGACGCACTTGCGGACCAAACCCGATGAAAGGCGCGCGCTAGCAAACAAGGAACCCCACGTCCCGGAACGGACGTGCGTCCTCTCGCGCCGCAAGGGCACCAAGGAAGAGCTGATCCGGCTCGCCCTCGGCCCGGACGGAACCGTCGCGCCCGACGTTCGCGCCAAGGCACCCGGCCGCGGCGCCTGGATCGGGGTCGGCCGCGGCGAACTCGACGAGGCGAACGCCAAGGGCAAGCTCAAGGCCGCGCTCGCCCGCGCCTTCAAAACCGGCGACGTGCAGGTCCCGTCGGATCTCGGCGAACGGACCGCGGCCGCGCTTCGCCAAGCGACTCTGGACCGCCTCGGCATGGAGGCTCGCTCGGGCAAGCTCGTCACCGGCGCCGAGCGCGTCGAAACGGCTGCCCGCACCGGCAAGGTCCACATGCTGATCCACGCCGCCGACGCCGGCGAAGACGGGCGCAAGCGCATGGACCAGGCGTGGCGGGTCGGCGGCGGAGAGGCTCAGGGGGTGATATTCCCTGAGCCGCGCCCTATCTTGTCGATGGCGCTCGGGCGCGAAAATGTGGTACATGTCGCCCTGACCGATCCTGCCGCCGCGTCGCGTGTCCGTCACGCGCTTGCCCGGTGGCTGGCTTTCACTGGCCCGGACTGAGGTCTTAAAGGCGGCGAACCCGCCTTGAGGACAGGCTCGGCCCACGAAGATTTGATGAAGGAATAGAATGGCAGACCAGACCGATAAACCGAAGCTTGGCACCCGGCCGCCGCTGGGCCTCAAGCGCACGGTCGAGACTGGCAAGGTGAAGCAGAGCTTCAGTCACGGACGCTCGAACACGGTCGTGGTCGAGGTCAAGAAGCGGCGCATCCTCGGCAAGCCGGGCGAAGCTGCGCCCGCCGAGGCGCCGAAGCCGGAACCGGTCGCCGAGGCGCCCCAGCCGGCACCGAAGCCTGCCGCCCCTGCTGCGCCCCCGCCGCGCCGCACGTCGCCCCAGGACGACATTGCCGCGCGCAAGGAGATGCAGGCCAAGCTCCTTCGCGAAGCCGAGGAAGCCCGCCTTGCCTCGCTCGAGGAAGCCCGCCGCCGCGAGGAGCGGGCGCGCACCGAGCAGAGCGAGGACGAGCGCCGCCGCGCCGAAGACAATCGCAAGGCCGAGGAAGCGGCTGCCGAAGAAGCCCGCCGGCAGGCCGAGGAAGAAGCCAAGCGCGCCGCCGAGGCGCCGGCTGAAGCGGCTGCGCCTGCCGCGCGCGAGGAAGACCGCACCGCCGGCTTCCGCCGCCCGGCGTCCGCCCCGGCGCCCAAGCGTCCCGAACCTGCGCGCCCGAGCCGTGGCCGTGGGGACGACCAGCGCCAGCGCGGCAAGCTGACCGTCACCCGCGCCCTTTCCGGCGAGGACGACAGCCGCGCCCGTTCGCTGGCCGCGCTTCGCCGCGCCCGCGAAAAGGAAAAGCGCCACCACATGGAGACCGGCCCTGCCCAAAAGCAGGTCCGCGACGTCGTCGTGCCGGAAGCCATCACCGTCCAGGAGCTCGCCAACCGCATGGCCGAGCGCGGTGCCGACCTCGTCAAAGCGCTGTTCAAGATGGGCAGCCCGGTTACGCTTACTCAGACCATCGACCAGGACACGGCCGAGCTTCTGGTCACCGAGTTCGGGCACAACATCAAGCGCGTCAGCGAAAGCGACGTCGACATCGACACGTCCGAGGACGTCGATGCGCCCGAGACGCTCCAGCCGCGTCCGCCGGTCGTCACAATCATGGGCCACGTCGATCACGGCAAGACGTCGCTGCTCGACGCGATCCGCGGCGCCAACATTCAGGCTGGCGAAGCAGGCGGCATCACCCAGCATATCGGCGCCTATCAGGTGGCACTGCCCGATAAGTCGAAGATCACCTTCCTCGATACGCCGGGTCACGAAGCCTTCTCGGAAATGCGTGCCCGCGGCGCCAACGTCACGGATATCGTCATCCTGGTGGTGGCGGCGGATGATGGCCTGCGCCCGCAGACCGTCGAAGCGATCAACCACACCAAGGCGGCCGGCGTGCCGATGATCGTGGCGATCAACAAGATCGACAAGCCGGAAGCGAAGCCGCAGCGCGTCCGCGAAGAGCTGCTGCAGCACGAGATCATCGTCGAGGATCTGGGCGGCGACGTGCAGGACGTCGAAGTCTCGGCGCTCAAGAAGACGAACCTCGACAAGCTTCTGGACGCGATCCAGCTCCAGGCCGAGCTTCTCGAGCTCAAGGCCAATCCGGATCGCGCTGCCGAAGCGACCGTCATCGAAGCCAAGCTCGACAAGGGTCGTGGTCCGCTAGCGACCGTGCTCGTGCAGCGCGGCACGCTGCGCGTCGGCGACGTGTTCGTCGCCGGTGCCGCAAGCGGCAAGGTCCGCGCGCTGGTCGATGACAAGGGCAAGCAGGTGAAGGAAGCGCGCCCGTCCGCCCCGGTCGAAGTGCTCGGCCTGTCCGCCGTGCCGTCCGCCGGCGACCCGTTCACCGTCGTGGAAAACGAAGCCCGCGCCCGCGAAGTCGCCGCCTACCGCCAGGGCGTGCTCGACAAGCGCCGCACCACCTCCGCTCCGGTCAGCGTTGAGAACATGTTCGCCAACCATGCCTCGACGACCATCGAGTTCCCGCTGGTCATCAAGGCCGACGTGCAGGGTTCGGTCGAAGCGATCGTCCATGCGCTCAACCGCCTCTCGACGGACGAGATCAAGGTGCGCGTGCTGCAGTCCGGCGTCGGCGCGATCACCGAAAGCGACGTCACGCTGGCGAGCGCCACCGGCGCACCGATCATCGGCTTTAACGTCCGCCCGAACGCGAAGGCGCGCGAGGTCGCGCAGCGGAACAAGGTGGAGTTCCGCTACTACGACGTCATCTACCACCTGACCGATTGGGCCAAGGGTGCGATGGCGGGCGAGCTGGGTCCGGAGATCATCGAGACGGTCGTCGGCCGTGCCCGCGTCCAGGAAGTCTTCCCGGCCGGCAAGCGCGACAAGGCCGCGGGCCTGCTGGTCCTCGAAGGCATCATCCGGAAGGGCCTCAACGCCCGCCTTACCCGCGAGGACGTCATCGTGTCGAAGACCACGATCAGCTCGCTGCGCCGCTTCAAGGACGACGTGCCCCAAGTGGTCGCCGGCCTCGAATGCGGTGTGCTCCTCGCCGACACGAACGACATCAAGGCCGGCGACAGCCTCGAAGTCTTCGAGGTCGAGGAGCGCGCGCGGACGCTCTAGCCCATGCGCCGCAACGAAACTGCCGAGGGCCGGTCGGTCCGCCTGCTTCGCGTCGGCGAGCAGGTGCGCCACGTGCTGAGCGAACTGCTGCAGCGCGGTGACGTTCATGATCCGGTGCTTCAATCGCACCTGGTCAGCGTCACCGAAGTGCGGATGTCCCCGGACCTCCGCCACGCGACGGTGTTCGTGAAGCCTTTGCTCGGTCAGGACGAGGAAGCGGTGCTCAAGGCGCTCCGCCAGAACACGGCCTTCCTGCAGCGCGAAGTCGCGCACCGGGTGCGAATGAAATATGCCGCGAAGCTGAAATTCATCGCCGACGAAAGCTTCGACGAGGGCACGCACATCGATCGCCTCCTGCGATCGGAGCATGTCGCCCAGGATCTTGACGAGGAATGATCGATTTCGAACGGCTCGCCGCACCGATGCGGGGTGACGCGTGCAGCGCCGAATTGTTCAGTGAAGATCATCGCGAAGCGCTGAAGTCGGCATGCGCCGAGGACCGGGACATCTGGCGCATCTATTCGACCAACTTCGGCCCGGAAGACTTTGACACCACCATAGACCGGTTCGCAGGCAATCCGCGCAACCGCACCTTCGTGCTGTTCGACGGCGAGGAATTTGCAGGGATGTCGAGCTTGATCGGCATCGACGAGGGCCGGCAGGTGCTGGAAATCGGCGGCACCTACTACCGCCCGCACCTGCGCGGCTCCGGGTTCAACCGGCGCGTCAAGGACATGATGCTGGAGCGTGCCTTCGCCTGCGGCATCCGCCGGGTCGAGTTTCGGGTCGACATTCGCAATGGCCGCAGCCAGGCGGCGATGAAGAAGCTCGGCGCCGTGCGCGAAGGCGTGCTTCGCGCCGACCGGATCACCTGGACCGGCCACGTCCGCGACACGGTGCTGTTCGCTATTCTGCGGGACGAATGGCCGGTCTGACCGGGTGAAGGCCGCGATAAGCGCGGTAGAGGACGGCCACGGTCATCCCGATCGAAATCAAAGACCCGAGCACATAGGATATGGCCGCACCGGTCAGCCCGAAACGGACGCACAGCGGGTAAAGCGCGATCAGCGAAATGCCGATGCCGACCAGTTTTGCAATCACCGGCGCGCCGGTCTTGTGCATGGCATAGAGCATCGGCGTCACCGGGAACGTGATGACGCCAAGGAACGTGCCGACGAGCATGATGATCGTCGGCGCGTAGCTGCCGACATATTTTGCTCCGAAGATCGCCGTGATCAGCGGCTTTCCGGCAACCACGATCAACAGGCACACGAGGGCGCCGACCATCGCTGACAAGGCCGCGCCGCGCATCATCAGCTTCCATGGGCGCTTGGTCGCAAGGTCCAGCCGCATCACCTCTGGGTAGAAGGCCTTGTTGAGCAGGTCGGCGGGCTTCTCGATCGCTTCGGCGAGCGTCTTGGCGATGCGGTACAGGCCGGTCGCGGCGGGGCCGAGGATGACGCCGACCAGCAGCTGGCTGAGCGGCCCGCGCGCCGCGTTCATCGATGTGGCGAGATTGACGTTCACGGCGAACCGCCACGCACCGGGGAGCTCGCGAGGCCGCAGCGTCATCTTCATTCCGGCCAACAGCTCGCGACGCCGCATTTCGCGCCAGGCGATGATCCACATGTAGAGTTCGCCGGCCATCGTACTGATGAACCATGCCGCCAGATAAGCGGCGAACGGCGCGTCCGTCGCCCACGCCGCCGCGACGAGAACGACGCGGACGATCGGCGTCACCGTCCCTTGCCAGCCGATCAGGTCGAAGCGGTCGACCGCGCGCAGCACGCCCACCGGTGCAGCGGCCGCCATCGCTGGAACGATCAGGCAGTAGAGCACCGCATAGCCGATGTACTCGGGCGGGATCTTGAACCAGGTGCCGATGAATGGAAGCAGCGCCATCGCGATGACCATGCCGCCGAAGCCGCTGGCGAGGTCGAGCGCGAGCGCGAAGCCGGTCGCCTGCTGGAAGGTTGCGCGGTCACCGCTTGCAAGCGCCGGCGAGCCGTAGCGGATGACCAACTGCCACGACTGGAACTTGGCAAGCCCGTTCGCAAGCTGCGCATAGCTGTGGATCAGGATCAGCACGCCGAACAGCACCGGGCCCAAGGCGCGACCGGCAAAACCGAGCGTAGCGACGCCGCCAAGGCCCGCTGCGATGCGCGAGATCGCGAGATAGCTGCTGTTCTTCAGCAGCGATTGCAGGCTGCTGTCCTTGAACCAATGTCTCATGCAGGGATCACGCGGCCGACGATGGGGAGAGACTAACCGATCGCGCCCGCGCTGTCGCGCCTCTATTGGCGGGCCGCTCCGCTGCGCGCTAAGCCGCCGTCGTGGCCAAGCTCTATTTCTATTATGCGGCGATGAACGCGGGCAAATCGACGACCCTGCTCCAGGCCGACTTCAACTATCGCGAGCGCGGCATGGAAACCATGCTGTGGACCGCGGCGCATGACGACCGCGCCGGCACCGGCACCATCGGGTCGCGCATCGCACTGTCCGCGCCGGCGCACACTTACTCGCCAGAGATCGACCTGTTCGCGGCGACTACGGACGAGCTGAAGAAGCGGAAGCTTCACTGCATCCTGGTCGACGAAGCGCAGTTCCTGACCCGCGAGCACGTCCTCCAGCTGTGCCGGGTCAGCGACGAGCTCAACATCCCGGTGCTTTGCTACGGCCTGCGCACCGACTTCCAGGCGAGCCTGTTTGAAGGCAGCGCCGCCTTGCTTGCGCTTGCCGACGCACTGATCGAGCTGAAGGCGGTCTGCGATTGCGGACGCAAGGCGACGATGAACCTGCGCGTCGATGCCGAAGGCCATGCGGTTGCCGCCGGAGCCCAGACGGAGATCGGCGGCAATGACCGCTATATCGCGCTGTGCCGCCGTCACTTCTTCGAGCGGCTGCGCGAAGGCGAAGCGCGCCAGCTCAGCCTCGACATTCCCCGTTGATCCACGGCTGGATCATCGTCGACAAGCCGCTCGGACTCGGGTCGACGACGGCGGTGAGCGCGGTGAAGCGCATCCTTCGCCAGGCCGGTGAGCCGAAGACCAAGGTCGGCCATGGCGGCACGCTCGACCCATTGGCCAGCGGCGTCCTCCCGATTGCGCTCGGCGAGGCGACCAAGGTCGCCGGCCGGATGCTCGACGCGACGAAAACCTATGAGTTCACCATTCTGTTCGGCGAGGAGACCGACACGCTCGACGCCGAAGGCGAAGTCGTCGCCACCAGCGACGTTCGCCCCAGCCTGGAGGAGATCGCCACGATCTTGCCGCGCTTCACCGGCGAGCTCGACCAGCTTCCGCCCGCTTATTCGGCCCTCAAGATCGACGGCAAGCCCGCCTATGCCCGGGCTCGTGCCGGCGAACAGGTCGAGATGAAGCGGCGCCGTGTCGTCATTAGCGAACTGCGGCCATTCGCGAGCACGCACGACAGCCTTACCCTCTCCGCCACCGTGTCCAAGGGCACCTACATCCGGTCCCTTGCACGGGACATCGCACATGCGCTTGGCACCGTCGGCCACGTCTCCTACCTCCGTCGTACGCGCGCGGGCCCGTTCGCTATCGAACAGGCCATTTCGCTGGACTTTCTGGAGGAAGCCGCTAAGGCGCGCGCACTGACGAGGACGGTACTGCCGCTACAAACGGCGCTGGACGACATCCCGGCCCTCCCCGTCACCCCCGATCAGGCCCGTCTGCTCCGTCATGGTCAGATTCTGTTCGGGTTCCCCGCAACGCCGGGGCTTCAACTGGCGACATCGGGCCAAGTGCCCGTCGCGCTGGTCGAAGCAACGGCCGACGGCCTCAAGGTCGTCAGGGGCTTCAATCTACTCGATGTCGCGGAGTAAAAACGAATGTCTATCACTGCGGAGCGCAAGGAAGCGCTCATCAAGGAACATGGCCGTGGCAAGGGCGACACCGGCTCGCCGGAAGTCCAGGTCGCGATCCTCACCGAACGAATTCTCAACCTGACCGAGCACTTCAAGACTCACGCGAAGGACAATCACTCGCGCCGCGGTCTGCTGATGCTGGTCAACCAGCGCCGCTCGCTGCTCGATTATCTTCGCCGCAATGACGAACAGCGCTACACCGATCTCATCGCGAAGCTCGGCCTTCGCAAGTAACTCGAAGGGCGCCCGCTCGGGCGCCCTTTGCATATCGGGGCCGACCGCAATTCGGCGGTAAGGCCTTGGGGGCTCAACTGGCCCCGACCCGCTGACGGACCGGATTGTCCGTCCAATGCTGTCCCCGCGGCATCCGGCCACGGGGTGAAGGAAATCAAATGTTCGATATCAAGACTGTAGAAATCGATCTTGGCGGCAAGACCCTCAAGCTCGAAACGGGCCGCGTTGCCCGCCAGGCCGACGGCGCGGTTCTCGCGACCCTTGGCGAAACCGTTGTCCTCTGCGCCGTGACGGCCGCCAAGTCGGTGAAGCCGGGCCAGGACTTCTTCCCGCTGACCGTCCACTACCAGGAAAAATTCTCCGCTGCCGGCCGCATTCCCGGCGGCTTCTTCAAGCGTGAGCGCGGCGCGACCGAAAAGGAAACGCTGACCAGCCGCCTGATCGACCGTCCGATCCGCCCGCTGTTCCCCGAAGGCTTCTACAATGAAGTCCTGGTGATCGCGCAGGTCCTCTCCTACGACGGCGAGAACGAGCCCGACATCGTGGCGATGATCGCCGCATCCGCAGCACTCACGATCTCGGGCGTGCCGTTCATGGGTCCGATCGGCGCTGCCCGCGTCGGCTTCAAGGATGGCGAGTACATCCTCAACCCGAGCAACACGGACCTCAACGACAGCGATCTTGATCTTGTCGTCGCCGGAACGCCCGGCGCCGTGATGATGGTCGAATCGGAAGCCAAGGAGCTTTCCGAGGACCAGATGCTGAAGGCCGTCATGTTCGGCCACGAAGCGTCGCAGAAGGTCTGCCAGGCCATCATCAGCCTGGCCGAAAAGGCCGCCAAGGAGCCTTGGGAGCTTCCGGCCGACGAGGACAGCCAGACGATCCTGTCGAAGCTTCGCGATCTCGCCGGAAGCGGCCTGGAAGAAGCCTACAAGCTGGTCGGCAAGGCCGAGCGCGTTGCGGCCATCGCCGCCGCCAAGACCCCGTTCAAGGAAGCCTATGCGGATGCCGATCCGGCGACCGCGCTGAAGGCGACCAAGCTCGGCAAGAAGCTGGAAGCGGAAATCGTCCGCACGGCCATCCTCAAGGAAGGCCGCCGCATCGACGGGCGCGACACGAAGACGGTTCGTCCGATCGAGGCCATGGTCGGCTTCCTTCCGCGCACCCATGGTTCGGCGCTGTTCACGCGTGGTGAGACCCAGGCGATCGTCACGACAACGCTTGGTACCAAGGACGCAGAGCAGATGATCGACGGTCTGGAGGGTCTCTCCTACCAGCGCTTCATGCTCCACTATAACTTCCCGCCCTACTCGGTCGGCGAAGTCGGCCGCTTCGGCGCGCCGGGGCGTCGTGAAGTCGGCCACGGCAAGCTCGCATGGCGCGCGCTTCGTCCGATGCTGCCGTCGAACGAGGAGTTCCCGTACACGATCCGCGTTCTGTCGGATATTACGGAGAGCAACGGCTCCTCGTCGATGGCGACGGTCTGCGGCGGTTCGCTGGCCATGATGGACGCCGGCGTTCCGCTGAAGCGTCCGGTCGCGGGCATCGCTATGGGTCTGATCCTGGAAGGCACCGACTTCGCCGTCATCAGCGACATCCTGGGCGACGAGGATCACCTCGGCGACATGGACTTCAAGGTCGCCGGCACGTCCGAAGGCATCACTGCGCTGCAGATGGACATCAAGGTCGCGGGCATCACCGAGGAGATCATGAAGGTCGCCCTTGCCCAGGCGAAGGATGGCCGCGCGCACATCCTCGGCGAAATGGCCAAGGCCCTTGGTGAAGTGCGTGGCGAGCTTTCGGCCCACGCGCCGCGGATCGAAACGATGCAGATCCCGAAGGACAAGATCCGCGAAGTGATCGGCACGGGTGGCAAGGTCATCCGCGAGATCGTCGCGGAGACCGGTGCCAAGGTCGACATCGACGATGAGGGCGTGATCAAGATCAGCTCGTCCGACGTCAATCAGATCGAAGCTGCCCGCAAGTGGATCCAGGGCATCGTCCAGGAGCCGGAAGTCGGCACCATCTACACCGGCAAGGTGGCGAGCATCGTCGATTTCGGCGCGTTCGTGACCTTCATGCCCGGCAAGGACGGACTGGTTCACGTATCCGAGATCAAGAACGAGCGCGTCGAGAACGTCCGCGACGTCCTCAGCGAAGGCCAGGAGGTCAAGGTCAAGCTGCTCGAGGTCGACCAGCGCGGCAAGGTCCGCCTGTCGATGCGCCTCGTCGACCAGGAAACCGGTGCCGAGCTCGAGGACACCCGCCCGCCGCGCGAACCGCGTGAAGGCGGAGACCGTGGCCCGCGGGGCGATCGCGGCGACCGTGGCGGACGTGACGGCGACCGCCGCCGCGACGGCCGTGGCCCGCGCCGTGAAGGTGGCGGCCGTGGCGGCGATCGTGACCGTGGCCCGCGCGGCGAAGGTCGCGGTGACCGCGGTCCGCGCCGGGATCGTGAAGAAGGCGGGCAGGACGAAGGCGGCGAGCCGAAGTTCGCGCCGGCGTTCCTCACCGGTGACGACAACGACTGATCGATTGGTCGTCGAATCTAAGGAAGGCCTCGCGAGTGATCGCGAGGCCTTTTCTTTGGTGCGGGCGCGGCCTCCTGCCCCGCTTTACAGCCGAACAGTCTTTAGTAGCTTGTACCGGTGCTGAGCTGTCCTGGAGGTAAGAAAATGCGTTCCGGGGAGTTAGCCGCAAAACTGCTAATCGCATTCGCGCTCCTCTCTGGCCCTGCCACGTCGGCGGCGCAGCAAGCGCAGCCGAACTCGCCGCCCGGTGAACCGCCCGACGAAGATGCGATCGTCGTCACCGGGCGCGTCGACCCGGCCGATCTGCCCGTGAAATCAAAGGGTCTCACCGAGTTTGGGCTCATCACCAGGATGATTTCGTCGGACGTCGAGCTTTTCATGCGATGCGCCGACACGCCGCGGCCGCAGGATCTCCGCGACATTGTGGACCGCGGCCCAGCCGACCTTATCGCCGAGCGAGCGCTTCATGATTTCATCAGGCGCAACCAGGCTTGCTACGTTGGATACCCGTCGCCGCCGCCGACCTCTCCCTATTTCGGTGCCTGCAACGCGCAGCTCCACCCTAATGGGAAAATATGCCGCTCGATCTACGACCGGGGAGCCATATTCGAACGTACGGTCAAACGCCTCGGCGATCCTGTCGAGCTTGCGCGTCGGCTGAGATTCGATCCGGCGACACGCGCCCGGTTCGCCGCTCGCGAACGAAGGCGCGGCCAGCAAAGCGTATCCGCCGACCGTAAGTATTTTGATGTGGTCAGCTGCATGCTTCAGATCAGCCCTGGAACAGCCGGGCGCCTGCTTAGGGCCCCGCCCGGCTCGGCTCAGGAAGCCGCAGCACGCCACGTGATGATCGGCTATGCGAGGACCTGCTTCGGCCGTCCTGTCAACGTTCGGGCCGAACCGGGGCAGTTTCGCGCCTACACTGCCGAAGTCATGTACAACTGGCTCGCTGCAGCGTCCGGCCGGCCAAGCCTCGTTCAAGGCTGACGTTGAACAGCGTCGGCCGCTGCAGGGCCGACTTAATCTGTCGAGCAGAATAATTCGCAAGCTTACCAGCGCGTTAAGTTCCTTGAGGGAGCCGCTCGGACACCCCTCACAACGGCTGTTTACCCCTGCTACGACGGCGTTGAAGGATTGCAGTTTTCAGCTTCCGCGTCACGGGCGCGCGGCCTCGATCGTCGTCGCGCATGCGCGACAGTTGTCCGCATCGACAACGGCGAAGCTGTATTTTCCTGATCGCCAGTTCGGCTGGTGGAGCTGAGGGGAATCGAACCCCTGACCTCTGCAGTGCGATTGCATGAACTGGAGCAGCTTTTCGCAGTTTTCCGTGGGTCGGCGCCCGCCGAACGCCTGCTTTCAAGCTTAAAGTGGCCGATTTGCGATACGCTTGCGATACACGATCCGCGACAGTCTGCGTCTGCTCGGCCCTGATCACGCGCGGGACGAACCCTGGTGAGGCATCGAACTGCGCACCCGCACCGGCGGGTCCCAGTGAGTGGGGGCCGAGATCATAGCTTCAACTGCACCCTGGTCGGACCATCCTCTCACGCGCTGACAGGTGCAGTCCCCTGCCCGCGCGCTATCGCACTCGGCCGTTCCAAGATATGGGTCGACAAGGTTCATTTGCAGCCGCCTGAACGGCGGCTTGAAGCGGCCTGTTATCCAACCAATCGCGTAGTTCGCTGCAAGCGCACCGATGGTCGTTGTCACTGATCCGACGGTGTTTATCTGGGGAACAGACTTCCAATAAGGATTGGGATCTTCGCCTCTCGCCTCCGCTTCCGCGGCCGCCGCCTTGCAGCGGGCCTTTTCCTCGTCGCTCATCAGTTCAAACCCAATTAGCTCGGGCCGAACAACACCCCTGCAGATGGCGCAGCGGTCGCTTGGCAGAAACCGCACAAGCTGCCCGACCTGTGCTGTCACTCGGCCGCCCTCGCCTTCAAGCACGACGCCAGTATCGATCGCTGGAATCAGATAACGGTAAGCCAGTTCGCTAAGTGCGAGCCTGCTCGAATGTTGGTCGGTGCAGCCGAGCAGCACATCTGCTTGAGCCAGAGCATCGACGACCTCACTTTGAGGCACCCGACCCTTGATGCCGATAAACTCGATGCTCGGATCGATCTTACCTACCAATTCCGAAGCAACCTGCACTTTCGCGGTGCGCTCCTGCACATGGCCAGGGTAAGCACCATGCACCCGTTCGAGGTTGGACTCAGTGATAACATCAGGATCAATCGCGATAATTCGACCCACCCCGGCGCGCGCGAGCACAGGGATAGCCGCCGAGCCGGTGCCCCCGGCCCCAACAACCCCAACAGTGGCCGCTCTCATGCGCTCGTATGCTTCGGCACCATAAGCGCTCACAAATCGCGCAGCCCTCCCCGTTGATTTGATTTCCGGCAGCGGCCGCCGACCGCCGGGCCAACATTGCACACGAGCGTCGAGGGCGAAAACCCGGTCCACTTCATACCAATGGCCCTGCCATTGAATGCGGCCAGACACGGCGATTTTGCCCCCGACCTCTGAGGCAATTAGACTGATATAGGGGCGCCCACCCGTGAAGGCTTCAAAGTAGCTCGCATAATAGCCGTCCATATCATCATCGATGTCGCTTGGGCGGGGAATGCCTCGGCGTGGGTGCGAATGAACCACTCCCACCGCGAGGTCATGCTGTTCGGCAGCTAGAGCCATTCGTAATGAATAGCTCTCGTTGAACCGAACATTCGGAACCCGCTCGTCCATGTCGCCCGCGCCAGGCGGATCAATGGCCGCCAGAGTGACCAGGAGCTCGTCGCCGATGGGGCGCCATCCGAAACGAGCGAACGACCCCCACTCATCACGCGGGTAGCGACGAAAGACTAAGGGCAGCAGTTCCGCCACGGCTGGGTCTGCCAGCCGAAGGATTGCGCGTCGTGAACACCTGATCATTTGAGAACTGACAGCCAGGCAACCAGGTGGTCGATATATGTGTGGTAGCCGTGGCGGGTCGGGTCCCATGGCGGACCGCCGCCACCTGCGTGGGGATGGTAACTTGCCACAACCCACCGCTGCCCATCAGCCGTAAACACACCCTGCGGGTTGCTGCCACCGGCGAGGCGAGCGAAGAGCTGCTCGCCTTCTGCCAATGCAGCGCCATCAATGGCGCTCCCTGGATACCCTTCGGGAACGGGCACTAGCACATCCAGGGCTGACGGATTGCCGGCACCTAGCGTGCACGGGACGCCACGATAAAGAACTGCGCGCCTCGGACTTGCGTCCCCAATCAGCTCAGCAGCCTGGCCGCCGTCCGCCAGGCGTTTGAGCTCCGCTCTTACGCGCTTCTCAGCGTCGTCGGACATTAATCAGCCTCCGTCGACGATCCTGCGCGTGACCAAAAAGTGGGCCCCGTTTTTCACCGTGACCGGATCTCCAGGGGCGATCTCCGTTCCGTTCTCGTTATTTCCTTCCCTGATGACGGCATTGTCAGCCGCCACCTCGACAAGGGCAGCAATAGCCGCGCCCGTCATTGAGGCTGTCACGCCATCCTCCGTGCCGAACTTCCTCCTGTTCACGAAGATGTGGAGTTCCTTGCCCTCGCCCTTTTCCTTGTCGGCCATCGCCAAGTCCTTCCGATTCGATTCGCCTGCACAACCAGATGCCTGATCAAAACCGCTTCGGCAATATGATTGTTCCCATTTCGGGAACATTCTTTTGACGGCGCCACTTTGTATGTGTAGGGAGTGCATGTGATCACGAGGCGGAAGCTTCAGGAATTCTGGGAACGGCCCGGCTGCGGCGATGCCGAACAGCCGCTGAAGGCGTGGTTCGCGGAAGCTTGTGCGGCGAAATGGAAGTCCCCGAACGACATCAAGTCGCGCTATCGGAGCGCGAGCTTCGTCGCGGACCGTCGCGTGATCTTCAATATCTGCGGCAACAAATACCGGCTCATTGTTCATGTGAACTACGAGATCGGTGTCGTTCTCGTGAAGTTCATCGGCACTCATGCCGAGTATGATGAGATCGACGCTGCAACTGTCGGAGGGGGAGCATCGAGATGACGAAGAGCGAGACGATGATCAGGCCGATCAGGACCGAAGGCGACTACGAAGCTGCAGTTGAGCGCATCGAGGAGCTGATTGATGCAAAGGAAGGGACGCCGGAAGGCGACGAACTCGAGGTGCTCGCCGCCTTGGTCGGCCAGTATGAGAGCAAGGCGTTTCCGGTAGCCGCACCTACGCCTGTGGCTGCGATCCGCTTCCGAATGGAACAACAAGGTCTGACCCCTCGTGATCTGGAGCCTTTGCTCGGCTCTCGGTCCCGTGTGTCGGAAGTTCTGTCAGGCGCTAGGTCATTGTCCATGGACATGGTTCGGGCGCTACACACTCACTTGGGCATTCCCGCTAGCGTGCTCATTCAAGAAGAAGAGCATAGCGAGGGACAGCGCTTGCAGCCGACCCCAGCCGTCGTCCGATCCTTGATGCGATGCTCACTCATGAATCCGTCCGAGGATTTTGGGGCGTTCCTCGGTCGAGCCTTCTGCGGAACGCCGGCACATGCGATGCTTCGGAAGACAAGGACTGAGCGCACTGCGAAGTTCGATGCAGCCGCACTTCAAGCGTGGTGCGCGGCAGTCTTGCTCAAATCGAAGGCGCAGAAGGTTGCTAAGCGGAAAAAGATCACCTTGAATGTCGCGCGTTCAATTGCACAATTAAGCGCCCACGCTGACGGTATCGATCAGGTGCAGCCCGCTCTCGCGGAGCTAGGAATTTGTTTCGTGGTGATGCCTCACTTTCAAGGAACGCATCTCGATGGTGCTGCCCTGAAACGCCATGACAATGTGCCCGTCGTCGGCCTTACTCTTAGACATGACCGCATCGACAACTTCTGGTTCACTCTCATGCACGAGCTCGCGCATGTCGAGAAACATTTGAACGGTCATGACATCATCATCGACGACTTGGATGTCCACGGCGCGTCTGATCTCGAAGAGGAAGCTGACAGGCTTGCAAGTGTTGCGCTCATTCCAACTGAAACCTGGGACAAGGCTGGATTGGACGAGTTCGCCTCGATAGCGGCAGTCATGGACGTCGCTGAGGAAGCGGGAGTCCACCCGTCCGTGGTCGCGGGTCGCTGGCAGCGCGAACACCGCGATTTTCGCCGTTTCAGCAAGCTACTCGGCAGAGGTCAGGTTCGGTCTAGATTCGCGCACGAATTGTCACATTCGTGACCGGCCACAATCATTATTCCAATTGCACATGCGGCTGGTGCATCGGCGGCTGGGGGAACCATAACTCGCGCTCGGCACCACCAGCCCGGGTCCGGTCGTGGTCCGTTCGGTGGACTTATAAGAGTTTCACGGTTCCGAATACGGCGTGCCCTGTTTGCGGAGCATCGGTGTTCTTTTACCAATCCCCATACGGCGGCCGCGTATACTTCGATGATCTTGGCCCTCCGTGGCCGAAACATCCTTGCACTGACAACACCCCGCTTTCGGTTGGTCGAGTAGCTAAGCGCCAGCCGGCAGATCGAGGGACAAGGCCCCCGCCCGCGTGGAAAACTGATGATTGGACACCGATCGTCGTTGACCGCGTGCGACAAGAGGACGAGTGGCATGTTCTCAGTTGCCGAAGGCTCCCCGACGAGACATTCTTTCGATTGCGTTCCCCTTTGCCGCTTGAAGAGCTTGTCCAAGCTCCAGCATTGCTTTCGCCGATGTCCAACGGCGGATTTGCGACTGTCTCTTTCCTCGACCATGGGGCGAACCCACTCGAAGCGTGGGTATATGACTATGGAGGGCACTGCCTTTCATCTCCGTCGGACGCAGAGCAGACTAGATTTGGCAAGCAGCAGTGATCGAGTTCTAGGAAGTGGATGGCACAAGCGAATTCCGTCCCGCCTGATTGGCGCCATCCGGGTGCGGTGACTGATTCAGCTCTAGGACCTCCGGAAGCTTGCCCCGTTCAGGCTTACCGGTTTCGCACCAGCTACTTTTGGTAAGCTAGATCTGCACAAGCTTCTGCGTCCGTTCCGAAATTCCCCGCTCGCGACGCTGCAATGTGGGTTGGCTCGGTGGCGAGTGGCTATCTATGGTTGCTCGCATGGCGGCGGCGAATCCAAATCAGCAATCGGCTATCGAAGCGACCGAAGGGCCGGTTCTAATCATTGCTGGTCCGGGATCCGGTAAGACCTTCACGCTCGTTGAACGGATCGTTCGCCTCATCCAGCACGAGAATAAGAAACCGGAGCAGCTGCTCGTCGTAACTTTCACCGAAAAGGCTGCCCGCGAGCTAATCACCCGCGTCTCTAACCGGCTTCTTGAGCTCAGCATCTCATTCAACATCAATGAGATGTATATCGGCACATTCCATTCAATCTGTCTGCGGTTGTTGAAGGACCACCGGGAGTTCACCCGCCTCAAGCGTAACTTCTCGCTCTTCGATCAATTCGACCAGCAGTATTTTCTGTATCAGCGGCTCAACAAGTTCGACCGGATCCCAGACATCGAATTCGTCATCGGCAACGAGCAATCCGGCCGGTGGAACCGGGCCACCCAGCTGATGAAGTGGCTGAATAAGGTAGCTGAGGAAGCGCTCGATGTGTCTGCTCTACGGAGCGCCAAAGAGCCGGCAATCGTGGCCCTCGCTCAAGCGGCGGAAGTCTACCAGGACCTAATGCTTGAGCACAACGCGCTCGATTTCTCGGGCATCCAGGCTGAAGCCTTACGGCTTTTGGAGGACAATCCTGAGGTTCTCGCGCAAGTTCGAGAGCGCCTGACGCACCTGATGGTGGATGAGTATCAGGACACGAACACGATCCAGGAGCGGCTGCTCCTACTGCTGGCAGCGGATGACGAAAACATCTGTGTGGTCGGTGACGACGATCAGGGACTCTATCGCTTTCGCGGCGCGACGATCCGCAACATCCTTGAGTTCCCAAATCCCTTTGGCCCCGGCCGGTGCAAGCAAGCGCGACTAACAATCAACTATCGCTCCACGCCAGAGATCATCGATTTCTACAATCGATGGATCGCCGAGGAAGACTGGAAGCATCGAGGTAAGTCCTTCCGTTTCGACAAAACGATCATGGCGCGGGACGGGCAGTTCCCCGAAACGCGATCGGTCCTGAAGCTCAGTCAGGGTGACGAACGCGACTTTCATGACGAGGTAGTAGCCTTCCTCCATGCGCTTCGGGACAATGGGCTCACCGACTGGAACCAAGTCGCCTTCCTCTTTCGGTCCGTAAAGAACGAGAGGGTTCTCAGCCTTGCGCGTCATCTCGAAGCGAGTGGCATCCCTGTCTATTCGCCGCGCTCAAATCTCTTTTTCGAGCGGGAGGAGGTGTGCCTTATGATCGGGGCGCTCGTGTTCCTCTTCCCCCAGTTTCCGGACATCCGCCAAACTCGCGAAGGCATGGAGCTGCAGATCTGGGACTATTACGATCATCAGTGCTTCCAAGCTTTTGCCAACGAGCTGCGGAAACCTGAAAATGCGGGTCTCTTGGCGTTTGTTCGTCGCGCCGCCAAGCGCCACATCGGGTTGACCGAACCGGCCGACTACGGCTTCACCGGGCTCTTCTATCAGTTACTCCAATTCCCACTCTTCAGCCGCTTTCTTGACGAAGAAGTCATGAACGGCGTGGACAAGGGTCGCGCCTCTCGGAACCTGGCGCTACTCTCCCAGCTACTGACGAAGTTTGAATACCTCCACTTCATCACCGTTTTGAACCCCGACTACATCGAGCGCGACCTCCTCAACCTCTTCAATCAATTCCTCCGGTTCCTCTACGACGGCGGCATTGATGAGTATGAGGACGATAGTGAATACGCGCCGAGCGGATGTGTCTCGTTCCTCACGATCCATCAGTCCAAGGGCCTCGAATTCCCGGTCGTGGTTTGCGGTTCACTCGAGGCGGTTCCGCGCAAGCAATGGACGGACATCGATGTCGCGATGGAGCCATACCTTGCAAAGCCACCGTTCGAGCCGCTTGACCGGATAAAGAACTTCGACTTCCGTCGCCTCTTTTATACCGCGTTCTCGCGAGCCCAGAACCTACTTGTTCTGGCCACCGAAGAGAGGGATGGACACGGACGGTCACCCTCGAAGTATTTCGCTCCCATCTGGACCGCATTGCCCAGCTGGCGCGACCCTACCTTCCACCCGGAGCGGATCGACTTCGAGCCGGTGAAGGAGATCCTCCTCAAGCGGCAATACAGCTTCACTTCCCATATTGCGCTGTTCGAAACCTGCGCGGAACAATATCGGTTTTTTCGCGAGCTCGAATTCACGCCGGTTCGTGCCAGCGCGCAGCTGTTCGGCACGCTCGTCCACCAGACGATCGAGGATGTTCACAAGGCCGTTCTCCGCGGCGAGGAACACATTGTCACCAGCAACCAGGTGCAGGAATGGTTCGAGACGAATTACCATTACCTGTCTCGGCGTGAGCGCCAGTATCTGAACCAGCTCGCGAAGGACGCCGCGCTACGCCATGTCGAGCGCTATGTGAAACGGGAAAGGCGGCATTTTGATCGGCTCAAAGAAGCCGAGGTCGATATCTCCATGGTCAAGGACACATACATCCTCAGCGGATCGGTAGACCTGATCCGAGGTGAAGGGGATACGGTCGAGCTTATCGACTTTAAGGCCGAAAAGAAGCCGGACCTCGTGCGCGACCGAGAACGACTTCAGCAATATCGAAAACAGCTAGAGGTCTATGCGCACCTGGTGGAGGAACGGACAGGCCAGACAGTCAGTCGCACCCACCTCTACTATACCGGCGAAGAGAGCGGTAACCCGTTCATCAGCTGGGACAAGGACAGCAAGGCGATCGACCGGACCATCGCGGACTTCGACCGAATTGTCGGGCGAATTGAGGCTCGGGATTACCGGATGAAATCGCGGCCGGGGAAGAGGTGCGAGGACTGCGACGCTCGGTTCTATTGCGACATGAAGAATTGGAAGTTTTTGGAGGGGTGATTGCGAGTGGACGAGAGTCAGGACAGCTTACAGCTTGAACATGTCGGCCGAGGATCAGTCGAAGGATACAAGTTTGAGCCCATCAAGGGCTACCCAATGCTCCACTGGCGCGGGAAGCGTCCGTTTAGCTCTACGCACTTCTATCCCGCTCAACTTAAAGAAGTTCACGGAGAAGAAGTTAATGGTTGGCGCAACAAAATATACTGGGGAGATAATCTGCAAGTGATGAGCCACTTGCTTAAGGAGTTTCGCGGAAAGATAGATCTAATATACATAGACCCTCCTTTCGACAGTAAGGCTGATTATCTTCAAACTATTTCCGTAAGGGGAAGAACTTCTTCGACATCCCGGTCAAACTTTGAAGAAAAGCAGTATACTGATATCTGGAATAACGACGAATACCTTCAGTTCATGTTTGAGAGGATTGTTCTCATCAGAGAGCTGCTTTCGCCAGAAGGTAGTTTTTATCTACATTGTGACTGGAGGACGAGTGCGCATTTGCGGCTTATTCTTGATGAAGTTTTCGGCCCCTCCAATGTCATCAATGAGATCATCTGGTCCTTCAACAGCCGCACGATGGCTTCTGAATGGTTTGCCCGTAAGCACAATAACATATTCTTTGCGCGGAAATCATCGGAGCACTTCTTCAACGGCGATGCCGTAAGGGTTCCGCACACGCCTGACAGCGAAGCACAGTATAATCGCGTCGATGAGGAGGGCCGGCGCTACAAAGCGCAGTCCGGTGGTGGAAGAACCTACCTGAATCCGCTTGGACAACCTTGCGGTTCGGTGTGGGACATCCAACTCCTGGGTTCTCGCGACCCCGAGCGGCTTGGATATCCCACCCAAAAGCCGGAAAAACTCATTGAGAGGATGATACTGGCCTCGTCTAAGCAAGACAGCATTGTGGCGGACTTCTTTTGCGGCTCTGGAACAACGCAGGCTGCAGCGCAGAAGCTCGGAAGAAGGTTCATAGGTGCAGATATCAATTTGGGCGCTATCAATCTCACCTCAAAACGATTGAGTAACCTGCCGGAGGTTCGCGAAGGCGACGAGGATTTCCGTGGTGCCGGGTTCGAGCTGTATTCTGTGAATAATTATGATCTGTTCCGAAACCCCGTGGAGGCCAGAAGCCTACTGATTGAGGCTCTTGAGGTGCAACCCATTTCGAACGCACTTTACGATGGGGAGAAGGACGGCCGCATGGTCAAAATCATGCCGGTCAACCGTATCGCAACCAAGGCTGACTTGGGCGACCTCATTTCTGGTTTCGACCAGCGCGTCTTTCAACGCCGGCAGGATGAGCGACCGAACCAGCCCGTCGAAAAGATCTTGCTCGTTTGCATGGGGCATGAGCCAGACTTGAAAGCTGAATTAGAACTTCAAGCTAAACCATTTAGGATCGATGTGGAGGTGGTGGACATCCTCCGTGATCGGTCCCAGCTCGAGTTCAAACGAGATTCCGAAGCGAAGCTTGCAATCGTAAACGGCGAGCTGATCGTCGAGCAGTTCTACCCGATGAACCTTCTCCAAAAACTATCCATCCAGCAGGAGCAGGTTGGCGAATGGCGTGAGCTCGTAGACAGTATAATGGTTGACTGGAATTACGACGGTGCTGTGCTGCAGCCGGCCGTTGTTGATGTGCCGGACGAGAATGATCTCGTTTTGGGCCGCTACCAAGTCCCGGCTGACGCGGGCACCATCCGCGTGAAGATTACCGACCTGCTCTCCGAAAGCTGGGAGGGCGAGATCGATGGCTAAGGCAAGCAAGGCCAACACGCAGCAGGCGGTGCTCGGGGAATTTGCTTTTTTCAACTTTCTCTGGACTTTTTACCGCCAGAACCGCCGTGCGATCCGCCGTGACTATCGCGATCTCACTAAGAAGTTCCTCGACTTCAATGACCCGGATCACAACCCGAAAGCGTTTCTTCGCACTCCACAGTTCGAGGCGCTTGAGATCTATGTCTTTCTGAAGGAATTTCTCGACAACTCTCGCGTCGAGCAAATCTTCAAAGATTGGTTCGACCGTGCAGGAAAGTTCGCCGACCGAGCGGAAGGCGGCGTCGGCAACACGCAAGGACAGGTGTCCCTCTTCGAAGAAGTAACGCGCGAACAATACAAACTCGTGTTCGAGATGATGAAGCGCAACCGGCGCACCTACCCGAACTACATTTTCGCGCTGACCATGGGGACCGGCAAAACCATCCTCATGGCGACCTGCATATTCTACGAATTCATTCTTGCCAACAAATGGCCAAAGGACCAAAAATACTGCCACAACGCGCTTGTTTGCTCGCCGGACAAGACCGTCCTTCAATCCCTACGAGAGCTGGAGTCTTTCCCTCTCGAACGCGTCGTCCCGCCCGAGTATGTGAACTTCCTCACGACGCACATCCGTTTCCATTACCTTGAGGAGGCGGGAACCTCACTGGATACTCTCGACCAGTCACGCTTCAATGTCATTGTGTCCAATGTGCAGAAGATCATCCTCAAGAAGAGGCACAAGCAAGATACCGCGATTGACACGCTGTTTCGGGCCACGCCCGAGGTCTTCAAGGACGCAGGCAGCGTCTATGGTGAAGCCGCCGATCTTTACGGCTTTGATCAGCCGGAGGATGAAGCGGAGCTAACTACCAACCAGCGCTTCGAGAAGCTGACTCGCCTTGAACAGCTGGGCATCTATGTCGATGAAGCGCACCACGCTTTCGGCAAGGACCTGGCCAAGGACATGGGTATTGGCGCCAAGCCTACGGACACGAGCCTTCGCACTACTATCGACAAGCTCGCCGCCAAACTGAAATCGGCGGGCACCCAGGTGGTGGCCTGCTTCAACTACACCGGCACACCGTATGTCGGCCGAGTGGTCTTGCCGGAGGTCGTCTACGCCTATGGCCTAAAGGAGGCGATCAGCAATCAATACCTCAAGAAGGTCGATCTCCAGGGTTACACGAACGCGCGCTCGGCCGAATTCGTAAAGATCGCGGTGGACGATTTTTGCGACAAGACTGACGGGCTGCAGCCGGAGGGTCTGAGCCCCAAAATGGCTTTCTTCGCCGCTACCATTGACGAGGCTGTGAACGAACTGAAGCCGGCAGTCGAAAAGGCACTGATCGATCGAGGGATCCCGACCACCCGCATCCTCGTGAATGTGGGCGACGCAAACTACACCACGAACGACGACGAGCGAGCCTTCCGAAGGCTCGACTATCCCGAATGCGATAAGCAGTTCGTCATTCTCGTTAACAAAGGGCGAGAGGGGTGGAACTGCCGCTCGCTCTTTGGCGTGGCGCTCTATCGGCAGCCCACTTCCAAAGTCTTCGTCCTCCAAGCTTCGATGCGCTGTCTGCGCGCAATCGGTGATGCTCAGCACACCGGGCACATCTATCTCTCTGAAGCCAATCTCGCGGTCCTCGACAATGAGCTCGAGCAGAACTTCCGCATGACGGTTGAGGATCTGAAGAGCGCTGGGAAAGACACCGAGACCATTCAGATCCGCGTCAACGATCCGGTCAAAATCAAGATCAAGCGCGTTCGTCGCAGCTTTCATCTGGAGGAAAAGGCTGTTGTTGAAGAAGCGGATCTTGGATTCAACATGGCTGACAAGGCTGCCTGGGCGGATCTGACCGATCGCTACCGGCTGCTTGCAATTCAGCGGACCGAATTAGGGCCGGCCAAGGCCACTGATCGGGTTACCGACCTAACATCGAAAAGAGCGAAGTTGACCTACTCGCCTCTGATGATCGCTTCCGAGGTTGCGCGTTATCTCAACCGCAGTCCACTGGAGATGGAGTCGCTTTTGGCTTCATCGAAGCAAGGTCTCGCGGCCACGGTTGACGCGGTGAATGCCTATAACGAATTGCTATACGACCTAATCATCCCAAGGCTTTTCGGGCATCTCTACAGTCTGAATCCCACCGAAGAGGCTGAGGAACACGAGGTCGAACTCGTCAAGATTCCTGCGGAAGGATTTTATCGAGTCACGGCCGCCAAGGATAAGGTGGTGCGGCAGACGGATGCCGCTGCACAGCCCCTCGCTCACAAAAGCTTCCACTTGGAGACCTATTGCTTCGATTCCAAGCCGGAGCAGACCCTATTCTGGGACCTCATCCGCGAGGCCAAGGTCCGAAAGCTCTATTTCACTGGCATGCTCACCCATGGCCAGTCAGACTTTTTTATCCAATATATCGACCCTGACTCGAAGACCGTGCGGACCTACTATCCAGACTTCCTTTTTGAGAAGGACGATGGAAAAATGGTCATCGTCGAGGTCAAAGCCGACTATCAGGTGGATACGCCCCTGGTGCAAGCGAAACGGGAATTCGCTGAGCAGATGGCCGTTGCGTCAGGCATGACTTACGAACTCATCAAAAGCACCGATGCAGAGGCGCATAGCTTTGCTCGGCTTCTAAACTAATGGGTTGGTCAACTGGCGTAGGGCCCTCTCGATCCTCCTGATGTCGGGATTGGCCAGCGTCAGATCAGCAGCCTCATTGGCGGCAAATACTGTATCGATCAGCTCACCCATTAAGGCGCTAATGGAAGCGGCTTTCGCTTCGGCTGCCGCTTGCCGATCCGCCGCTTCGGCATCGAGCTTAGCGACGAGCTCCGCGACGACCTCGCCCACTCGGCAGCCCTTGCGAGCACCTCGGCGCCTGAACTCGCGGCATACGGTAGCCGGCGAAACGCCGAGATCTCGCGCGATCTGAGCGCCGTTGCGGTAGCCGAGTTCATACGACGCTGCGGCTTCGTCCCATTGCTCGTTCGTGATCGATTTTCGGGGTGCTTGCGACATGGAGTGATTATAGCACAAACGAAGAACAACCGCCATGAAACGCTTATTGTCGTCAACCATGCGCGAAAAAATGTTACAGGCAGAAATGGCGGAAAACTGCAACAAAATCGCACCCGCTGTGACTGGCTATTCGCGAAAAGCGCGTTTTCGTCAGTGAATGTTGCGGGCTGCACCAAGTGGTAGTCGGGAGCGCCGACACGCCCTATGGCTGCCAGCGCTCCGTGCCGAGCTACCCTTTGCCGTTCCCGTGATCGCAGAGACGACCAACGAACGCCCACTGCCCACTGGCGTCGCAAGTGACCACGCCCTCGCGGTCAAGCTCCAGCGCGTCGTAAACCGCGTCGTTCGCGGGCTCCTCCAGGTGCTGCAGCTCCACCTCACGATAGAGGACGGCATCAGGATCGCCACCGTGGGCAAGCAGGTGACCCTCGAAGATCGCCGAGGCTCGGTCGTAATCGACAGCCAGGACGAACGCCTCGATCTCACCGAGATCCCTCATCTGGAAGATGCGCATCACGCCGACACCCCCGCGCTCGCATTGGCTACCAGCTCATCGAACTCATCTTGGACAGGACGAATGACCCAGCCTTTACCGTCTTCGTAAGACGCGAAGCCCTCAAGACCCCAGGATAGGGCTTCCCGTAGGTGCTGCCGGTGTGGGGGACTCACGGTGTCTAGAGTGAGCTCCGTGAGCCAAAGCTTGGAGGGACTGAGCTTTGCCAGGACGATGTAGATGCCCAGGAGCTCCGTCGCTCGTTGATGGTCGCTCGTGAATAGGAACTCAAAGCACCCCACACCCGTGGAGCAGAAGAATAACCTCATGGTATAAGACCTCAGTGGTTTGTTGACGATGAGGTCATCGTAACCCTGCGCTCTCATGGAAGCGGGCGGCTTCTAGTTGGCTTCGCTTGGGTTCTGTCGCAGTCGGTAGCGGCCGCTGGCCGCTACCAGGCGGCACCTTCGCTTCGCTGCGGCGCTCGCCTATTCTTCTTACGACACTTGCTTCATGGAAGGAGCACCTACTCCCTGTAGTCTTCCACGGTTCAGGATCACCGCGCCGCTCTTCGCCGCAGCGTCCGACCTGACGGACCGGGAGTTCGTCGCGAGCATCTTGTGATCACAAGATTCACTCGTGCCGGGGCTCCGCGTCCGCGCGACGATCGGGGACGCATCGATGCCGATGGCTATTTAGTGCGTCCGAGGTTTTCGGCGCGCGGGCGTCCGCTGCAAGCAGGCGGCGGAGGGACGCTTCACGAGCTTGTCGCTGCGGTGGAAGTCCCAAGAGTGTAGGTAATAATGGTCTCGGCGGTAGGCTTCCTTGGTGGAATACCACGCCTTGCCGTCGTCAGGATTGGCATCAATGGCCAGGCTTGCAGACTGCCCAGCAACCGAGCGCCAGATGTCCTCCAACTTGCGCTCCCACGGCAACATCCGGCGCTCACCAAGATATTCATCCGACAGATCAGCGAAGCAATGCAGGTGGGGGTTCGTGTCCAGCTTCTCTGGGAACGCGATCAGGCGGAGCCGATCATGCGAGTTCCGCAAGTGCACATGCTTGCATTGTAATACATACCGATCGATTCCGAGGCAGAAGCCGGCGAGCATACGCTGCAAAATCAACGGAGTGATAGCGTCGTGCCGGTTTGGCGCGAGATCGATCGAGTGGGTGGAGCTTGTCATTGCCCACTCCACCAAGCCTCTCCTCCTAGAGACGGTAGACATCGGGGAAGCCAGCTGCTCGATCACCGGCGCAGGGCCTTCTCGATCGAACGCCGATCTTCATCCGCGAGGCCGCTGACAGCGCTGTCCGGCCGGAGGTCACGGACAAGCTCGACCGTCGTCAGCTCGGCTGGTGCGAGCCAGCGCCGACGCGGGTTGCGAGCAGCAACTACCTCTTCGAGGACAGCGCGAGTGTCCGATGGTAGCTCGTCAAGCGAGCATCCGGCGATCGACTCCAGCCGGCGCACAGTCTTCTCGGACGAGTAGGAGATGTTGAAGAGCGTCGTGAAGTCGACTTCAGGGAAGCGCTGCTCCAGAACCGCGAGCAACAAGTTGTTTGGGTCGAGATCGAGTGCTTTGGCGATGTCCTTCGCCCGATCAATCGGGATTGGCACACGCCCAACAGTCATGTGGCTTAACACAACGGATGATTTGTAGCCGAGCTGGCTTGCTACATCCCGTTGGGAGCGTCCTGCCGCCTGCGCAGCCTTCATAGCAGTCTCGAGCATGACCTGCGCCCGCGTGCCCTGCAGAGGATAGTCGCCTGTTAGTGAGTGCATGGTATCTCGCACTTGATTTGTCATGGTTGTGCGAGTATACACAATCGTGATGACACCGGCAACCCCTCACGAAAGGCCCAGTAAGCCTAATCTCTCCCACCCGATCTTTGGGTTCACGGAGCGACTGCGTAGTGCCGCTCGCACCGGCCGCAAGCTCCACCTGGAGCCGGAGCATGTGCGGCTTCTGCTGTCGGAGGAGGTCTACGGCGTGATCAGCGCAATGGAAGCAAAGGAGATGAGAGCCGCATGCGACGCCGTAACCGTCAACGACAACGACATCAGGTTGGAGACTTCTGGCTCTGGCAGCGGCCGGACAGCGGCACCTGGAACATCTGCTGGCTCGAATGTGATTCCAATGGACGCGGCGTCACGAGGCGCCTCGCTAGTTCTGCGCGAGGAGGCAGCCCTGATGCGCCGCCGCAAGAAGCTCTAGACGCGCTCGCGGCTCACCATATCGCATACACCCAACCGAAGAAGCAGACGAAGGAAGAAGCGCTGGTGGAGGCGCTCATGGCCGAGTGGCTCAAGCACCATGTTTCCAACCTCGCTGCTCCCGATCGGTATATCTATTCCGTGGATCAGTGGATTGTCTTCTTTGAAGAAGAACGCAGGCACGGCCGCATTAAGGCGCCGACGGTCACTGAGCTTACGCCTGACCTCCAAGCGCGCTTTCGCACTTGGCGCGCTTCATCGGGCGTCGGTGGGCACACAATCGATCGTGACCTTGCTGCACTCCGCGGCGCGCTGTCCTGGGCTTGGAAGGTCCAGCGCATCGATCACCCGCCTTTCATCGCGAGTGTTCCCACGCACCAGAAGGCACCTCCGCGGGATCGTGTCCTCTCGATCGACGAGGTCGCGGCCATTATGGACCAGTGTGCGGGGAAGCCGGAACGAGAGCATGTCATCCGCTTCATTGTCTTGGAGCTTGGAACCGCCGGTAGGCCGGAAGCCGTATTGGAGCTCACCGACGCCAACATCGACCTTAAGCGGAACCTGATCGATCCCCGTCAGCCGGGCAAGGTGCATGCGCGGAAGCGCCGCGCCATCGTCCCAATCGCTAAGGCCGTGCGGCCGTGGGTCGAGGGGATCCAGGGCAAACTAATCAAATACAAGGTGCCGATCGCCGAGAAGAACCGCATCCCCGGCGGTCCGACGCACTTCGAGCGCGACACTTCAAGCATCAAGACGAGTTGGAACAGCGTCTGCGATGACGCAGGCGTTCAAGGAGCCACACCGAAAACACTTCGGCACACGATGCTAACCTGGTTGGCCGAACGCGGGGTTCCCTCCGAACAACGGCAAAAGCTTGCCGGCCACAGTCCCCAGGGGACCACGGCGCGCAACTACGAGCACCTGTCACCCGATTATCTGCAGGAAGCAGTCGCCGAGATCGATGCGTTCTTCGACGAGCTGTCGAAGCGCACGAAGGTCCACTTGCGATACGCTGGCGATACGCAGCAAGACCAGCCGCTGGCCGCCTGACAAGGTAAGTCATTGATTTACAACGCCGGCGGCTGGTGGAGCTGAGGGGAATCGAACCCCTGACCTCTGCAGTGCGATTGCAGCGCTCTCCCATCTGAGCTACAGCCCCGCGCCTTCAGCCGGCCTTCGGACCCGATGGGACGGGTCACGGAAAGAGCGGCTCCCCTAGCCGCTTGTTTTTCCCCTTGCAACGCTTGTCCCACAGGACATTCGGCCCGCCGATTCTACGGCCGTTCCAAGCGCTCGCGCAGGAACGTCGCCTGCCCGACCTTCGTTCTCCCTGCTGACAATTCAAGCCGGCTGCCGCCGGCCGACTGACGCATGCAAAAGGAGGACACCCCGATGGCTTACGACCGCTACGACAGGGAGCACGAGCGCGACCGGCGCGACGAGCGTTCCGAAAGCGAATGGTTCGGCGGCCGCGACCGGCACGACCGCCCCCACCGGTCGCACCATGACCGCGACGAACGCGGCTTCTTCGAACGGGCCGGCGAGGAGATTTCGTCCTGGTTCGGCGGCGGCAGCGACCGCGACCGGCACGGCCGCGACGATCATCGCGAAGAACGCGGCATGTGGCGCGGCGAACGCGAGCATGGGCGCGACCGCGGCTACGACCGCGAACGTTCGCAGATGAGCGATCGCCATCGCGGTTCCGACCGGAACTTCAACGAGAACCGCGGCGTGTTCAGCCGCGGCGGATCGAGCGAAAGCGATTATAACAGCAGCTGGCGCCGCAACATCTGGGGCGGCGGCGAGCGTGACGATGAGCGCCGCTACCGTAGCCAGGAAGAGCATGGTCGCGGTCGCGAGCAGGGCCGCTCGCGCGAAGAGCGGGAATATCGCCCGATGGCCGGCGACTATGGCCGCGGCAGCGACCACGAATCGCGCCAATTCTTCGCCGCCAGCGGCGTCGGCCAGCGCAGCTTCGGCGGCCACGACCGCGGCAATGACCGTGATCGCGACCGCGAACGCGGCTTCGGCGATTTCCGCCGCGAATCCGACCGGTCGGAGGGGCCGTGGAGCCGCGACGAATATCGCCGCACCAGCTTCGCCGGCTCGCGCAAGGACGATCGCGACTTCGATCCCAATTATCGCGACTGGCGCGAGCGCCACATGAGCGAGATCGATCGCGACTATCACGATTATCGCCGTGAACATCAGTCGCGCTTCGAAAACGACTTTTCCGGCTGGCGCGGAAAGCGCGAGGAGAAGCGCGGGCTTCTCGGCCGCATCCGCGAGCATATGGAAGTCGTCGGCAGCGACGGCGAGCATGTCGGCACCGTGGACAAGGTCGCGGGCGACCGCATCATCCTGACCAAGTCCGACCGCGACGCCGGCGGGCATCATCATTCGATCGGCTGCTCGACCATCGACCGCGTCGAAGGCGAGCGCGTGATCCTCGACTGTTCGGCGCGCGACGCCCGTAATCGGTGGCGCGACGAGGAACGGGGCCGCGCCTTGTTCGAGCGCCACGAGGACCGTGGCGGCGACGGGCCGCACATCCTCGAACGCAGCTTCTCCGGCACTTACGGCGAGCGCGGCCGCGAGCATGGCCGCGACCACGACCACGACCGTGAACGTGGCCGCGACCGCACCCGCGATCGCGACCGGTAACGCTTAGCCTCGACCAGGAGGCTCCCTCGGGCCCGGCGGCGCGTCCCCTTCGCCGCCGGGCCTTTTCATGCCCGCGCTCCGCCCCTAGCAGCGAGCTGAAGGAGACAGCGGATGGCAAGAGCGTGGCACCTCAAGAGCAGGCCGCAGGGCATGCCGACGGCCGATAATTTCGAGCTCAAGGATTATGCTTTGCCGGAGCTTGCCGACGGCATGATCCGCGTCCGCAACAGCTTCCTGTCCGTCGACCCGTACATGCGCGGCCGCATGAACGAGTCCAAGTCCTACATCCCGCCGTTCCAGATCGATGCGCCGATGGAAGGGGGCGCGGTCGGCGAAGTCCTTGAGAGCAAGGCGGACGGCTTCGCAGCCGGCGACCTCGTCGTTCACATGGCCGGCTGGCGCGACGAAGCGGTGATCCCGACCAAGGGCGTCCAGAAGATCCCGGACGTCGGCGCACCGCCGGAAACATTCCTCGGCGTTCTCGGCATGCCGGGCGCCACCGCTTACTTCGGCCTCCTCGATGCCGCCGCGGCGAAGGAAGGCGACATCGTGTTCGTGTCCGCCGCCGCCGGCGCGGTCGGCTCGGCCGTCGTGCAGATCGCCAAGGCGAAGGGCATGACGGTCATCGGCTCGGCGCGCGGGCAGGAAAAATGCGACTTCGTCCGTTCGCTCGGCGCCGACCAGGCCATAGACTATACCGCCGGACCGATCATCAAGTCGCTCAAGGATGCCGCGCCCGACGGCGTCGACGTCTATTTCGACAATGTCGGCGGCGACCATCTCGACGCCGCATTCGCCCGGGCCCGGCTGCACGCCCGCTTCGCTTTGTGTGGCATGATCGACGGCTACAACAGCAGCGAGCCCGCGGCCTTCCGCTACATCATCCGCACCATTGCCATGCGGATCACCATCAAGGGCTTCCTCTACGGCGACTATGTCAGCCGCCTCGGCGAATTCTACCGCGACATGGGCGCTTGGGTCGCTAGCGGCGCGGTCAAGCCGAAGCACACCGTCAAGCAGGGCCTGGAGCAGGCGCCCGACGCCTTCCTCGGGCTCTTCACCGGCGAGAACACCGGCAAGATGCTGGTGCGCGTCTAGCGGTTGAACTTGCAGGCGGCGGGGTCGCCGGTCTGCAGCCCTGTCCGGAGCGCGGCCATCCGCTGCGCCGACGTGCCGTGCGTGAAGCTCTCCGGCACCACGCGGCCCTGCGACTGGCGCTGAAGCGTATCGTCGCCGATCGCTTCGGCCGCCCTCATGCCCTCTTCGACGTCGCCGGGCTCGAGCGCCGACGTGCCGTCCGGCGCCTTGGCGCGCGCCGCCCATACGCCGGCATAGCAATCGGCCTGGAGCTCGACGCCGACCTGAATCGCATTGCCTTCGGCCTTGCTGGCGCGCGCCTGCGAATTGTGCGCCTGGTCGAGCGTGCCTTCGAGGTTCTGGACATGGTGCCCGACCTCGTGCGCAATCACATAAGCGCGGGCGAAATCGCCCGACGCGCCGAAGCGGTTCTGAAGCTCGTTGAAGAAGGTCGGGTCGAGGTAGATGCGGCTGTCGTTCGGGCAGTAGAACGGCCCCATCGCCGCCTGACCGAAGCCGCAGCCGGTCTGCGTGCCCGACGTATAGGCGACCATCTGCGGTTCGCGGTAGGTCTGCCCGCTGCGGCGGAACAGGTCGGTCCACACCGCGTCCGTGTTCGACAGCACCGCGGGCAGGAACCGCGCCGTTTCCGGATCGAGCCGGGACTGGCCGGCTGATCCCGACTGGGTCGGCTGCGAGCCGGTGCCGCCGGGAAGGATCCCGCCGCCGCCGCCGCCGCCGAACGACTGAAGCGCGCAATAGCCGAGCAGCAAAATCAGGACTCCGACCATGCCGAAGCGGCTGGCGATCAGCGGCAGCAGGCAGCCGAGCATGTTGCCGCCGCCGCCGCCGAATCCGCCGCCGCCGCTGCGGCCCGTCATGTCGAAAAAGTCCTTGTCGCCGCCGCCACCTAGCCGCATCGCATGCCTCCTGTTGCGCTTGCGTAATGCGCAGGCGGCGGAGCGGTTGCATTTCCGACCTACGCCGTCATTGGAGCAGCCATGACTCTTCAAGGCAAAGTCGCGCTCGTCACCGGGTCCACGTCCGGCATCGGACTGGCGATCGCCAAAACGCTCGCCGGCGAAGGCGCGAAGCTGATGATCAACGGCTTCGGAGATCCTGCGGAGATCGAACGATTGTGCGCGGAGCTCGGTGCGATCCACGACGGCGCCGACATGTCGAAACCCGACGAAATCGAGCGCATGATGCGCCGCTGCGCCGACGAGCTCGGCGGCCCCGACATCCTCGTCAACAATGCCGGCATCCAGCACGTGTCGCCCGTCGAGGATTTCCTGCCTGAGAAATGGGACGCGATCCTGGCGATCAACCTGTCGTCGGCGTTCCACACGACCCGCCTCGCCGTGCCGGCGATGAAGCAGAAGAAGTGGGGCCGGATCATCAACACCGCGAGCGCCCACAGCCTCGTCGCGTCGCCCTTCAAGAGCGCTTATGTCGCGGCCAAGCATGGGATTGCCGGCTTCACCAAGACGGTCGCGCTCGAAGTGGCGACGAGCGGCATCACCGTGAACTGCATTTCGCCGGGCTATGTCTGGACGCCGCTCGTCGAAAAGCAGATCCCCGACACGATGAAGGCGCGGAACATGACGCGCGAGCAGGTGATGAACGACGTGCTCCTCGCGGGCCAGCCGACCAAGCGCTTCGTCACGCCCGAGGAGGTCGCGGCGCTGGCGCTCTTCCTGTGCCGCGACGAGGCTGCCTCGATCACCGGCACCAACGTCAGCATGGACGGCGGCTGGACCGCTGCTTAGGCTTACCGGCGATGCGCATGCCCCTCCTGCTTTCCGCCCTCTTCGTCTGCTCCGGCTGCAATGTGCTCGAGCAGCCGTCCGGGCTGATCCCGCGCTGGACGAGCGCGTGGCGCGAAGTGGCCGCGCCCGTTGACCGCCAGCGGCTCGCCGGCTGGCGCTCGACCTTCGTCAAAGCGGTCGCGGCCGCGAAGAAGAGCGGCCACGCCCAGGACATCGCCCGCGAAGGCGCGCTGCTCGACCCCGATGCGGCGCTGAATTCGCCCGCGATCCCGAATGGCGATTATCGCTGCCGCGTCATAAAGCTCGGCGCCAAAACGCAAGGCATGCTCGACTATGTCGCTTATCCGGCCTTCCGCTGCCGGATCAGCGCCGACCGCCAGCTGCAGCGGCTCGACAAGCTGACCGGCTCCCAACGCTACGTGGGTCTAATCTTCCCCGGCGATGCGGTGCGCCAGGTGTTCCTTGGCACGCTCGTGCTCGGCGACGAGACGCGGGCGATGCAATATGGCCAGGATTCGACGCGCGACGTCGCCGGCCATCTCGAGCGGATCGGCGATCGGCGCTGGCGGCTGGTCATGCCGGAGCCCCGTTTCGAGTCCCAGGTGGACGTGATGGAGCTGGTCCCCGCCGCCTAGTAAAACGCGGCCGTTCACTACTTCTTTGTAAAGTTTAGCGACACCCGTCCGCATGTCGGCGGGTTTGACAGTGAGGGCCGAGTGAACGGCCTCATCAACTTCTGGAGCCACGCGCTGGCTGCGGCGCTGTTCGGCGCCTTGACGCTGTGGCGGCTGCGCGATGCCGCGCGGCAGCCCGCGCAGCGACTGCTCGCCGCCGCGTTCGCGCTAACCGCCTGCTGGGCTTGGCTGTCGGGCGTCACTCCTGGCGACACCGTCACCAGCTACGCCGAGAGCGCCCGCAACCTGCTGTGGATCAGCATGCTCTACAGCCTCTCGGCTGCCGGCGAAGACCGTGAGCATGGGCTGAAGCTCGTCTATGGCGCCGTCGCCGCCGTCGTGGGCCTCTCCTTCATCGGCGACACGCTTGAGCTGTTCGCGCCGACGGCGGCCCTTGCGCAGACGGGCCTGATCCTCCGCACTACCGCCGCGGCCGGCGCGCTGGTCCTCGTCCACAACGTCTACGGTCAGGCGGCGCCGGCGAGCCGATCGCACATCCGCTCGGCGATGCTCGGGCTCGCGGCGATGTGGATGTACGACCTCAACCTCTACACCATGCTCTATCTCGGGTCGGGCAATCCGTACTGGCTGCTCGAGTGGCGCGGGCTGGCGATGGCATTCGCCGCACCCTTGTTCATGCTTGCGACCCGGGGCGACAGCGGCTGGCGCATTCGCCTGTCGCGCGCCGCCACCTTCCAGTCCCTCTCGCTGCTGGCGATCTGCGCTTACTTCGCGCTGATGGCGATCCTCGCCACCGCCCTTCGCGGCGCAAGCGCCGACTGGTCGACCGGCCTAATGATCGCGGCGCTCGCCGCGATGACGGTCACCGCCATGGTCCTGCTGCCGAGCCCGCGCGCCCGCAGCTGGGCCAAGGTCAAGGTCGCCAAGCATTTGTTCGAGCATCGCTACGACTATCGCAGCGAATGGCTTCGCTTCACCGAAACGCTCGGCCGCGAAGGGCTCGACGCGCCGCCGCTCGGGGAGCGGATCGTCAAGGCGTTCGCCGACATCATCGATGCGCCCGGCGGCGTCCTGCTCACCAATGACGGCGGAGGCGTCGCGCTCGCCGCCTCCTCCGATTGGCCCGGTGACGGCTTTCCTACCGAGATCTCGGCCGACACCGCGCAGCTGTGGAGCGACGTCGAAGCGTCCGGGCGCATCGTCGAGTTTGACGCGCTGCGGCACGGCTGGGCGTCCACGGCCGACAAGAAGCTGTCCGTCCCCGAATGGCTCCTTGGGGAGCAAGCTGCCTGGGCCGCCGTCCCGCTTCTCCACCAGCAGCGGCTGATCGGCCTCGTGATCCTCGCCGCGCCCGACTATCGCCGCCCGCTCGACTGGGAGGATTTCGATCTCCTCAAGACGGCAGGCAATCAGGCCGCCAGCTCGCTTGCCGAAGCGCTTGGCCAGGAAGCGCTCGCCACTGCCCAGCGCTTCGAGGAGTTCAACCGCCGCTTCGCCTTCATCCTCCACGACATCAAGAATCTGGTCAGCCAGCTGTCGCTGCTTGCGCGCAACGCCGAGCGCCACGCGGACAATCCCGAATTCCGCGCCGACATGGTCGCGACGCTGCAATCCTCGGTCGGCAAGATGAACGACCTGCTCGCGCGCCTTGCGCCGCACAATTCGGCGCGCGTGCAGCGCGTCGAGGCGCGGCCGCTGCGGCCGATCCTCTCCGCGGCAATCGCCGCCAAGCGCCGCCAGCGCGACGTTCAGCTGCTCGGCGACGCGGGCGCCTGCGCCCTCCTCGACGCGCCCGCGCTCGAGCAGGCGGTCGGCCATCTGCTCCAGAATGCGCTCGACGCCAGCAGCGGCACGCCGGTCGTCGTCCGCGTCTCCGCCGCCAACGACAGCGTCAGCATCGCCATCGCCGACCAGGGCGTCGGCATGGATGGCGAGTTCATCCGCAACCGCCTGTTTCAGCCGTTCGCATCGACCAAGCCGAGCGGCTTCGGCATCGGCGCATTCGAGGCGCGCTCCCTGATCGCGGCGATGGGCGGGCGCCTCGGCGTCGACAGCCGCCCCGGCCAGGGCACCACCTTCACCATCACCTTGCCGGCCGCCGAGATGGCCGCCGAACCCGAACGGAAGATCGCATGAGTGACGAACCCAAAGTGCTTCTCGTCGTCGAGGATGACGAAGGACTGCAGCGCCAGCTCAAGTGGGCCTATGACGGCTATCAGGTGGTCTGCGCGAGCAACCGGGCCCAGGCCATCGAGGCGCTCCGCACGCACGAGCCCGCCGTCGTCACGCTCGATCTCGGCCTTCCGCCCGATCCGGACGGCACCGACGAAGGCTTCGCTGCTTTGGCCGAGATCCTGCGCCTGAAGCCCGATACCAAGGTCGTCGTCGCGACTGGCCACGGCGCTCGCGAATCCGCGATCCGCGCCATCGCCATGGGCGCGTACGACTTCTACAAAAAGCCGGTGGACATCGACGAGCTCGGTCTGATCGTCGCCCGCGCGTTCCATCTCCATGCGATCGAGGAAGAGAAGCGCCGGCTGGAAAGCGGCAGCGGCGCAGCCGTGCTCGGCTCGATCATCACCGCCGCCCCCGAATTGCTGAAGGTCGCGCGCACTATCGAGCGCGTCGCGTCCGCCGACGTTTCCGTCATGCTCCTGGGCGCCAGCGGCACCGGCAAGGAACTGCTCGCCCGCGCCGTCCACGACAAGAGCGGGCGCAAGGGCGAGTTCATCGCCATCAACTGCGCCGCGATCCCCGAAAACCTGCTCGAGGCCGAGCTGTTCGGCTACGAACGCGGCGCCTTCACGGGCGCGGTCAAGTCGACCGTCGGCAAGGTCGAGCTGGCCCAGGGCGGCACCCTGTTCCTCGACGAGGTCGGCGACATTCCGCTCCCGCTCCAGGTCAAGCTGCTGCGCTTCCTCCAGGAGCGGGTGATAGAGCGCATCGGCGGCCGCCAGCCGATCGCCGTCGACACGCGCATCGTCTGCGCGACTCACCAGGACCTCGACGCGATGATCGCCGAGGGCCGCTTCCGCGAGGACCTCTATTACCGCCTCGCCGAAATCGTCGTGACGATCCCCGCCCTGGCCGAGCGCTCGGGCGACGCGGTCCTGCTGGCCCGCCATTTCGTCAATCGCTTCGCCCGCGAGCTCAACCCGACCGTCCAGTCGCTCAGCCCCGACGCCATCGAGGCAATCGAAGGCTACGCCTGGCCCGGCAACGTCCGCGAGCTCGAGAACCGCATCAAGCGCGCGATCATCATGGCCGACGGCAAGAGCCTGACCGTCGCCGACCTGGACCTGCCCTCATCCGCCCGCGCCGACGATCATTTGCCGATCAATCTCCGCGCCGCGCGCGAGGTCGCCGACCGCAAGGCGATTCGCCAGGCGATGAGCCGCACCGACAACAACATCTCCGGCGCCGCCAAGCTGCTCGGCATCAGTCGACCGACCCTCTACGACCTGTTGAAGCAATACCAGCTGCAGGCCTGACCGGGCAGCTTTGCAATCTGGGGCATGGCAAGCCGCCCCGTCTGTGGTATCGGATGGGATGTCAGTGGCTTAGGGCCGCCGGCTCAAGGGGGTGTTTTTCAGATGCTGCGTATCCTGTTGCTTGCGGGGGGTATTGCCCTTGCACCTGTTGCTTTCCTTTCCGCGGCTCCCGCCGCGGCCCAGTCGACCGGCAAGTGCGACAATCCGGTACAGAAAGCGAAGCGCTCGATGTTCGGCAGCTTGCTCGGCAACATCGGCAACAGCGTGCTCGGCCGCGTCGGCGCGCCCAGCCAAGTCATCTCGCTCGCGGCCCCGGTCACCTCCTATCTCGGCGATGAGCTGTTGAAGATGCTGGACTGCAAGGAACAGCAGCAGGCCGCCAAAGCCACGGAGGACGCGGTCCGCGGCGGCGTCGGAACCGAAGTCAGCTGGACAAGCGAAAGCCGCGCCAACGTGTCGGGCGTGTCCAGGGTCACGGGCCAGGAACAGCTCGCCGACGGCGGCACCTGCCTGACGGTCACCGATGTCGTCATCGTCGATGGCGAGGAAACGACGGTCCCGAAGAAGATGTGCCGGGCCAAGGGCGCAAGCGCTTTCGCCAAGGCCTGAGCATGCTCGCCGACTGGTTGAAGGCGCTGCTCGCCGCACCTTTGCTGCTGCTGAACCTGTCGGCAGCAGACCCGATGGATCCTGCCAACCCGAGCTGTCCGAAGTCGCTCAACTGGTCGACTTATCCGGAGATGAAATTCTCCACCGAGACGATTGACGGCGTCCGCGTGCTCAAGGCCGAGGGGCAGATCGACGAGGATGTTGCGCTTCGCCTCGAAGAAGCGATCAAGGCAGAGGACCCGCAGGAAATCTGGCTTCGCTCGCCCGGCGGCAACGCCCGCGCCGGCAATGCCGCGGGCAAGGTCATTCGCAGTTCGATGATCCCGACGCGCATCCCACCGGGCTGGGCCTGCTTCTCGGCTTGCAACTTCATGTTCATGGGCGGCGCGATCCGCTTCGTTGATCCCGGCGCCCACTTCGTGGTCCACATGTTCACCCACGTCGGCGACAAGGATGCCGTGCGTTCCGAGCTCAAGAAGGGCGCCGACCATGCGATCGGGATGATCGGCGAGGTCGAACAGGATTCTGCGCTGCTCGCCAGCGAAGACAATGATTTCCTCATCAGGATGGGCGTCTCCCGCAAGCTGCTGACGGAAGTCATGTACCAGCAGAAAGCCGTTTCCGGCGGCAGCGGTGACACGTCGAGCCGGCGGTGCCTGACGCGCGAGGAAGCTTTCAAGTACAATGTCGCGAACGCGCAATGAGGAAGGTCCAAGTCATGCGAATGAAGCCGCTCATCTATGCCGCAGCTGCTGCCCTTGGCCTGGCTTCGACCGGAGCCGTTGCCGCCGTCGTCGTCGTGAAGTCGCTCGGTCCCTCGGCAAAGGCCTACCCACCGGGGAAGACTCTCTCGGCGAGCACCAAGATCACGCTGAAGGGCGGCGACGTGGTGACCATCCTCGGCCCCGGTTCGGCGCGCACCTTGCGTGGCCCGGGGAGCTTCGACACGACCCAGGTGAGCCTCAACAGCGCCGCCGCTCAACGCGGCCGCTTCGGCGCGCTTCGCACCGGCGATACCGCGCGCAGCCCCAGCCTGTGGGACATCGATGTCACGCAAAGCGGCAAGGTGTGCGTCGCGGATGCGAAGAAGGTCCAGCTGTGGCGGCCCGACAGCGAAGCTGCTGCGACGGTAGAGATCCGCACCGCCGACGGAACCCCGCAGCAGCTGAAGTGGGCCGCCGGCAAGGCGCTCGCGGCCTGGCCGACCGCGATGCCGGTGTCGACCGGTGCTCAATTCGAGATCGCTCCGGCGAACGGCGCTGACAAGAGCAAGCTGGAAGTCGTCACGCTCGCGGCAGTGCCCAAGGATCCGGTCGCGCTCGCCCAGCTGCTGATCGAAAAGGGCTGTGAGAACCAGCTCAACATGCTGGTCGCCGACGCGCTTAAAGCGAGCGCCGCCAAATAGGGCCTAGCCCAGCCCTTCCGCCATCTCCGCCACCTCGAGCCAGCGCAGCTCCATGGCTTCGATTTCGGCGCGGTGGCGGGCGATGGCGCCCGTAAGTTCGGCGAAGCGCTTCGGCTCGCGCGCATAGAGGTCCGGGTCGGCCAGTGCCGCTTCGGCCTTGGCGATCTCCCCCTGCAGCCGCTCGATCTCGGCGGGAAGGCGATCGAGGTCGCGCTGGTCCTTGTAGCTGAGCTTTCCCCTCCCCTTCAGGGGAGGGGCAGGGGTGGGGCTGTTCTTAGCGTCGCCCCCACCCCGCTCGCTAACGCGAGCTGCCCCTCCCCTGAATGGGAGTGCAGGACGCGCCTCGGTCCGCTGCCGCACCCAATCCTCATAGCCGCCGGCAACCACATCGATCCTGCCTGACCCGTCGAGGCCCAGCGTGATCGTCACCGTCCGATCGAGGAAATCGCGATCGTGGCTGACCAGCAACACCGTGCCTTCATATTCGGCAATCACTTCCTGCAGCAGGTCGAGCGTCTCGAGGTCGAGGTCGTTGGTCGGCTCGTCGAGGACCAGCAGGTTCGCCGCCCGCGCGAATTCGCGGGCAAGCAGCAGGCGCGACCGCTCGCCGCCCGACAGGGAGCCGATCGGCGCGTCGGCAATCGCCGGGTCGAACAGGAATTCCTTCAAATAGCCCTTGATGTGCTTCTTGGTGCCGCGGACCTCGATCCAGTCGCCGCCGTTAGCCAGCACGTCCTTAACCCGCTTGGACGGGTCCATCAGCTTGCGCTGCTGGTCGATGATGATTCCCTGCAGCGTCTTCGCCAGCGTCACCGTCCCGCTGTCCGGCTCCATTTCGCCGGTGAGCAGCTTCAGCAGCGTCGTCTTCCCCGCGCCGTTCGGCCCCACGACGCCGATCCGGTCCCCCCGCTGCACCCGCAGGGAGAAATCGCGGATGATGACCCGCTCTTCCAAGTCCGTTCGCCCTGAGCTTGTCGAAGGGCTGATTTCTTTTTGAGAGTTAACGGACAGGGCTTCGACAGGCTCAGCCCGAACAGATGCGGGGAACGACTTCGACACATTCTCCGCGTCGATCACCGTCTTCGACCGAACGTCGTCCTTGGCCAGCGCCAGCTTCGCCGCGCCGACCGCGCCAAGCATCGCCGCCCGCTGCGCGCGCATCTCGTTGAGCTTCGCCAGCCGTCCCTGGTTGCGCCGCCGGCGGGCCGTGACTCCCCGCTGCAGCCAGTGAAGCTCGATCTTCAGCTTCGCATCCAGCTTCTCGGCGGCACGCGCCTCTTTCTCGTAAACCCGCTCGGTCCATGCGTCGAAACCGCCAAACCCGATCTCCGCCCGCCGCAGGTCGCCACGGTCGAGCCAGATGCAGCTGCGCGTCAGCCGCGTCAGGAAGGTGCGGTCGTGGCTGATGACGATGAACGCGCCCCTGAAGCGCTTCAGCCAGTCCTCGAGCCACTCGATGGCGCCGAGGTCGAGATGGTTGGTGGGCTCGTCGAGCAGCAGGACGTCGGGATCCTGGGCCAGCGCCCGCGTGATCGCCGCGCGCCGCCGTTCGCCGCCGCTTGCCGTGGACGTCGGGCGTGACAGGTCGATGCCGAGCTGGTCCGCGATCGCGGCCGCCTCATGCGCTTCCGGCGCTCCGTCGCCGCCGACCACCCAATCGTGCAACGTTTCGAAGCCGTCCATCTTCGGGTCCTGCTCCAGAAGCACGACCTTCGTGCCCGGCACGATGGTGCGCCGCCCTTCGTCGGTGTCGATGAGCCCGGCAAGGCACTTCAGCAGCGTCGTCTTGCCGGCCCCGTTGCGGCCGATCAGCGCCAGCCGGTCGCGCTCGCCGACGTACAGGTTGAGGCCGCGGAACAGCCAGCCTTCACCCTGGATCAATCCAAGGTCTTCATAGGTAAGGATCGGCGCGGCCATGGCGCCGCCCTAGCGAAGGACCAACGCTGTCGTGAACCCTTATGTGGCGGATCGGCAACGCCCGGCACCTGAACGGGCCCAAGGTCCTGTGTTCATAGTCAATTCAATGGCCGCTGGTAGAAAGGACTTCGACAGCTTGAGTCGAGTGATGAACCTTTTGCGTACCCTTCTCGTTGCCGGCGTTCTTGCTGCCGGCCTGACCAGCGCTCCGGCGCTGGCCGATCCCCCGCGCGAATCGCAGCAGGCCTTCAAGGGACGCCTGCAGGGCCGCTCCATGCCGCTGCCGCAGCTCGAGCGCCGCGTAATCCCGTTCATGGGCGGTGCGGACTATCTCGGGCCGGAGCTCAACGGCGGCACCTACCGCATGAAGTTCATCCAGGATGGCCGCGTGATCTGGGTCGATGTCGATCCCCAGACCGGCCGGATCATCCGTCGCTCCGCGCCCTGAAGGCTCGTTCCGGCAGCGCATTGACTTTTCCGCCGCCGTTCCCAGTTGTTTCGTTAAAGCAACCTCTCGCCGCAACGCGTGTTGGGGCCATGAACCTGAACAGCTCCGGGGAGCATTGATGCGCGTTCTCATCGTCGAAGACGAACCCAATCTCGGCCGCCAGCTGCGCTCGACGCTCGAAGGCGCCGGCTATGCGGTCGATCTCGCCACCGATGGCGAAGACGGCCATTATCTCGGCTCCACCGAGAATTACGACGCTGTGATCCTCGATCTCGGGCTCCCCGAAGTCGACGGACTCACCGTCCTCGACCGCTGGCGCAAGGAAGGCCGCAAGATGCCGGTCCTCGTCCTGACCGCGCGCGACAGCTGGTCGGACAAGGTGGCGGGCCTTGACGCGGGGGCCGACGACTATCTCGCCAAACCTTTCCAGACCGAGGAATTGATCGCGCGGCTTCGCGCGCTGATCCGCCGCTCGTCCGGCAATGCGTCCAGCGAGCTGATCGCGGGCGACATCCGCCTCGATACCCGCTCGGGCAAGGTCACCAAGGCCGGCGAGCCGGTGAAGCTGACGGCGCAGGAATACAAGCTCCTGTCCTATTTGATGCACCACAAAGGCAAGGTGGTCAGCCGCACGGAGCTGATCGAGCATATCTACGACCAGGATTTCGACCGCGACTCCAACACCATCGAAGTATTCGTGACGCGCATCCGCAAGAAGCTGGGCGCTGACGTGATCACCACCATCCGCGGCCTCGGCTACAGCCTGGAAGAGCCGGCCTCTTGAACCGCTTATCCGCCGCACCTGTAGCGGCGGAGGCGGAGCCTGCCGCAGCCAAGCCGAGGCGTCCGCGCATCGGCTCGCTAACCCGTCGTATGATCGGCGTCGCCGCATTGTGGATCGCGGCACTGCTGCTGACCGGCGGCTATGCACTGGACCGCGTGCTGTCGCGTTCGATTGTCGACAGCTTCGACAACCAGATCCTCTTCATCCTCAACTCGATGGTCGCGTCGTCGGAGATCGGCCCCGACGGCGAAGTGCGGTTCAACCGCCCGCCCGCCGACCAGCGCTTCGTCGAACCTTATTCCGGCCTCTACTTCCAGATCAGCGGCACCGGCGTCGAAACCTTCCCGTCCCGGTCGCTGTGGGACCGGCGGCTCGAAGTCTCGGGCGGTCACAAGGACGTCGACCCGCATCTCTACAACAGCGACGAATTCTCGACCGCCGGCCACGCCGAGCCGCTGCGGATCGCCGAGCGCGACGTGCGGCTGCCGGGCTCGGACGTCTGGTGGCGCTATCAGGTGGCCCAGTCGCGCGACACCATCGACCAGCAGATGAGCCGCCTTCGCGCCACCTTGTTCTGGAGCTTCGCCGCGCTCGGCTTCGGCCTCCTGATCCTCGCCGCCTTGCAGACCGTGTACGGCCTCTGGCCGCTGCGCCGCGTCCGCCGCGAAGTCGCCGCGATCCGCTCCGGCGAAAAGACTCGGGTGGGCGACAATTTCCCGGCCGAAATCCGCCCGCTGACCGAAGAAATCAACCAGCTGCTCAGTCACAGCGAAGACCAGGCCGAGGAAGCGCGCCGCCACGCCGGCAACCTCGCCCATGCGCTGAAGACGCCGTTGACCGTCATCACCAATGCCGCGACGGCGCGCTCGCCGGACCTCGCCGACACCGTCTGCCGCGAAGCGGTGGTGATGCGCCGCCAGGTCGACCACCATCTCGCGCGCGCCCGCGCCATCGGCCGCCGAGCCGCGGCCCAGGCGCGCAGCCGCGTCTGGGACAGCGTCCAGGCGGTGCAGCGCGCGGTTGACCGCCTCTACGAACATGTGACGATCGACATTGCCGGCGCCCGCGAGGCCGAGGTTCGCGTCGAGCGCCAGGACCTCGACGAAATGCTTGGCAACCTCATCGAAAACGCCGCCAAATATGGTGGTGGGCGCCTGTTCGTGACGGTCGAGCCGCAGGGCAAGTTCGTCGATATCGTCATTGAGGACGATGGACCCGGCATCCCCGAAGAGCGCCGCGGCGAGCTCTTCACCCGCGGCGCGCGTCTGGACACGACCGGCAAGCCCGGCACCGGCCTCGGCCTCGCGATCGTCCGCGACGTCGCCGAAATCTACGGCGGCCGGATCTCGCTCGAGGAGAGTGAAGACCTGGGCGGGCTCCTTGCCCGCCTGACGCTGCCCGCCGGCTAAGCGCCACCGCCGTTCGTCGAACGGCCTTTTGACGAACCATCGCGCTGCCGCCATTCTGCCGGCCACACCGGGGTAGGAGTTTATCGATGAAGTTCAGGGTTTTGGCGCTCGCGGCCGCGAGCTTGTTGGCGATCGGTGCGACGGCTGACGCGGCGCCGCCGAAGTTCGGCAGCTGGGGCTATGACGCAGCGGCCATGGACCGGGCCGTGAAGCCCGGCGACGACTTCTGGAACTACGTGAACGGCGCGTGGGCGGCGCGCACGGAGATTGCGCCCGACCGCACCTTTGTCGGCATCGATTCCGTGCTCAACGACCAGATCGAAAAGGACGTCCGCTCGATCATCGAAGCCAAGGCCAGGGACCCGCAGACGTCGGGCAAGCTCGGCCAGCAGATCGGCGATTTCTACGGCAGCTGGATGGACACGCAGGCAATCGAGCAGCTCGGCACCAGACCGCTCCAGCCTTACTTCAAGCAGATCGCCGATGTCCGCACCAAGACGGAGCTTGCGCGGCTGTTCGGCGCCGCCGGGTTCGCGTCGCCGATCAATCCCTACATCCAGCCGGCCAACGACGATCCGACCCGTTATGTCGTCACCCTCTACCAGGGCGGCCTCGGCATGCCCGGACGCGATTATTATCTGCTCAAGGGCGCCAAATATGACGCGTTCCGCGCCGCCTATCGCGCCTATGTGACGAAGGTTCAGGAACTCGCTGGCATTCCCGATGCGGCCGCCAAGGCCGACCGCATCATGGCGCTTGAAACCGCCATTGCGAAGGTGATGTGGACGCCCGAGCAGAGCCGCGACGCCAAGGCGACCGATAATCCGATGACACTGGCGCAGCTTCGCGCGTACGCGCCGAGCTTCGCCTGGACGCCGTTCCTCAAGGAGCTGAAGCTCGCCGACGAGAAGCGGGTCGTCGTCGCGCAGAAGAGCGCCATCCGCGACGAAGCCAGGCTGGTCGCCTCGACGCCGCTGTCGACCTGGAAAGACTGGCTCGCCTACCGCTTCGTCAGCGACCATGCGCAATATCTGCCTGCCGCGTTCGATGAAGCGCGGTTCAACTTCTATTCGAAGACGCTGCGCGACGTGCCGGTGCAGCGCGACCGCTGGAAGCGCGGCGTCGACATCGTCAACGGCGCGCTCGGCGAAGGCGTCGGCAAATTCTACGTCGACGAACATTATCCGCCGGAAAGCGACCGCCAGATGGGCGAGCTCATCGCCAACATCCGCGCCGCGCTCGAAGAGAAGATCAAGACCAACAGCTGGATGGACGAGCCGACCCGAAAGCAGGCGCTTGAGAAGCTCGCCAGCTTCGACCCGCGCACCGGCCACCCGAAGGAATATATCGACTATTCGTCGCTCGACGTGCGCCGCGACGACCTGCTCGGCAACGTCATCCGCTCGTCCGACTTCGACTGGAACCTGCTCGTCGAGCGGATGAAGAAGCCGGTCGACAAATCGCTCTGGGACATGCTCCCGCAGACCAACAACGCTTATTACAATCCGTCGACCAACCAGATCACCTTCCCCGCCGCGATCCTGCAGCCGCCTTATTTCGACCCGAACGCCGATCCGGCGTCGAACTACGGCAGCATCGGCGCGACTATCGGTCATGAGATCGGCCACGGTTTCGACGACCAGGGAAGGCTTTACGACGCGCAAGGGCGCCTGCGCGACTGGTGGACCCCGGCCAGCGCCAATGCCTACAACAAGCAGGCGCAGGCGCTCGTGAAGCAGTATGACGAGTATGAGCCGATCCCGGGCGTCCGCATCAAGGGACAGCTGACGCTCGGCGAGAATTTGGGCGACCTCGGCGGCCTGGAAATCGCTTATGCTGCCTACCGCCGCTACGTCGCCGAACATGGCGAGCCGCCGGTCATCGACGGCCTAACCGGCGACCAGCGCTTCTTCATCGCCTACGGCTACAGCTGGGAAAGCAAGTTCCGGGAAGGCGCGGTCCGTGCCCAGCTGCTCAGCGACCCGCACTCGCCGTCCAAGTACCGGGTCAACGGCGTCGTCCGGAACATGGACGCCTGGTACAAGGCGTTCAACGTGCAGCCCGGCGACAAGCTCTATCTGCCGCCGGAGCAGCGCGTCCACGTCTGGTAGGCGGCTAGGAAAAACGGCGCTGCCCGGCTAGGGCGGCGCCGTGTCCGCCACCGTCCACCCGCTGACCGGCCAGCGTCCGCCCTCGCTCGACGCGCTGATGGCGCTCACCGCCGCCGACATGAACGGCGTCAACGCCGTCATCCTCGAGCGCATGCAGAGCAAGGTCGCGCTGATCCCGGAGCTTGCCGGCCACCTGATCGCCGGCGGCGGCAAGCGCATGCGGCCGATGCTGACCCTCGCGAGCGGCACCCTGCTCGGCTACCCCGGCACCCGCCACCACAAGCTCGCCGCCGCCGTCGAATTCATCCATACCGCGACGCTCCTCCACGACGATGTCGTCGACGGCTCGGGCATGCGTCGCGGCAAGCGCACCGCCAACCTCATCTGGGGCAATCCGGCCAGCGTCCTGGTCGGCGACTTCCTCTTCTCCCGCGCCTTCGAACTGATGGTCGAGGACGGCAGCCTCAAGGTGCTGAAGATCCTCAGCCACGCCTCCGCCGTGATCGCGGAAGGCGAGGTCGACCAGCTCACCGCCCAGCGGCAGGTCGACACCGACGAAGACCATTATCTCCACATCATCAGCGCCAAGACCGCCGCTTTGTTCGCCGCCGCCTGCCGCGTTTCACCGGTGGTCGCCGAGGCCAGCGAAGCCGCCGAGCTTGCGCTCGATGCCTATGGCCGCAATCTCGGCATCGCTTTCCAGCTGACCGACGACGTCATCGATTATGCATCCGACGCCGCCACCATGGGCAAGGGCGTCGGCGACGACTTCCGCGACGGCAAAATGACGCTTCCGGTGATCCTCGCCTACGCGCGCGGCAGCGATGAGGACCGCAGCTTCTGGCGCGCGGCGATCGGCGGCGAGCGCATCTCGGACGAGGACCTCGCCCATGCGACCGGCCTCCTGAATTCGACGGACGCGCTTGCCGACACGGTCGAGCGCGCGCGCCAATATGCCCGCCGGGCCATCGACGCGCTCGCCATGTTCCCCGCGAGCAAGGCCAAGTCGGCGCTGACCGAAGCCGCCGAATTCGCGGTCGCCCGCGCTTACTAGCGCGCGCGCCAATGCGCCTGCCGATCGACGAAGTCCTCCCCGAACTGCTTGCCTCATTGCGCGAGCACGATCGAGCGCTGCTGATCGCCCCGCCGGGCGCCGGCAAGACCACCAAGGTCGCGCCCGCGCTTCTCGATCAGCCCTGGTGCGGCGGCCAGATCCTGCTGCTCGTCCCGCGCCGCCTCGCCGCCCGCGCAGCCGCCGAGTTCATGGCCGCGGCGCTCGGGCAAAAGCCCGGCGAAACGATCGGCTACGCAACCCGCCTCGACAGCAAGGTCGGTAAGGCGACCCGCGTCATCGCCATGACGCACGGCGTCTTCCTGGCGCGCATCGAAGCCGACCCGGAACTCGCCGGCGTCTCCGCCGTCCTGTTCGACGAAGTCCACGAACGCAGCCTCGACAATGACCTGGCGCTCGCTTTCGCGCTGGACGCCGCAAGCGCGCTCCGTCCCGACCTGAAGCTCCTCGCCATGTCGGCGACACTCGATGCCGACCGCTTCCGCCGCCTGCTCGGTGAGCCGCCTGTCATCACCAGCGAGGGCAAGAGCTTCCCGCTCGAGATCCGCCACATCGGCCGCGACGCCGCCGCGCGGATCGAGCCGCAAATGGCGTCCGCTATCCGAAGCGCGCTCGGCGAGCATGAAGGCTCGCTGCTCGCTTTCCTGCCCGGCGTCGCCGAGATCGAGCGTACCGCCGACGCGCTCGGATCGCTGGCGGTCGATGTCGACCTGCATAAGCTCCACGGCGGCATCGACCCGGCGGCCCAGCGCGCCGCCCTCGCACCGCCGCCCCCGGGCAGGCGCAAGCTGGTCCTTGCCACCAGCATCGCGGAAACCAGCGTCACGCTGCAGGACGTGCGCATCGTCATCGACAGCGGCCTCGCCCGCCGCCCGCGCTACGACCGCGGCGCCGGCCTCACTCGCCTCGTCACCGAACGGGCAAGTCGCGCCGCCGCCACCCAGCGCGCGGGCCGCTCGGCGCGTCAGGCGCCCGGCGTCGCCATCCGGCTGTGGGAAGAAGCCGCAACCGCTTCGATGCCGGCCCACGACCCGCCCGAAATCCTTGAAGCCGACCTCTCTGCGCTCCTTCTCAGCTCCCTTTTGTGGGGGGAAGCCGACCCGCGCCGCCTGCCCTTCATAGACCCGCCGCCGGCCGCCGCGCTCGACGAAGCGCGCAAGCGCCTGACGACCCTCGGCGCCATCGACGAAGACGGCCGCATCACCGACCACGGCCGCGCCATTGCCGCGCTGCCGCTAGAGCCGCGCCTCGCCCACATGCTCATGGATGCGAGCGCGCTCGGCATTGGCGCCGCCGCCGCGGACGTCGCCGCATTGCTCACCGAGCGGGGCCTCGGCGGCAACGACCCGGACCTCGAACTGCGTTGGCGCCGTTGGCAGAACGACCACTCGCCCCGTGCCGAGGCGGCCAGAAAGATGGCGGCCAATTGGCTGCACAGGACTCCCCTCTCGCTTGCGGGGGGGGCTGGGGGAGGGCCTGTTCAGCGCGACAGACACTCCCTCCCCCCGACCCCCTCCCGCCCAGCGGGAGGGGGAGAATATATCGCCGCAGCTCTCGCGCTCGCTTTCCCCGATCGCGTCTCCCGCCGTCGCGACGCCTCGGGCGAAAGCTGGCAGTCAGTGGGCGGCCGCGGCTTTCGCCTCGACCCCGCCTCCCCGCTGGCAAGCAGCCAGTGGCTCGCTGTCGGCGAAGTAGCAGGTGCCGCATCGGGTGCCCGCATCCTCTCCGCCGCGGCGATCGACGAGAAAGACGTGCTCGACCTCTTCGCCGACCGGATCGAGATCCGCCAGGACGGCGACTTCGACCCTGCGACCGGCTCGGTCACCCCGACGCGCAGCCGCCGCCTTGGCGCAATCCGCCTGTCGTCGGGACCCGACCCAGAGCCTGATCTCGAAGCAATTGCCGCTGCCCTCCTCGAAGGCCTCCGCGACCATGGGCTACACCTGCTGCCATGGGACGAACGCGCGACCCAGCTCCGCCACCGCGCCGCCTTCGCGCACCGCTTCGACGACAGCATCCCGGCGCTCGACGAGGAAACGCTGCTCGACCGCGCCGACGAATGGCTGGCCCCGCTCCTCACCGGCAAGCGCCGCCTGTCAGACATCCCGCCGCACGCGCTCGCCTCCGCGCTCGAAACCCTGCTCGGCTACGACGCCGCACGAAAGCTCGACCGCCTCGCACCCGCCGAATTCGCCAGCCCCGCCGGAAGTCGCCACGTAATCGATTACGCCGCGCCCGGCGGCCCGATTGTGGAAGTCCGCGCCCAGGCGTTGTTCGGCCTCGCCCAGCACCCGATGCTGGCCAATGGCGCCGTCCCCCTGACGCTCGCCATCACCTCGCCCGCCGGCCGGCCGATCCAGACCACCAAGGACCTGCCCCGCTTCTGGGCGGGAAGCTGGCGCGAGGTCGCCAAGGACATGCGCGGCCGCTATCCCAAGCACCCTTGGCCGGACGATCCGGCAAGCGCCGCCCCGACCCTCAAGACCAAGCGCGCGTCGCAGCGCGGATGATGGTAGAAGGCGAGCATGGCCACCGACCCGCGCATCGACGCCTATATCGCCAAGGCGCAGCCGTTCGCCCAGCCGATCCTCGAGAAGGTTCGGGCGCGCGTGCACGCCGCGCTTCCTGACGCCGAAGAGACGGTGAAGTGGGGCATGCCCGCCTACACCTTTGGCGGAAAGATCGTCGTCATGACAGCCGCGTTCAAAGCCCATGCCGCGCTCAACTTCTGGCGCGGGCAGGAGATTGGCGATGGCGCTGCAAAGCCCGGCGCCATGGGCCAGTTCGGCAAGCTCAAATCCCTCGACGACCTGCCGCCCGATGCCGATCTCGACCAGCTGATCCGCGAAGCCGCGGACCTCGCGAAGTCCGCCCCGGCGCCGCGCAAGCCGAAGGCTGCCAAGCCGGCACCAGAGATGCACTCGCAATTCGCCGCCGCGCTCGCCGACGCTCCCCAAGCGAAAGCGACCTTCGATGCCTTCCCGCCGTCCTGCCGCCGCGAATATCTCGAATGGATCGCGGAGGCGAAGCAGGACGCCACGAGAGCCAAGCGCATCGCCACCGCCGTCGAATGGCTAAGCGAAGGCAAGCGGCGGAACTGGAAATATGAAAAGTGCTGAGTCCTAGCGCGTCATCCGCAGCGCCGGTCCGAACCGCGTCTGCTCTTCGCCTTCCAGGCTGAAGCCGCAGCGTTCGTAGAATGTGCGAGAGCTCGGGTTTGCGACTACGCTGAGCGCCAGCCCTTTGCGCCGCGCGTCGTGTGTTGCCGCGTCGACCAACAATCGGCCAATGCCGCGCTTCCAAAACTCCGGCTCGACGAACAGCCCGTCAAGCTCGCCGTCCACCACGGCCGCAAAGCCCGCGACGCGGCCGCCGAGTTCGGCGACGATCACCTGCCCCTTCGCAATCTGATCCTCGGGCAGGTCGATGGCGTCCGGATGAGCGAGCAATTGCTCGCGATAGTCCGGCAGCGCGAGGGATGCGCGCCGCTGCAGGTCCTCCAGCTGTTCGCGCTCGTCGAGCCGCGCGGTGCGCAGCGTCACGCCGTCAGCGCGATTTGACATAGCTCCCCGGCGCATCCTCGATCGCCTTGAGCTTGCCCGCGCCGGGCACCCGGGCGCCGTCGGCCTTCACTGTCGCGCCATCCTGTTTCTTCAGCCACGCCAGCCAATCGGGCCACCAGCTGCCCTTATGCTCGGTCGCGCCTTCGACGAAGCTGTCGAGCGTCCCGCACGGCTGGTCGTTGACCCAATATTGGTACTTCTGCGCTGCCGGCGGATTGACGACGCCCGCGATATGCCCGGACCCGGCCAGCACGAACCTCTTCTCGCCCTGGAAATGGTCCATGATCTTCCACACGCTCTGCGGCGGCGCGATATGATCTTCGCGCCCGGCCTGCACATAAGAAGGCGTCTTCACGCGCCTGATGTCGACCGGCGTTCCCTTGACCTTGATCGCACCGCATTCCGCCAGCTTGTTCCCCTTGTAGAGGTCCTCAAGGTAGGCGCGGTGCCAGCCGGCCGGCAGGTTGGTCGTATCCGAGTTCCAGTAGAGCAGGTCGAACGGCGCCGGCTCGTCGCCGAGCAGGTAATTGTTGACGACATAGTTCCAGATCAGGTCACGGCCGCGGAGCAGGTTGAAAGTCGCCGCCATGTAGCGGCCGTCGAGATAGCCCTTTTCCGCCGTCAGCTGCTCGAGCAGGCCCATCGTCTCCGGCCCGGTAAAAAGCTTGAGGTCGCCGGCTTCGCTGAAGTCCACTTGCGCCGTCAGGAAGGTCGCCGACTTGACCTTGTCCGCCTCACCTTTGCTCTCGAGATAAGCGAGCGTCGCCGCCAGCGTGGTGCCCGCAACGCAATAGCCGATGGTGTGGACTTGTCCGACCCCCAGAAGGTCGCGCACCGTCTCGATCGCATCGACCTGACCTTTGAGCACATAATCGTCGAGCGTCGTGTCGGCGATGCTCTCGTCGGCCGACTTCCAGCTCACCATGAACAAAGTGACGCCGTTTTCAACGCACCACTTCACGAAGCTTTTCTCCGGCGCGAGGTCGAGGATGTAGAAGCGGTTGATCCACGGCGGGAAGATCACGACCGGCGTCTTCATCACCTTGTCGGTCGTCGGCGTGTACTGGATCAGCTGATAAAGCGGCGTCTGCTTGACGACCTTGCCCGGCGTCGTCGCGATATTCCGCCCGACCTCGAACACGCCTTGCTTGGTTTGCGTCAGCTGCCCCGACGCAATGTCCTTGAGCATGTTGGCGAGGCCCTTCAGCAAATTCTCGCCGCGCGTCTCCAGCGTCCGTTTGAGCACTTGCGGGTTGGTCAGGGCGAAGTTGGACGGGCTCATCGCATCGACGAAGCTGCGCGTGGCGAACCGCAATTTCTCTTGGGCGGCCGCGTCCAGCCCGTCGATCTTCTCGACCGTTCCGAGCAGCTGGTCGGAGATCTGCAAATAGGTCTTGCGGATCATGTCGAAGACCGGGTTGTCGCGCCACTCCGGCGCCGCGAACCGGCGGTCCTTGCGGTCCGGCTCGTCAGCGCCGCCGACCGGCACGCCGCCGAGCATCTTGCCCCAGCTTTCGAGCCCCTTGGCCCAGGCCTGCGCGCCTGCATTCATGAGCGCCATCGGATCGCCCGCGGCCGGCGTGGTCCCGAACCCGAATGCGCTCGGGTCCCATGCGGGGAATGGCTGGTCCTTGTTCGCGCTGTTCGCCCAATATTCCATCAGCATCTGCTGCGCGCGGCCCATCACCAGCGTCCAATGCTGCCAGTCTTCCAGCGTCGGGATCGCGCTTGCGCTTTTCGTGTCGGTCATCCCTTCCCCTTACGCGTCATTGCGACCCCGGCCAACGAGCCGGGGGAAGCGATCCATCGCGCAGGCGGATTGCTTCGTCGCGCCGCACCTCGCAATGACGGTTCCGTGGACTCGGCAGCCATCCCCTCCCCGCTCGTCCTGCTCGACTATTTCGGCATTGCCGTGTTCGCCGTTTCGGGCGCCCTGCTCGCTGCCGAAAAGCGCCAGACCCTCGTCACCTTCTTCTTCTTCGCGGTGGTCACGGGAGTCGGCGGCGGCACGTTGCGCGACCTGCTGATCCGCGCGCCCGTCTTCTGGGTCCACACCAACGCGACCTTGCTCATCTGCATTGCCGCGGCGCTGCTCGTCTGGGCGGTCGGCCGCCGCTGGATCCCGGGCGGTGCGCTCCTGTGGTTCGACGCCGCCGGCATGGCGGCGTACGCGACCTATGGCGCCGCCAAGGCGCTCGCCTTCGGCGTTGCCCCCGTCCCGGCATTCGCGATGGGCGTGCTGACCGCCTGCGTCGGCGGCATCATCCGCGACGTCCTCGCCGGCGAGCCGTCGATCCTGATGCGCCCCGAACTTTACGTCACCGCCGCCGCGCTCGCGTCCGGCATCTTCGTCGGCTTCGCTTTGTTCGGCTTCGTCGGCTGGGGCGCGGCCCTTCTCGCATCCGCCGCCGGCTTCATCCTTCGCGGCGCCGCAATCCAGCGCGGCTGGTCGCTCCCCGCCTATCGCGACTAGCCGCTCGCCATTTGTTCGCCGCTCCCCTCCCCGCTATCCCTTTTCACGAACCATCAGCCGGAGTCGTCATGCGCCTGAGCCGCCTTTGTGTAAGTTGCGCCGTCCTCGCCTTCGTTCCCGCCGCGGCGTCCGCCGAAGAAGGCATGTGGACCTTCGACAATTTCCCAATCGCCCGCGCCAACCAGGCGCTCGGCACTAACATCGACCAGGCGTGGCTCGACCGCGTCCGCCTCGCCTCGGTCCGCATCGGCGGCGCATCGGGCGGGCTGGTCTCGCCCGAAGGCCTGATCTTCACCAACGAACATGTCGCCTCGGGCTGCGTCGAGGACATTTCGACGCCCAAGCGCAACTATACCGAGACCGGCTTCACCCCCGCCAGCCGCGCCGGCGAAGCCAAATGTCCCGGCACGACCGCCGAAGTTCTGACCAACATCACCGACGTCACCGCGCGCATGCAGGCGGCCGGCCGCGGCCTCGAAGGCGAAGCCTTCACCAAGGCCCGCGCCGCCGAGGCCTCGAAGATCGAGGCCGAAGCCTGCGGCTCGGATCCCAAGCGTCGCTGCCAAGTCGTGACCCTCTACCGCGGCGGCCAGTTCAAGCTTTATGACTATCGCCGCTACACCGATGTCCGCCTGGTCTTCGCGCCGGAACATCGCGCGTCCGCGTTCGGCGGAGACCTCGACAATTTCAGCTTCCCGCGTTTCGCCATCGATGGCGCCTTCCTTCGCGCCTATGAAGACGGCAAGCCCGCCGCGACGCCCAATTATCTGAAGTGGAACGCCGCGCCGCCGCAGGAGAACCAGCCGGTGTTCCTGTCGGGAAGCCCCGGCGCGACGCTGCGGCTGATGACTCAGGACCAGCTGCGCACCGTCGCCGACGTCACCCTGCCGCTCGACCAGCTGCTGATGAGCGAGCTTCGCGGCCGCCTCCTGCAGTTTAGCGAGCAGAGCAAAGCCAACGCCTTCCAGGCGCAGGGGCCGCTCTATGGTCTCGAGAACAGCTACAAGCGCGGTTACGGCCGCCAGCAAGCGTTGATCGACGCGAAGTTCATGGCCGAGCGCACCCGCGCCGAGCAGGACTTCCGACGCCGCGTCGCCGCCGACCCGAAGCTCGCCGCCGAGATCGGCGACCCGTGGGCGGACCTCGCCGCCATCCAGCCGACCATGCGCGCGCTCTACCCGGGCTATTTCCTGCTCGAAGCGCGCAGCGGCGGCGGCTCGCAATTGTTCAACTATGCCGGATTGCTGGTCCGCGGCGCCCTCGAACGCGCCAAGCCCAATGCCGAGCGGCTGCCCGAATTCGGCGAGGCCCGCCTGCCGGGGATCGAAAACGCCCTCGGCGCCGACCGCCCGGTCTATCCCAATGTCGACGAAGTCCAGCTCGCCTGGTGGCTGTCGAAGCTGCGCGAGATCCTGACCGTCGACGACCCGCGCGTCCGCGCCGTGCTCGGGAAGGAATCGCCCGAAGCGCTCGCCAAGCGTCTCGCCCACGGCACCAAGCTCGGCGATCCGGCCTTTCGCAAGGCCCTATGGGCCGGCGGCTTGGAGGCGGTCGACGCGTCCAACGACCCGCTGATCCGCTTTGTCCGCACGTTCGAGCCGGTCGCGCGCGCTACGCGCACCGAATATGAAGCCAAGGTGCAGTCGGTCACCGACAAGGCCAGCGAGCGCCTCGCCCGCGGCCGCTTCGCCGTCTATGGCACGAGCCTCTATCCAGACGCCACCGGCACGCTGCGCCTGACCTACGGCCGCCTCAAGGGCTGGACCTACAACGGGCGCACCGTTCCTTATTCGACCAATTTCGCGGGCCTGTGGGACCGCGCAAGCGGCGCTCCGCCGTTCGACCTTCCGCCACGCCTCGCCGCAGCCAAGGGCAAGATCCCGCCGGCGACGATCCTCGACGTCGCCGCGTCGACCGACACGATCGGCGGCTCGTCGGGCTCGCCCGCGATCAACGCCAATGGCGAGATCATTGGGGCCAATTTCGACTCCACCGTGCTGACTCAGCGCAACGCCTTCGGCTACGATCCCGACGTCAACCGCAGCGTGCTGGTCACCGCCACCGCCGTTACCGCTGCCCTGCGCCACGCCTACAACCAGCAGCACCTGCTGAAGGAGCTAGGAGTAGACTAGCCGGCGCTCGCCCAGAGCCTGTCGAAGGGCCTGTCCTGAGCCTGTCGAAGGGGCGCCTGCGAGACATCTCCGCAGGCGCCCTTTTTATATCAGAACCCGCGCGCGAGCGACAGAATGACGCGATAGCTGTTCTCCGGGTGCGACTCGCGGATGCGCTGCCAAACCGGGACGCCGACACTGACGCCGGCCGACCAGCCCGACGCCGCGTTGAAGCGCAGCCCCGGCGCCACCCACAGTGACTTGCCGCCGCTGTCGGGCTCGATCTCGCCGCCGATCCGCTGCCGTCCTTCCCACTCCCCCGCGACCTCGACCATGGCGTCCCAGGTGGTCCGCGGCGCGGGCGCGGCATGGCTGTGCGGCGCGACGTCGCCATCGTGATGGTGGGGCTCTTCCGCGACGTCACCGAACCTTTTCGACAAGGCGACACCCGCCTGGAACCGGTCGCCGAGCCGCGTCTGCTGCGCGCCTTTGCGCGCGAAATGATAGAGCGCGCTCCCGCTCAGCCGAAGCGACCCGACCGGCGCCGACGCCGACGCCCCGATGATCGGATCGACGCTGCCTGAGCCCGGCTGGTGCTCGGTTTCAAGCCGCTCGCCATTATTGCCCCGCCGGTGCGTACTTCCGGTCGGCACCTGGACCCCGGCGATCAGCGCCGCACTGACCGGCCCCGCCCCAGTCAGCCGGTACTTGGCCATCAGCCGCAAGTCGCCCACGCCATTGACCGAGCCGAGCGAGACAACCTCATTGTGCGCCGCGCCGCCCGAATGGCTGTGCTCGCCGGCGCGCAGCCCTGCGTGCCGCACATAGGGCAGCTCCGCCGACAGCATCAGCCGGTCGGTCAGGCCGTAGGCCAGGCCAAGCGACGTGAGCAGGTTATAGCGGCTGTCGTGCGCATGGACGTGAGCACCCGCGAGCGCTTCGAGCTCCTCGTCGCTGCGCTGGTTCGGCTTGGTGAACGACAGCCGCAGCCCGGCGGCCCAACGCCCGCGCTCGAGCGTGTCGGGACCGAAGACGATGATCCCGCCGCCCGAACCGAAGGCGCCGGCAACTGGATGGTCGGCCGCCGCGGCTGCCGACCAACAGGCCAGCAGCGCGCCGAGCGGCGCGTGAATTGCAATCTTCATGTGATGAAATCCTCGAAAAGAACTGAACTGGAAAGTGAAAGGCTCAGGCGAGGATCGGCGGCCCCTGCGACGGAGGCCGCTCGCGGCGCTTGTGGCGCTCCAGGAAGGCGAAGGCGCGCCCCTGCACCAGCGCGGCGCCGAACAGCAGCAGCGCCACGACAAGCGCCGCACCGACATTAACCGCGTCGAGCCCCGACGCAGCGGCATAAGGGCAGTGCTGATGCGTGCTCTTGCTGTCACCATGATCGTGCCCGCTCGCCGGCGCCGGACCATAATCCGGGCACGCGACGATGCTGACGGATCCACGCTCGAACGCCGGCATGAACCCCATCGGGCTCAGCAACCGCACCGCGATCAGCAGCGCGCAGGCAAGCGCCAGGACGCTGCGAAGAACAAGCGGCGCTGACCTCAAGCGGGACATGGCTGCGCGCTAGTCTCCTTGCCGAGGGCTGTCACCCCGGGGAGCTGCGAGACTCGTGCCGCACTGCACCAAATCCACAGCATTTTGTGTTGACGGTGCATTTACCCGCTTGCGTCTCACGCTGATTGAGGCACAATAGCTAGTAGTACGAGAGGGGGGAACACTCAACTACTGGTGTTCGACGCCGGAACACCTATATTCCGGTGACGGGCGCGCTCGTCCCCGGTTTCCACAGGGGGCGGGAGTGAAAAAGCCCCGTCGCGTGCGAAAAGAGGCTAGGAATGCCGTCATGGCTCCGAGTCGAACAATTGCAGAACAAACGGCTCCCTTGAGCAATATCGCTGGGGCCGATGATGGACGGGGAAGCGCAATGGATTTTTCGAGCAGCAGCGAAGTTCCGGCTGACGACGTCGCCACCACCGGCACCGGCAGCAAGGCCGTCCACGCCCCGCGTTTCGCGGTCAAGACCGACGCCAGCCGCGACGCGCTCCTGACCGAGTTCGGCAAGGACACGCTGCGCGACCGCTATCTGCTTCCGGGCGAAAGCTATCAGGATTTGTTCGCCCGCGTCGCCGCCGCTTATTCCGACGACGCCGACCACGCGCAGCGCGTCTACGACTATATCTCGCGCCTGTGGTTCATGCCGGCGACGCCGGTCCTGTCGAACGGCGGGACCGGCCGCGGCCTTCCGATCAGCTGCTATCTCAACAGCGTCTCCGACAGCCTCGACGGGATCGTCGGCACCTGGAACGAGAATGTCTGGCTCGCGTCGAAGGGCGGCGGCATCGGCACTTATTGGGGCAATGTCCGCGGGATCGGTGAGCCGGTGGGTCTCAACGGCAAGACCAGCGGCATCATCCCGTTCGTCCGGGTGATGGACAGCCTGACGCTGGCGATTTCGCAAGGCTCGCTGCGCCGCGGTTCGGCCGCCTGCTACCTCGACATTTCGCACCCGGAAATCGAGGAGTTCCTCGAGATCCGCAAACCGTCGGGCGACTTCAACCGCAAGGCGCTGAACCTCCACCACGGCGTGCTCGTCACCGACGAGTTCATGGAAGCCGTGCGCGAAGGCGCCGAGTTCACCTTGCGCTCGCCGCGCGACCAGTCGGAACGCGGCAAGGTCGATGCGCGCTCGCTGTTCCAGAAGCTGGTCGAGACCCGCCTCGCGACCGGCGAGCCGTACATCATCTTCATCGACCAGGTGAACCGGTCGATGCCCAAGCACCACCGCGACCTGGGCCTCAAGGTCTCGACCTCCAACCTCTGCTCGGAAATCACGCTTCCGACCGGCAAGGACCATTTGGGCGCCGACCGCACCGCGGTGTGCTGCCTCTCGTCGCTCAACCTCGAAACCTGGGACGAGTGGAAGGGCGACAAGCAGTTCATCGAGGACGTGATGCGCTTCCTCGACAATGTGCTCAGCGACTATATCGCCCGCGCGCCGGACGAGATGGCGCGTGCCAAGTACAGCGCCGAGCGCGAGCGTTCGGTCGGCCTCGGCGTCATGGGCTTCCACTCCTTCCTGCAGGCACGCAACATCCCGTTCGAAGGCGCCATGGCCAAGTCGTGGAACCTCAAGATCTTCAAGCATATCCGCGCGCAGGTCGACGAAGCGTCGATGATGCTCGCGCAGGAGCGCGGCGCCTGCCCGGACGCCGCCGACATGGGCGTGATGGAGCGCTTTTCGTGCAAGATGGCGATCGCGCCGACTGCGTCGATCAGCATCATCTGCGGCGGCACCTCGGCCTGCATCGAGCCGATCCCCGCCAACATCTACACCCACAAGACCTTGTCGGGCAGCTTCTCGATCAAGAACCCCTATCTCGAGAAGATGCTTCAGGAGAAATCGAAGGACAGCGCCAACGTCTGGAATTCGATCCTCGAGCAGGGCGGCAGCGTTCAGCACCTCGACTTCCTGACCCAGGAAGAAAAGGACGTGTTCAAGACCAGCTTCGAGATCGACCAGCGCTGGCTGATCGAGCTTGCCGCCGACCGCACGCCCTACATCGACCAGGCCCAGTCGCTGAACCTGTTCATCCCGGCCGACGTCGACAAGTGGGACCTGATGATGCTCCACTTCCGCGCCTGGGAGCTCGGCATCAAGTCGCTCTATTACCTCCGCTCCAAGTCGGTGCAGCGCGCCGGTTTCGCGGGCGGCGTCGAGGCGGACAACACGCCGGACCTTAAGGAAATCCAGCTCGCCAGCACCACCGACTATGACGAGTGCCTCGCGTGCCAATGATCCTTCCCAAGCGGCTTCGGCCCAAGACCAAGGCCGGTAAGGCCGGGATGATCGCCGGCGGCGTCGTTGCCGGGCTGATCGCGATCGACCTCATCGGCCTCGTCGTCACCGCGGTGGTCGCCGGCACGGCGGCGCTTCGGTGACTCTGGCGCAGGGCCTCGAGCTTTTGGCCGCCGCGGCCCTCTTTGCCGCGGGCGTGTGGCTGTACCGCCGCCGCTCGGGCGAGGAGCGCTACGGCAGCCAGAGCGCCGTCCTGCTGTTCGTCGCTGCGGCGCTGCTCGCCGTCCACGGGCTCGGCCTGATGCACTACCGGCCGAGCGCGTCGGAGGTCGAAGCTTTCGGCGGGAGCGGCTCATGAGCCTGTTCGTCGTCATCGGCGCCATCTTCATGATCGGCGGTCTCACCGCGCTCGCGATCGCGCTCCGCCACCGGCGCGAGCAGCGCCCGCGTTATGCGGCGATGCTGATCGGCGGCATGATGGCGACCGCCTTCGGCCTGGTCCTCGCCGGCTTCTCGGTCGCTTACAAGGCGACCGCGCCGCTCGACCTCAACGCCACTGGCGAAGGCGCGCGCTAGATGTTCTTCGGCCTCTTCTTCCTCGCCATGTTCATGGTCCCGGCGGCCGTGCTCGGCTGGCGTGTCGTCGTCAGCAAGACGCGCAACCGCTGGCTCCGCGTCGGCGGCGCGGTAGCGGTGATGGCGACTGTGGTCGGCGCCTTCGTCGTGTTCGACCAGATCGTCAGCTTCTCCTTCGGCAACTGGCGCGACCTCATCGCCCTTGTCGCTGCTCTGTCCGCCAGTGCCTATCTCTTCGTCTGGTCGCTGCGCCGCCGCACCAACCAGCGCTACCGCACCATTTCGCTGATCGCCGCCGTCGTCGGCATCGTCCCCGCTATCGGCGCCGTCGCCGCCGCACTGCTTTTCCAGGAGTAAGTCCCATGCCCCTCCTCCAAGCCTCCAAGACCTACAAGCCCTTCGAATATCCGTGGGCGTTCGAATATTGGAAGCGTCAGCAGCAGATCCACTGGATGCCGGAGGAAGTGCCGCTGGGCGAGGATTGCCGCGACTGGGCGCAGAAGCTCGACGAGAGCGAGCGCAGCCTTCTGACGCAGATCTTCCGCTTCTTCACCCAGGCCGACGTCGAGGTGCAGGATTGCTACCACGACAAATACGGCCGCGTGTTCAAGCCGACCGAGATCAAGATGATGCTGACCGCGTTCAGCAACATGGAAACGGTCCACATCGCCGCTTACTCCCACCTGCTCGACACGATCGGCATGCCGGAGTCCGAGTACAGCATGTTCATGCAGTACAAGGAGATGAAGGATAAGCACGATTACCTCAGCACCTTCGGCGTCGATACGGACGAGGACATCGCCAAGACGCTCGCCATGTTCGGCGGCTTCACCGAGGGGCTGCAGCTGTTCGCCAGCTTCGCGATGCTGATGAACTTCCCGCGCTTCAACAAGATGAAGGGCATGGGCCAGATCGTCAGCTGGTCGGTGCGCGACGAAAGCCTTCACTGCGAAGGCATCATCAAGCTGTTCCACACCTTCGTGAAGGAACGCGACTGCCTGACCAAGTCGGTCAAGGAAGACATCATCGACGTCTGCCAGAAGACGGTGCGGCTTGAAGATGCGTTCATCGACCTCGCGTTCGAGCAGGGTCCGGTCAACGGCATGACACCCAAGGAGATCAAGAAGTACATCCGCTACATCGCGGACTGGCGCCTGGGCCAGCTCGGCTTCGCGCCGGTCTACATGGTCGACGAGCACCCGCTCCCCTGGCTCGCGCCGCTCCTCAACGGCGTCGAGCACGCCAACTTCTTCGAAACCCGCGCGACGGAATATTCAAAGGGCGCGACAAGAGGCGACTGGAACAGCGTTTGGGACAATTTCGACCGCAGGCAGAAGGCGAAGGCCGAGGCTGCGGCGAACGATGGCGCGGCGGCCGCGAAGGCGGACGGGCCGGACATGTTCGAGGCGGCTGGGGTGGCGGCGGAATGACGGTCGTTGGGCGAGTCGCCATAAGGGCGGAGCGGACTTAAACGCTCCGGCGGCGCACAGCGCCGCCGGAATGTTCGGAGGGGGCGGAGTAGGAAGACAGTTAATGAAGCTCTTGAGGTACCAGGCGGCCGGGCTCAACCACTCTCGTCAAGTCGACGTCAGACTCAATGGCGACCTCACGTTCATCACAGGCGTGAACGGAACTGGTAAGACTTCTCTACTGGCGACCCTCGTCGCGTTGCTTGCCCCAGATCTGCAAGTTCTCGCGCATATACCATTCTTGACTATTCGAATCGACTTCGAACTGGGATCGAAAAAGTGTTTTGTAAAAGCACAGAAAAGCGATCAAGGTGTCGTTTCTATATCCTGCTCCGGGGTGAAAGAACCATTTGAATACGTAAAGTACGAAGAGGACCTGTTTAGTTCTGAGTCGCGCGAAGCGCGTTCGTCATATTACACGAGCTTGCGTGTGCAACTTGGAAGTCATCCAGTTTTCTCCTTTTTGTCTACTGTTCCAACGCCAATGTACTTGGGTCTGGACCGGCAGTATCGGACCGACTCTGCCACTGACAGTCGGTACGCAGCGAGATCATTCGCTCGGCGTCGGAAGCGGAATGTTTTCGGTTCGGTATTGGGGGCAAGCCTTTCGCAAGCCATCGGCCTCGCCGAAGATAGATATGCGCTCGTTCAAAACCGGACAGGTGTTTTTAGAAGCGAGTTCCTAAGAGATCTTTTGCTATCACTGATCTCACTTCCGACGCACTCGGGTTTCGGGTCGATCCAAGTTCCAACTGCGCAAGAACGAGCTCTTCCGACTAAGGCGCAAAAGGCGCTCCGCCGCTTTCCGCGCGTTGAAGGGATAAGCGCTGAAGCTGTCCGCTCAAGGGTTGAGCCAATTATCGAGAACATCACCAAAGTCTTGGCCGTCATTCCTCAAGAGTTCGATCTCGCAAACCTTTCAGTGCACAAGTCAGAAGAACGGGAGATAGGCCCAACAAAGATTTGCTCGCGCTCTCGCGATCATACCAATCCTTCTTTGGAGGCACTTGGGGACCAACTTTGCGTTGGCTGAGCCTCGCCTATGCGATTCATCATGAAGTTGATGGTGAGGCGAAGACCTCCAGCATCGGAGTACTGTCAATGGCCCAGAAACGAGGTGGGGTCACGGTTCCAGATAGTGCCCGTGTGCGAGCCCAAGCCGCAAAGGTCAAACAAGAAATAAAGGCGAAGGGGGCGCCCATAATCAGCAGAGCGCGGACTATTCAGAAACGGGTAGCCAATTCGGATCTCTGCCAAGTGATATCGGGCAAGACTTACCTTCTGCCGCTGGCTCAGCGATGGGCGGGAGAGGCTGCAAGGATCATGCATTCCCCCGACGACTTCTTTCTAGGATGTGCGGCGAGCTACGGCTGCTTGGACCCCTACCTTGCTAGAACGCTAAGGAAAATTGCAGCTTGAAAGTCCTGCTTCTGCTGCCTTGACGCCCACCCCACCCCCACCTAAACGCCCGCTCCGCACACCTTTGGAGTGGTTCATGTCCGGGATTGCCGCACGCTGACACGGACCTGACGCCGGCTTCCGGCGCCAGTGTTGTCCGTTCGCGCGTGTGGCCGATGCGGCCTGGCTGACCAAGCCCGCCGCTCTCCCCACGCCGTCTGAATTCATCAGAACGGTGACATCCAGTGAACATCTCGAAGCATGAACAGCGCGTGCTGCACGCGCTGGCGCAGGGCGGACGCATCGTCCACCGGCGCTGCCCGTCGACGGGCAAGATCACGCAAGTCGACTGCTTCACCCGCGAAGGCTGGCGGCTCGGCGATTGCCGGCTCCCCGTGTTCAAGCGGCTGAAGCAGCGCCAACTGATCGCGAGCTCCGGCGGAGCCCCCTACCGCATCAGCCGCCGCGGCCTTGAGGCTGTGCGAAGTCAACTCGACAACCGCTGACCGCGGCAGTGCGCTCCGGGGCCCACACAAAGTACCACTTTGTGGGGTTCCCAATCGCCGCGGCCTCGAAGCGGTCCGCGCCCAGCTCGACAACCGCTAGGCGCATGAAGGGGCGGGGCCGCACGGCTCCGCCCCAATTCTCAACAGCCCCGGTCCTGCTTGTTCCACGGCGGCACCAGGCGCAGCCGCCGCTTCCCCCAATAGCTAAGGTCCATCATGATCCTGACGTCGGTGCCATGGCGGGTGTAGATCACCTGGTCGCCCTTGTTTCCGTCGCCCGTCATGCACATCGTCCAGCCTTGCCGTTCCAGCGCGGTGCCCAGCGGGATGAAGGCGTCCTGGTTGGCGTCATGCCACATCGTCAGCTGGTCGAACCCGCCGCCGCCGTTGCGGCCGTTGAGATCGACCGCCGCATTGAACGGGCCGAAGCCGAACAGCGTGACTCCGTTCCTGCGGCATCGCATGGTCCGCTCGTCGGGCAGGCAATTGGTGAAGCCCGCCCGCTTCGCGTCCTCGATGCTGCCGCTGATCGGTAGCCCTGCGAAGGTCGCCCGCGGCGGCGGCGGCCGCGTCGGCGCGCCGCAGTTCGCCAGCACCGCCAGCATCAACGTCAGCGCGGCTGCTTGCAGGCTCCTGCCGGTCGCGGATGCGCGAATTTCGACTCCCTTCCTGACCGGCCGGGCCGCTAGCACATTAGCCCTTCACCTCGGCGTTCGACATGTCGGCGGCGTTGCGCCAATTTCCGCTGGCGTCCTTCTTCCACACGGTCAGCGCCCGCATTTCGTGCGTGACCGGCTTTCCACTGGCGTCCGGCTCCGTCACCCGGCTACGTTCGATGATATATCCCATGTCGCCCGACGCAGCGACATGCGCCTCGATCGGCTCCCAGCTGATCTTGAACCCGGGGATCTTGATCATCTGCTCGGCCATGTCCCGCGCGGCGGCCTGCCCGCGCAGCGTCGGCATGCCCTGCTGCATCAGCACCGCATCGTCCGCCCAATAGGCCGCGACCCGTTGCGCATCCTTTCCAGCCTCCGCAAGCTTGGACCAGTCGCGGCTGGTCTGCATCAGCTTCGCTTCTTCGGCCTTGGTATCGACGGCGGCCTCGTGCCGCTGCTCCGCCGGCGAACAAGCCGCCGCCGCAATCGCCGCGCCGAAGACCCAAGCTCGTGCAAGCCACATCTTCTCTCTCCCCCTGATGCCGGGGAAAGGATACCGCAGTGCGAGCCAATCCGGAAACGGCCGGCAGGGCCGCCGTGCCGAGGGCGCAAAAAAGGGGCGGCCACGGCGGGCCGCCCCTAACTACCGGTCCAGCTTACTTAGCGGCGGTCGGTCGTCGAAGTGGTGCGATGGTCATCGCGATCGCGGCGCTTGAGGCCGAGCAGGCCGGCCAGGCCAAGCAGGCCCAAAAGGCCCCACTTGCCGCCATCGTCGTCATTGTCGTCCGCCGGAACGGTCGTGGTTGCAGGATCCGCGGTGTCCTGGGCGACGGCCGGAACAGCCGCAGTGACGAGCGCCGCAGCGGCCAGATAGGTGACCTTGAGTTTCATGATTCTTCCTCCTGTTAGGCACGGCCAACGATGATTCCATCCAGCGGTTCCCCAGCGCTAAGCTGGCACGGCTCCGCAAAAGACCCAGTGCAGCCGTTCGCAACGGCCTCGATCCCCCGCCCGCACCGCTGATTGACCGTCGCACAACTGTATTATACGACTAACACGCATGACACTCCTCGCCATCCTCGCCGCCGCGGCGGCGGCTGCCGCTCCCGTCACCGTTCCGCCGCAGGCGCAGCTGGAGCAGCAGATCGCCGCCGCCGACGCCGAATTCTTCAAATTGTTCTTTGAAGGCCGCTGCGACATCCCGCGGTTTCGCGAGTGGCTGACCGACGATGTCGAATTCTATCACGACAAGAGCGGGTTCAACGTCCACAAGGCCGACGACTTCGTCGCCATCTTCAACAAGAACTGCCACGACCGCGAGGATCCCCCCGCATGGCGGACCCGGCGCGAGTTGGTGCGCAGCTCGCTTCACGTCGATCCGGTGCCTGGCTGGGGCGCCATGGAGGTGGGCGAGCACCTCGTCTACGAACGCCACGGCGTCGACGGGAAGGAAATGCTCGCCGGCCGCGCCAAGTTCGCGATGGTCTGGGTCCTTGGCCCCGACGGCAAATGGCGCCTGTCCCGCGTGCTCAGCTACGCCCACGGCAAGGCCGAATAGACGCTACAAAGCTCTACTGTCCGGGCTTCCATCGGCAGAATTCCTGCCCGCCGCACGCTTCGTGATAGAGGTCCGTGTACCAGGGCAGCTGGCGGAAGATGTGCATGACCCTTACCACGCCGTCGCGCCGCGCGCTCAGATATTTCTGCCCGGCCGGGCTTTCGAAGAAGGCGATCATCGCCTTCAGCTCGTCCATCGAATAAAGTTCGGCATAGGTTTCCGCCGCGGCCGAGGCGACGTTCCACCGCGCAGTCGGGCGAGCCACGATGCGCCCGGTGTGCGGCTTGGGAGGCGGCGTATGGATCACCTCTTCGTGAATCTCGGAGTCGACGATAAGGCCGGCAAGCTGCTGCCCCAGCCGCAGATGTTCGGGCGAAGGCTTGGGGCGCGGCGTCGGCGGTTCGGGAGGCGCGATCGGCGGCGGCGGACCCTCGTGCGGAACTTCCTGCGCCGCGATCGGTCCGCTGACGAGCGCTGCGATGGGCAGCAGCAACCATCTTCGCATGTCGGCTTTCCGTCCCCGTTCTAGGCTTTTCCGGTGCGTCTTGTCGCACGCCAAGGTTTAGCAATCGTAGCGGCTTGTCCGCCGGCACGAGCGTCAGCCCGCTGCGACGATAAAAGCCGGTCATCACTGAGGTTTCGCTGGGCAGTGCGCCGTTGCGGCTCGGCTCGTGAAGCAGGAAAATCGTGCTTCGCGCGCGATGATCGTTAGGTCGCGGCGGCCACCTGTGTTACAAGGGCAAATCGCACGGATTTCCATCGTAAGCCTGTGCGGCTGAGAGACTGGCATGCTCCCGCTTACCTGCACCGGGAGCTCCGCACGTGGACCTCAATTATCTTTATCACCGCCGCGGCCGTTCGCTGATGATGGCCGCGCGCGCCGCCTGCGAACCGTCGCGCTCCGCCCATCTCGCCCTAGCCCACGGCTATTGCGCGCGCATCGAGACGATCCGCCGCGACCGCCGTGCCGCGTCGGCAAGGCTGACGCTGGCAGCGGCATGAAGGCGCCGATGAGCCGCGAGGAGGCGGCTGACGGACTTCGCGAGCAGGCCGCTTCCTGCCGCCGCCTGTCGAAGCGCGCCCGCACCGCCGCGGGCACAACCGCGCTCAATGTGGTGGCAGAGCAGTTCGACGTCGATGCCAGCCGCATCGATCCGGCCAGCACGCGCCGCTGACCTGTCACCGCCGAAAGGGAATTTCATGAACGAACATGCCAAATGAGCCGCGCCCTCCTCGTCGACCTCGATGAAGGTCAGGTCGTTGCCAAATGCCTTGCCGAACAGGTCGGCATTTCGGCGATCGAGCGCCTGCCCTCCGGCGGCGTCCGCCTCGTCTGCAAGAGCAGCGAAGGCGCGGGCATCATGACCCGCAAGCTCAAGGCGCACCTCATCGCCGGCGAAGTCGTTCGCGAGCGGCACAGGCCCGCCAGACCGCTGTGGTAGCGAGAAGCGGACGCTGGCCGGTCTAACCTAGGTGATGGACTGGACCGCCGCCTCGCGTACGGCGTACGGCCATGAACAAGCGTTACCGCTACGTCGCGCTGCTTGGCGCACTGATGCTCGTCGCCTTCGGCTACAGCTTCTGGATCAACGCCGCGCGTTAAGCCTCGATTCGCGTGTCCGCCTGGGCTAGGCGGCGGCGATGGCCGACCTTTCCGCCACCATCGAAACGCTCGAGCACCGCTGGATGCGCGCCTGGGTCAACCGCGACCTGAAGACCTTGAAGTCGCTGACGTCGAAGGACTTCCTGCTGCTGACCGGGTCGAAGCCGCCGGCGATCCTCGACCGTCCGAGCTTCCTCGAAGCCGCGGGCAAGCGCTACGACTGCTCGGCCTACAGCTTCGGCGATGTCGTCGTCCGCGACCTCGGCACCGTCGCACTGTTCGCCGCTCCGCTTGAGCTCAAGGCGACGCTCGACGGCAAGGACGTGTCTGGCGCGATGTGGGTCGCCGATGTCTGGCGCCGCGGACGAGTCCGCCGCGGGTGGCGTCTGGTCCAGCGAACGATCAGCCGCGCCGACATGGACCCGCAGCTGCCGGCCGCGATCCGCTCGATGCAGCTGTGGAAGTAGCTAGTTCGCGGTCGCGTCGCTGACGCCGACCATGATGATCGAGATGGCGATGGCGAACAGGATGACGCCGATCACCACGGTCCACACCTCACGCTCGGTCGGATAGGCGCGGACCGCCTTCTGGACGATCTGCACCGGCGGCTCCCGCCGGATCCGCGACGGCTGCTGGGCCAGTTCGACGGTCTTCTTGTTGAACGACTTGCTCACGAGAGCGGTCAATAACCGCCGACGGTTGACGACGGGTTACTTGCCGGCGGCTTTTGCTTGCGCTGCTGCCTTTGCCTTCGCCGCCGCTTGCTCCGCCTCCTTCGCTTCGCGCTCCGCCTTGGCGATCTCGTAAAGCTGGTATTCGCTGAGCTGCGGGTCGGTGACGAACATGCTTCCGACCTCTTTACCTTCGGCGGCGCGCTTGGCCATCTGCACGGCCGTGAGCGCGGCGCCGATCAGGTTGAGGCCAGCCATGACGCAGGGCGCAGGACCGACCGTTGCGCAATCCGGACGCAAGCTTGGATTGTTCGGACGTGGCCTGCCGGCGTTCCGGCTCTTCTTGAGCCGCTTGGCTTCAAGGATGTCAGGATTGAGGCGGTAACCCTCCGGCCGCTCGGCGCAGATGACGATCGCATTCTCGCCGGTCGGCACGCCGCAGCGCGGCTCGCGCGGCGGCGTTGCGGCGGGCTCAGGAGCCGCCTGAGCGGCCTGCGCCAGGAACAGGAGCGCGACGGCGATCATCGGCTCACCCCTTCCTCGCTGCGGATTGCGGGCAGGTGAACGGCACCACCAGCGGTTACTTGTGGAAGTCCTTCTCGGCTTCCTGAAGCCATCCCTTCGCGGCGACGCCGACCTGCTTGGCGGCGACTTGCGGTGGGCGCGGCAGCGGTTGCGATCCCGGGAAAGCGGCGATGACGATTCCGATCGTCAACACGCCGAGAAAGGCGATCAGCGCCAGGAACGGCACGGTCGACATCATCAGCTGCGGCGCTTCCGGTTCCGTTCGGCCGGCGTGCGGCGACGCCGCTTTCCGCGCGGTGCGCTTGCGGGCAAGTGCTTCGAGATAGTCGTCGGGCCGCGTCCACTTGCCCGCCCCCGACTCTGTCAGTCCATGCCGCTCCATGCAGCAAAGGTGCGCTCTTTTTCCCCTATTCTCAATAAGCTCGGCAACATTCCGCCGCTTATTTCCGGCGCGGTACCGACAGCTCCTTCGTGGTCTTCTCGCCACACAAGACCGTAACCTTGGTGACTGCTGCGCTCCCGGGGATGGTCTGGCTGACGGCCCACCAATTGCCGGGCGCCGCATAGCCCGTATCGTTGACGGTGATCGTCGGCCGGATCTCAGCCGATGCACCGGCGATCGTCGCCGGCGACAGCAGCGCCTTGTAGGCTGGATCGGATCGGTAAAGCGTCGCGGAGACGACGACATTGCCGCTCTTGTCCCGCTTCGCCTTCCAGTCCTTCATCTCGGTGGCCTTGAAGAAGCAGTAAGGCGGCCGCTCCTTCTTGGGCGCAGTCTTCTTCGCAGCAGTGTTGCTGTCCGGGCTTTCGGCCTGCTGGCCGCAGCCGGCAAGGACCGCCACGGCGGCGCCCAGCATGATCATTGATGTGCGCATCGGTTTTCCCCCCTGCCCGGCATTCCAGCCGAACAGGAGGCAAGCATCAAGTGCCTTGGCGCGTCAGCCGATCGGCTCTCCGCCCGGTTCCTCTTCGAACAAGGCAGCGACGACGTCGGCATTGGCGCTCAGGCGGACCTGCTCTCCTTCGACCTCCGCGACGAGACCGGCCGGAACATAATGGTGGTGGTCTCCATGAGCGACGCCGCTGTCGTTGCGGATCATCTTGATGCGATCGCCTTCGACCCGATCGACGGTGCCGAGGTGCGCGCCGTCTGCTCCGATGATCTCCATATGCTCGCGAATCTGGTCGAGGCTGCTCATGAGTCGTTCCTCCTTTGGGATGCGCGGATCATAACGGCTTTGCGGCGCAACGGCTCCCGCCGGGTTGAGGCGGCTTCGCTTCACGCCTACCTGCCATTCATGCTCGACGTCCGCACCACCATTCCCGACGCGCAAGTTGCGCCCGAAGCCCCGCCCTCGCCAACCCACACGACCATACGTCGTGAGGATTACCGGCCGCCGGACTGGCTGGTCCCGGAGATCAGCCTCGACTTTGCGCTCGACGCCGACCGTACCCGCGTGCGCGCCACGCTCCAGGTGGTCAGGAACGGCGATCACGACCAGCCGCTGCGCCTCGACGGCGACGAGTTGCAGCTCGTGTCCGTCACTGTCGACGGTGAGGCAGCCGACCATCGCCTCGAAGGCGAACAACTGGTCGTCGAGGTCGCCGGTGACCGCGCGACGATCGAAACGGTGGTCGACATCCATCCCGCGGCGAACACCAAGCTGATGGGCCTCTACGCGTCGGGCGGCATGCTCTGCACGCAGTGCGAGGCAGAGGGCTTCCGCCGCATCACCTTCTTCCCGGACCGGCCTGACGTGCTGTCGCGCTATCGCGTGCGGATGGAAGGCGACGCGAGCCGCTTTCCGGTGCTCCTGTCGAACGGGAACCGCGTCGCCTCGGGCGAGAGCGGCGGCGGACGCCACTGGGCGGAATGGGACGATCCGTTCCTAAAGCCCTGCTACCTTTTCGCGTTGGTTGCCGGCGACCTGAAAGCCAACCGCGACAGCTTCACGACGATGAGCGGCCGCAAGGTCGATCTCGCGATCTGGGTCCGCGAAGCCGACCTGCCGCGCACGCAACACGCGATGGACAGCCTTAAGCTTTCGATGAAGTGGGACGAGGACGTCTATGGCCGCGAATATGACCTCGACCAGTTCAACATCGTCGCGGTCAGCGACTTCAACATGGGGGCGATGGAGAACAAGAGCCTCAACGTCTTTAACTCGGCTTATGTGCTCGCCGACCAGGAGACGGCGACGGATGGCGACTTCGACAATATCGCTCGGGTCGTTGCTCACGAATATTTCCACAATTGGTCCGGCAACCGGGTCACCTGCCGCGACTGGTTCCAGCTGAGCCTGAAGGAAGGCTTCACCGTCTTTCGCGACCAGGGCTTTTCGGCGGACGTCGGAAGCGCGGCGGTCAAGCGGATCGAAGACGTGCGCGTGCTTCGCGCCGCGCAGTTTCCGGAAGACCAGGGCCCGCTCGCCCATCCGGTCCGGCCCGACAGCTACATCGAGATTTCAAACTTCTACACGGCGACCGTCTACAACAAGGGCGCCGAGCTGATCCGGATGTTCCACACTGTCCTCGGGGCGGACAAGTTCCGCGCCGGCACCGACCTCTACTTCGATCGCCACGATGGCGAAGCCGCGACCTGCGACAACTTCGTCGCGGCGCTCGAGGATGCGAGCGGCGTCGATCTCTCCGCGTTCAAGATCTGGTACAGCCAGGCGGGCACGCCCAAGGTTCACGCGCGCCTCGACCATGATGCCGCGGCGGGCAGAGCTACCCTTCACCTGCGGCAGAAAGTAGAGCCGACGCCCGGCCAGCCTGAGAAAAAGCCGATGCCGATCCCGCTGAAGACGGCGCTGATCGGGCGCGACAGCGGCGAGGAGATCGTGCGCGAGCAGCTGATCATCCTCGACCAGCCGGAGCAGAGCATCACCATCGACAACGTCGGCGAAGCGCCGATGCTGTCGATCAACCGGCACTTCTCGGCGCCGGTGATGATGGAGGTCGAGCGACCCGATGGCGAGCTCGAGCGGCTGGCCCAGACCGACACCGATCCGTTCGCCCGCTATGAAGCGATGCAGGAAATGATGATGCGGGTGCTGACCGCCGGCGCCCGCGGTGAAACAGTCGACTTCGAGCCGGTGATCCGCGCGGTCGGTGCGACGCTTCGCTCCAACTCGCTCGATCCGGCGTTCAAGGCCGACGCGATCATGGTTCCCTCCGACACCCTGATTGCCGAGCGGATGCACGTCGTCGACCCGGACGCGATCCATGCCGCGCGAGACGCCCTTCGGCAGGCGATCGGCGCCGCGCTGCAAGGCGACCTGCTGGCCGCGCACCGCATCGAGGGTGCAGCGGGAAGCGATCTCAGCTCGCCCGCCAAGGGCGTCCGTCGCCTTCGCACGGTGGCGCTTGGGCTGATCGCTGCGAGCGACCCCGCGCAAGCGGCCGAACTCGCAAAGGCGCAATTCGATGCCGCCGACAATATGACCGATCGGCAAGGAGCGCTCGGCATCCTCGTCTCGCTCGATGCCCCGCAACGTGAGGAGGCACTGCAGGCCTTCTACGACCGCTTCCGCGAGGATGCTTTGGTGCTCGACAAATGGTTCGCGCTCCAGGCCGCGGCCCAGCGTCCCGATACGATCGACCAGGTGCTCCGCCTCGCCGGTCACCCGGACTTCGTGATGACCAACCCGAACCGGCTGCGCTCGCTCGTCGGCATGTTCGCCGGCAACCATTGGGCGTTCCATTCGGCTGACGGGCGCGGCTACGGCTTCCTTGCGGACATGATCGTCGGCGCGGACAAGCTCAACCCGCAGATCGCCGCGCGGCTTGTGCCGCCGCTCGGCCGCTGGCGGCGGTTCGAGCCCAAGCGCGCCGGGATGATGCGCGACGCGCTCGAGCGGGTCGCCGCGACGTCAGGGCTGTCGAAGGACGTCTACGAACAAGTGACGAAAAGCCTCGCCTAGCGGAGGAACGGCCGCCGGTTGCTCATGATCGTTCGAAACTCCGTCGCGGTGAGCGGCATTTTCGCACGGAACAGCTGCCAGCCTGCGCCGATGCTTCCCCCGGGCGCGCTGAGGTCGGAGCCGTAGAGTATCCGCGACACCCCGAAGTCGCGCATGCGCCTCGCGGCAAGCGCGGCCTGCTCGGCCGTCGTGTCCGCATCGATGTTGGCGCCAGTATCGACGAACAGATTGCGGATGCGCGGGTCCTTCGCTCGAGCGGCATTGGCGAAGACTTCCATGACGGCGTCGTTCTGCTCGGTGTAGCCTGGAGAGGAGGCGCCGAGATGGGCGACGATGACGTCGACGCTAGGCGCCATCGGCAGCACCTGCTCGATCAGGATGCGTGCGTCCTCGGCTCCATAATCGGTGCCGCCCCGCGCGCGCATGTGGATGAGGATCGGCGCGCGGTGGCGCTGCGCAAGGGCGAACACGGCTTGCGCACGCTTCAGGTGATCGGGGTTGCGCAGCGATACGCCGCCGTTGCCGAAATGCTGCTTGATGCCGGTCATCCCCGGCAGCGCAAGGCACCGCTCCAGTTCCTGAAGCGCGGCGTCACGCAATGGATTGGCGCTGCAAAAGCCAACCAGTCGGGGCGCGTGTTTGATCACCTCGGCCGACGTCCAGTCGTTCTCGCGGCTGGTCCTGGCGTCGGGTTCGCTAAGCTTCTTGCGTTCGTCGCCGTAGGTGTAGCCCACCGACAGGACGAGCGCTCGCTCGATCCCGGCGGCATCCAATTCGCGGACCAAGGCGGCGCCGTCGCGCTGAGGCAGCTTGGCCACCGCCGCGAAGTCCGCGCTCACGAGGTGCTGGTGATAGTCGACCAGCGGCGCCGTTCGTGAGGAGGTCTGCGGCGTCGCGCACGCGGCCGCAAAGAGCGAAGACAGGCTGAACAGGCTTTTCATGATCTGCACGCTACATTTGTAGCGCGCTTCAGGCAAGGCCCTTCCGGTCAGCCGCCGATCCAGCCGGCGACCTGCAGCGCGACCTGGTTGGCGGCACTGTTGAGCGCCGATCCGACTGTCGCACTGGTACCGTCCGCCGGCACGCTTGCGGTGAAGCGGCGGGTTTCGACCTGAGCGCCGCCGGTTGCCGCGAGCGAGCCGTCGAACACAACCTCGACGCGGCCGGTGCGGGCGTCATAGCCGAATCGTGACAGCTGGCCGCTAAGCACCAGGCCGGGGTCGAGCCCCGTCTGGTTGGGATCCAGGACGACGCGGCGGGTCGTGCGCCGGACCGTCTCGCCAAGAAGGTTCTGGAACAGCTTGTCGGGGGTATCGACCCACTGGAAGTCGGTGACATATTGCACGTTGGTCGGTGTGAGCTGCACCGGGACGCGGACGGTACGCAGCTCCTTGGGCAGCACTGGCACCGCGATGGTGACCGCCTGACCGGCATTGGCCGTGCGGGTGATCGCGCCTGGGTCCGGCGCTTGCGATTCCAGCGTCCGCAAGGTGGTCGGCGGCTTGCCCCCGCCGAGCAGGCCGCCCAGCGAGCAGGCGCCCGTAGCCGCGGCCAGGGTCAAGATTGTCACGGTCCTCGTAAGCGGGCTCATTTGCTTTTCCCTGGCTTGTAGTCGGGCAGCTTCTCAGGACCGAGCGCGCCGCCGATCCCCTGCTGTTCGATGCGCTCCGACACGCCCTGCAGCGACTGGGTCAGCTGGCGCATGTCACGCACGAGCCGGTTCGCTTCGGGCAAGGTCGACTTGGTGAAGTTCTGGATGCCGGGGCGGGCATCGGTGATCATGGCGTCGAGATTGTCGGTCGCCTGCTGGACGTGGGCAATCGCCTTGCGCAGGTCCTGCGCGGCTGGGCGCCCTTCCTCGTTCACCAGTCGGTTGGTGCTCGACGACAGCTCGGCGATATTGTTCGCCGCGACGCCGGCATTGCGCGCCGCGATCCGAACCTCGCCGATCGTGTCCGCCATCTCCGGCGCGCGGTCGCGGATGATCCGCGTGGTTGCGTCGATATTCTCCAGGATGTCGGCGATAGCGTTCTGGTTCTTGTCGTTGAGCAGCTCGGTGAGACGCTCGGTCAAGCGCTGGATGCGGTCGAGCAGTTCTGGGGCGCTATTCAGCAGCGCGCCGAGGCCGCCGGACGTCGCCGGCACTACCGGGCAGCCCTGCGGACCCATCTGCTGGATCGGCGGGCGACCGCGCTCGGCGCCCTGGAGCTGGATTTCGCTTACGCCGGTGAAGCCGACGCCCTTGATCTGCGCCGTCGTGCCCTGAAGCACCGGCGTCTGGGAATCGACGTTGATCCGGACCCACACGAATTCCGGCCGGTTCGGAAGCAGGGAGATCTTGTCGACCTGCCCTACGGGAACGCCGGAAAAGCTGACGTTCGAGCCCTTGTTCAGCCCGCCGACGCCCTGCGCGAAATAGATGTCGTAGCATTTGGTCTGCTTGTTCGAGAGGCCCGCAAGCCAGACGATGAACAGCAAGGTGCCGATGATGAGCGCCACCGTGACCGCCCCGACCATGATGTAGTTCGACCTAGTTTCCATGTCAGGCGACTACCTCTTTCTGATAGCTTCCAGTGGCAGCACGCCCCCGTGGCCCATTGAAATATTCTTGTATCCAAGGATGATCCAGAGCCAATAGCTCGGGTATCGTCCCGACGGCGATGACCTTCTTGTCGGCAAGCACCGCGATGCGGTCGCAAATCGCATGAAGCGTATCGAGATCGTGCGTGATCAGGAACACCGTTAGGTCGAGCCGCTTCTGCAGCGACAGGATCAGCTCGTCGAACGCGGCTGCGGCAATCGGGTCGAGGCCGGCCGTGGGTTCGTCGAGGAACAATAGCTCGGGATCGAGCGCCAGCGCCCGTGCGAGGCCGGCGCGCTTGACCATGCCGCCCGACAGCTCCGACGGGAACTTTGGACCGGCATCCGCGGGAAGCCCGCCCATCGCGATCTTGTACGAGGCGATCTCGTCAAGCAGCGGCGGCGTGATGCCGGGGAAATATTCGCGGAGCGGAACCTCGACATTTTCAGCTACGGTCAGCGTCGAAAACAGCGCGCCGTTCTGGAACAGGATTCCCCAGCGCCGGCGAATGTTCTTGGCCTCGTCCTCGTCGCGGCCGATCATATTCTCGCCGAGGACTTCGATCTCGCCCTCGGCGGGTGTCTGCAGGCCGATGATCGAGCGCAACAGCACCGACTTGCCGGTGCCCGATCCCCCGACGACGCCCAGAATTTCGCCGCGGCGCACGTCGAGGTCGAGGCCTTCATGGATCACCTGCTCGCCGAAGCTGTTGCGCAGCCCTCGGACGGTGATGATCGCGTCGCGGTCCCGGGCCTCGCTCATCGCCATCCGATCGAGCTGAAGAAGACGGCGAAGACGGCGTCGAGCACGATCACCAGGAAGATCGACTGGACGACGGCAGCCGTCGTGCGAGAGCCGACTTCCTCGCTGTTGCCCTGCACCAGCATGCCCTGGAAGCAGCCGGCGAGCGCGATGATGAAGCCGAACACCGGCGCCTTGATCATCGCGATCCAGAAGTCGGTCATCGGAATGACCTCCTGCAGCAGCTGAATGTACGTACCCGGCGGATAGCCGAGGTCGAGCCAGACAAAGATCCCGCCGCCGAACAGCGAGCAAATGATCGCCCAGAACCCAAGCAGCGGCATCATCAGGATCGCCGCCATCATTCGCGGCAGCACCAGCGCCTCGATCGGCGACACGCCGATCGTCCGCATCGCATCGATCTCTTCGGTGATCTTCATCGTGCCGATCTGCGCGGCGAAGGCCGAGCCAGACCGGCCGGCGACCATGATGGCCGTCATCAGAACGCCGAGTTCGCGGACGTTGATGCGGCCGATGAGGTTGATGGTGTAGACCTCGGCGCCGAACTGGGCGAGCTGCACCGCGCCCTGCTGCGCGACGACGATGCCGATCAGGAAGTTCATCAGGCCGATGATGCCGAGGGCGCGAACGCCGACGACGTCGAAGCGCTGCACCACGGCGTTGAACCGGAAGCGCCGCGCCGGCCGGCGGATGACATTGGCGAAGCCGATCAGGACCGCGCCAAGGAAGCCGAGTAGCCCGACCAAGGTCCGGCCGGCCTCGACCACCCACTGACCAAGCTCGGTGAAGACGGCGCTGAGGCCGCCGGGCTGTTCGGGAGTAACGCGCGTCGGCTTGTCGAACTCGCCGACCTGGTCGAGCAGGCTCGCTTCTTCGCGGCTTGCGCCAATGACCTTGGCATTGCGGTCGCGAACCGTGCGGTAGACGATCCATGCCCCGACCGTATCCATGCGGTTGATTTCGGACAGGTCGATCGTGAGCGGGTCCGGAAGCGCGTCGATCTCGCGCTGCGTGGTCGCGGCGCGCGTGATCGTCAGCGCACCGGCCGCCCGGTACACCGATCCCTCGTTCCGATCCCCGCTATGCCCCTCGAGATCCGCCATGCCCCCAGAGTGATGCGCGAAGAAGCGCGGCGGAGCAAGCGCCTCCTAGAGGGACCCTTTCCTGCCGCCGCCGCGGACTCTATGCCGCCGCAATGGCCAGCGACGCGCCCCTCCTGTTCGTTCCTGTCGGTGAGAACCCCGCACGGCCGTTCGGCATTGGCGCGCGCGACCGTGCCTGCCGGCTTGCAACAAACGCCGGGTTCGAGAGTGCCGACGCGCCTGCGGATGGCCGCGCGGTCCTGCTCGCGAGCATGCGTTTTGCCTGGGACCCGGCCTGGCTGAAGGCGATGCGCGGCTCGCCCGGCGCGGTGCTGACGGTCGGCGACGAGCCGGTCATGGTCCATGTGCCGGCAGACGCGGATCCGTCCGCCGCTGCGGCTGCGCTCGAGAACGGCGCCATTCCCCAGGGCTATGACCGGCTCGCAGCCGAGACGGCCGAACTCAACTACGCCGAGTTGCGGAAGCGCGACCGCCCGTTCGTGATCCCTCTCGACCCCGACAATCCCGAGCCTGCGGAGCGCGCCGCTTACGACGCGTCGTACAAGGGCGTCACCGACCTGCTCACGCTCTACCTGTGGCGGAAGGCGGCTTTTTACCTGACGCGCTGGGCCGCGCGCGCGGGGTTGAAGCCGAATATGATCACCGCCGTCGGCGCCGTTCTGTGCGTCCTGGCCTTCTACCTCTTCTGGCACGGCCACTACTGGCTCGGCATGCTGTCGGGCTTCATCTTCATGGTGCTCGACACGGTCGATGGGAAGCTGGCGCGCTGCACGGGCGCCTCGTCCAAGCTCGGCAACATCTTCGATCATGGCATCGACCTGATCCACCCACCCTTCTGGTATTGGGCATGGGCGCATGGGCTTGCCACCTACGGGCGCCCGATCGAGCCGGTTGCAACGACCATGATCCTGCTGGCGATCATCGTCGGCTACGTCCTGCAGCGTCTGATCGAAGGCATTTTCATCAAGCGCTTCGATGGGATGCACATCCACGTCTGGCGGCCGATCGATAGCCAGTTCCGGCTGATCACCGCGCGCCGCAACCCGAACATGCTGATCCTGTTCGTCGCGATGCTGTTCGGCCGCCCGGACCTCGGTATCCAGTGGGTCGCGTGGTGGACGATCATCAGCCTGATCTTCCACGCGGTGCGGCTGGCGCAGGCAAGCGACCAGGCGATGCGCGGGCGCCGGATCAGGTCCTGGCTGGAGGCGTGAGCTTCACCGCCATCGTGCTCGCCGGCTCGCGGCCCGGTCGCGATGCTTTCGCCGAGCAGTTCGGCACCGATTTGAAGGCGCTGATCCCCGTGGCTGGCGAGCGGATGGTGCGCCGGCCCGTGCGTGCGCTGCTGGGCAGCGCCTCCATCGGCAATATCCTGGTGCTGAGCCAGACGCCCGCGCGCATCGCCGAGGCGCTGCCGACGAACCCGCGCATCGAGGTGCGGGAATCCCAGGGCACGATCGCCGAGACGATGCTCAAGCTGCTCGACGATCCGAGCATCGCCTGGCCCATACTGGTGACGACCGCTGATCATGCGCTGCTCGACGCGGCGATGGTCGATGAGTTCTGCGCCGCCGCAGAAGGCAAGGACGTTGCGATCGGCGTGGTCGAGCGGGACGCGATGCTGCGCCGCTTCCCCGATGCCAAGCGGACCTGGTTGAAGTTCCGCGGCGGGGCGTTCACCGGCGCCAACCTGTTCGCGCTCGGCTCACCCAAGGTCGCGCCGGCCGTGAAGCTCTGGCGCTCCGTCGAGCAGGACCGCAAGAAGGCGTGGCGCGTGATTTCGGTTCTCGGGCCAGTGACGCTGATGCTCGCCGGCATCCGCGCGATCAGCCTCGATGAAGTGATGGCGCAGCTCGGCATGCGGCTCGGACTCTCGGTCAAGGCCGTGCGCCTTTCGAACCCGGTTGCAGGCATCGACGTCGACAAGGCCGAGGACCACGAACTGGCCGAAGCGATCCTGCGGGGAGATAAATGAGCGACCTTGCCGTCTACGACATGGACCGGACGGTCACGCGCCGCGCGACATACACGCCATTCCTGATCCATTGCGCGCTGAGCAAGGCGCCGTGGCGATTGCTGTTCCTGCCGTTCGTAGCGCTATCGATGATCGCTTATGCGGCGCGGGTCATCGACCGCGCGCGACTGAAGGAAATCAACCATTGGCTGCTGCTCGGCGGGCGCGTGCACCCGATGAAGCTCAAGCCCGTCGTGGACAGTTTTGCCGACAAGCAGGTCGCCACGAACATCCGTCCCGGCGCAAGAGCCGCGATCGCCCGCGACAAGGCGCAAGGGCGGCGGCTGGTCCTAGCGACGGCATCTTACCGGCTCTACGCCGATGCGATCGCCGAGCGGCTGGGGTTCGACGACGTGATCGGCACCGGATCGATCATCGGGCTCGATGATCGCGTGCATGCAAAAATTGCAGGCGACAATTGTTACGGCCCGGCAAAGATGCTGATGATCGCCGACTGGGTCGACAAGTCAGGCCTCACCGGGAAGCACGGCCACGTCCGCTTCTATTCCGACCACGTGTCGGACCGCCTGGCCTTCGAGTGGGCCGACGAAGCCGTCGCGGTGAATCCCCATGGCAAGCTCCGCCGCCTCGCCGAACAGCGCGGCTGGGCCGTGGAGGACTGGGGCTAGACCGCCTCGAGCGCGTTCGCGAAGTCCGCGATCAGGTCTTCGGCCTTTTCGACGCCGATCGAGATGCGGACCAGATTGTCGGTGATGTCGAGCGCCGTGCGGCGTTCCTCCGGAACCGACAGGTGCGTCATTGCCGCCGGGGCCGACGCGAGGGTTTCGGTGCCGCCGAGGCTGACCGCCAGCTTCGCGATCTTGAGCGCATCGAGAAAGCGGAACGCTTCGGCCTCGCCGCCTTTCAGGTACAGCGAGAAGGTCGAGCCCGCGCCGAGGCAATTGCGATCGTAAATGTCCTTCTGCCGCGACCCGGGCTCGAGAAACCCGAGGTAGCCCACCTTCTCGACCTTCGGGTGGTCGCGCAGGAAAGCGCAGACCTTCTCCGCATTCTCCCCGGCCCGGCTCATCCTGAGTTCGAGCGTTTCGAGGCTGCGCATGAGCATCCACGCGGTATTCGGGTCGCAAATGCCGCCCATCGGGTTGCGGATCAGCCTGACCTTGTCGAGCACCGCCTTGTTGCCGACCAGCGCGCCGGCGACGAGGTCGCTGTGCCCGCCGACATATTTGGTGAGGCTGTAGACCGACACGTCGGCGCCGTGGTCCAGCGGCCTGCACCACAAGGGCCCCAGGAACGTATTATCGATCGCGATCGGCGGGCGATCGGCCCCGAACGCCGCGTCGCAAGCGGCGCGCACCGCCTCCACATCGACCAGCGCGTTGGTCGGGTTCGCGGGGCTTTCGAGATAGATGAGCGCGACCTTGCCGCCGGTGTCGGCAGCCATCGCCTTCGCGCGTTCCATCACCTCATCGAGTTCCTCGCGCGTCGCGCCGGCTGGGAAGTCGACATAGCGCACGCCGAACCTCGCCATGATCTTGTCGATCACAGATTCGCTGGCGGCGTAGAGCGGCCCCGAATGAACGATGACGTCATTCTGATTGGCGACCGCGAGCACCAGGGTCGTGATGGCCGTCATGCCGCTGGAGAAGGACAGCGCGCCTTCGGCGTCTTCCCACACGGCGAGCCGGTCCTCAAGAATCTCCTGATTGGGCCCGTTGAACCGCGAATAGACGAGGCCCTCGGCCTTGCCGGTGCCGTCGCTCTTGCCGGTAATGCCTTCGAAGAAGCGCTTACCCTCCGCCGCGGTTTGGAACACGAACGTCGAGGTAAGGAAGATCGGCGGCTTCAAGCTGCCTTCCGACAGCGCCGGATCGAACCCGTGGCCCATCATCAGGGTCGCGGGGTCGAGCTTGTGATTGCCGATATGAGTGGCGGCCCGCTTGGGCTTCCGAGAGACAGAGTCGGTCATTGTTCAAATCCTCGAACCGTCGTTCCCAGGGAGGCGGGAACCGATCAGCGAGGAAGCCAGGGCGCTCGCATCCTAACCTCCGCAGGATGCATCTCCACCGGCTCGCCGGATGGGCCGGCAATTACCGCCCGCAACAGGCGATTTCAACCGAGAAGCGCTGCGATTACCCAGACGATCCCGACCATCAGCGGAACGCCAGCCAGGTCGAGGAGAAGCCCTGCCTTGAGCATTCGCGGAAGGGCAATGTGGCCGGTTGCCCAGGCGATGGCGTTGGGTCCGGTGCCGGATGGAAGCATGAACCCCCAGCTCGCCGCCCAGGCGGCAGGTAGAGCGAGCAAGATTGGATCGGTTCCTGTGGCTGCGATGATGCCGCCGACGACGGGGATGATGCCGCTCGCCGCGGCGACGTTCGATGCGAATTCGGTGATGGCGATCACGATGGCGACAAGCACCAAGGCGACGACCAGCGGGTCGACGGCGCGAAGCGGCTGCAGGGCCGTGCCGAGCCATTCGTCGAGGCCTGAGGCGCCCATCCCCGCAGCGAGTGCGAGGCCGCCGCCGAACAGCATGATCACGTCCCAGGGCGCCCGATTGGCTTCGTGCCAGTTGAGGATCGGCCGGCCGGTGCCGTCCCGGATGATGAACAACAACAAGGCGCCAAGGACGGCAATGGTGCCGTCGGTCAGCGAATCCTTGGGCAGAAAAGGCGTGAGGAACGGGATCGCCACCCAGCCAATCACGACCGCGCCGATCAGCGGGACCAGCCGTTTTTCGGCGGTGCTCCATTCGCCAGCGGTGCCGATCCCGCTCAGCGCCTCATGGGGATCAAAGTCGCTCGCTTCCACCTTCTGCACACGCATGAGGATCCACCAGCACAACGGGATTGCCGCCGCCGTCAGCGGAACGCCGTAAAGCGCCCATGTCAGGAAATTGATGCGCAGCCCCGTCGACCGCTCGATAATCCCGGCGGCGATCGCGTTGGTGGGAGACCCCACCAATGTCGCGAGACCGCCGATCGAGGCCGCGAAAGCGATGCCCATGGCCAGCGCGCCGGCGAACCCGTCCGTGTGGCTTTCGCGCACTTTCGCAGCGCGAAGCACGGCCACCGCGATCGGCATCATGATCAACGTCGTGGCGGTGTTCGAAACGATCATGCTGATGATCGCCGTCGCCGTCATGAAGGCGAACAGCACCGCCGCGGGCGTCGAGCCGCCGCGCTCGACGATGGCGAGCGCAAGACGGCGGTGAAGTCCGGTGCGCTCGATCGCCAGGGCGATGATCGCGCCGCCGAGCACGAGGAAGAGGATCGGCGAATAATAAGCGGCGGCGGTATCGCCCGCGCCCATCACGCCGCACAGGGGAAAGACCAGGAACGGCAGCAAGGCGGTGACAGTAAGCGGCAGCGCCTGCGTCATCCACCAAGTCGCCATCAGCACGACGAGCGCGCAAGTGCGCCATGCGGGCGGCGGCATGCCGGCCGGCGCGGGAAGCGTCAGCATCAGCACGAAGGCAAGCAGGCCAGCCCAGAGGCCGATCTGCTCCGACCGCTTGGCGGCGCTCATCCGCGAAGGCCGATCATCGAGATCTGACGCCCGTAATCCGCCTCCCGGCGATGTGTTGCCCGGCGGTAGCTGTAGAAGCGATCCGGATCGGAATAAGTGTCGAGGTTCAGCGCTTCGACCTCCCCGACGCCCGCGGCGATCAGCCGGTGGACGACATAGCCCTCGAGGTCGAAATGCAGTTTGCCCTCGGCAGACCCACCGAAGAATCGCGCATTTTCTTCATTCTCTTCGACGAAGCGGGCGCGAAAGCCCTCGTCCACTTCATAGGATGTCTGCGCGATGCAGGGGCCGACCGCCGCATGAATATGCTCGCGGCGGGCGCCCAGCCGCTCCATGGCGATGATGGTTGAATCCGTGACGCCCACAATGGCGCCACGCCAACCTGCATGTGCTGCGCCGATGACGCCGGCCTGCTCATCGGCGAACAGCACCGGCGCGCAATCGGCGGTGAGGATGCCGAGCAGCAGGTTTGGCCGACTTGTGACCAGCGCGTCGGCATGCGGCCGCTGCTCCTGCGGCCACGGGCGTTCCGCGACAACCTCATTCGCAGAGTGTATCTGGTGGACAGTCGCAAGCTCCGCCCCCGGGAGAACGGCGTCGATGGCGAGCCGCCGGTTCTCGGCGATCGCGTCACGGTCGTCCTTGCTTCCGTAGCCGACGTTGAGACCCGACAACTCGCCGGTCGAGACACCGCCGCGACGCCCGAGGAACCCATGCGGCAAGCCGCCGAGCGAAACGGCGTGGATGACCTCGACTTCGCTCAAAGCGTCAGCCGCATGATGATGTCCTCGTCTGCCTGACTGCCGACCATGAAATCGTAGCGGCCGACGGCCCCGAATCCATAGCGTTCGTAGAAGCGGCGGGCGCGATGATTGTCGGTGTAGACGGTGAGGTAGATTTCCTCGCAGCCGCGCCGGCGGGCCTCGCCGATCGCCCAGGCGGTCAGCGCCGCAGCGAGGCCGCTGCCGTGGTGGGCCTTGAGCACATAGAGCTGGCGCAGTTCGATGGCACGCGCCTCCGTTTCGACGGGAAGGGTCGATGTGCCGAGCTTCACATATCCGACGACAGCGCCATGCGCCTCGGCCACCAGGAAGGCGTAGCCGGGGTCTTCGAACTCCCTCCGCCAAGCCTCATCCGTAAACTGCGCCAGAAAGGCGGCGAGATCTTCGGGCGCATAGAGATGCGCGAATGTGTCGCAGAAGCTTTGCCGGAAGACATAGTCGATCGCCGGCAAGTCGGCCGCGGTTGCGTCCCGCGTGTTCATGCCAGGCCTGCCGGGGCCGGCCAGCCTGGTGCATGGATGCCGATGACTTTGAACAGTGCGCCCATCTCGCCGGGCGCGGTGAGGCGATGCAGCGCAGCCGCGATTTCATCCGCGCGCTCCGGGTTGGCGCGCGATAGCGCCTGCGCGCGAGCTTCGATGCCAAGGTAAATCAGCCATTCGCCCTGACGCACCACCGGCGTCACTTCGGCCCCCGCGCCCCTCGCGGCCTTGGTCACGGCTTCGAAATCGACGTGGGCTGTCAGGTCCTGCTCGCCGGGGCGCTGCAGCACCGGCGCGAAACCATGCGCGTGTACGGACTGCAGCGTATCGCCGGTGGTGGAACGCTCATGACCATAATCGATGATCAGCGCCGCGCCGCCGTGCGCAACCACATGCCGGGCAATGACCCCGACGGCGCTGTCCCGCGCCGGCGACACTTCGTCCACCTCACCGTCGCGGTCGAATGCGAGGCCGCCTGCAGCAAGGACGATGCGCCGCTCTACGCCGCCGACGAGCTGGCGGACCGGCAAGGCGTCGAGAAACTCATTGGCGACAAGCAGCAGCGGCCGCTTAGGCAGCCCGTCGATGCTGTCGTGCCACTCGGCGTCCGCGACGGTCAGCGCCTGCGCGTCGCGCAGGATCGAACTCGTCTCGACGAAATGCACTTGCCCGGTGAACCCGGCAGGTTTGAGCAATCGTAGCGCATCCGCAGCAAGGGTGCCGCGGCCCGGGCCGAGTTCGGCGTACGCGGCATCCGCCGGAGCGCCGGCGCGGCGCCAGCAGTCGGCAAGGACGCCGCCGACCATCTCGCCGAACATCTGGCTGATTTCCGGCGCGGTCGTGAAGTCGCCGCTCGCTCCGAACGGATCGCGGGTCGCGTAATAATATCCGTTGCAGGCTTCCATATAGGCCTCGACGGTGATCGGGCCTTCAGCCTTGATTCGATCGCGGATCGCGCGCTCGAGCGGGTTCACGCGACGCTGGTCGTCCCTAGTGTCGGCTCGACGCGGACGCGCCGCTTCTTGGCGGTGAGCATCAGATAAAGGCCAAGTGCGATCATCGGCAGTGATAGCCACTGACCCATGTGGAGCCCCGTCGACTGTGCAAAGCCGGTGAGCTGCCGGTCCGGTTCGCGGATGAACTCCACGCCGAAGCGGAACAGGCCGTAGAAGAAGGTGAATGCGCCGACGAGCTTGCCCGGCTCGTACCGCGCCTGCGTCTTCCAGAACATCCAGGCGAGGATCGCGAACAGGACAAGGCCTTCGAGCACGGCTTCGTAAAGCTGGCTCGGGTGCCGCGGCGGGCCCAAGACGGCGCCATAAGGCGTCACTTCGACGAAGCGGACGGCCCAGGCGACCTGGGTCGCCGCGCCCCACAATTCCTGGTTCACGAAATTGGCGAGGCGCCCGAAGAACAAGCCGAATGGCACGCAGCACGCCACATAATCATGGACGCGGAGCCAGGAGAGTTTCTCCTTGCGCGCAAAATAGAGGATGCCGAGCGACGTTCCGACAACCCCGCCGTGGAAGGACATGCCGCCGTCCCACAGCTTGATGATCTCGATGGGATTTCGGAGATATTCGCCGAGGTTATAAAACAACACATAGCCGAGACGGCCGCCAAGGATGATGCCGAGCGCGGCATAGAAGACCAGATCGTCGGCATGGCGGCGGGCAAGCGGCGCACCCGGCTGTTTCAGCAGCTTCAGCAAGTACCAATAGCCGATGAAAATGCCGGCCAGATAGGCGAGGCTGTACCACCTTAGGTCGAACGACCCGATGTGCAGCGCTACGGGCGAAAGGCCGAGGTCCGTGAACTTCGTGAACTGATTATCGTCGTAGGTCTGCAAGGACTTCCCCAGGGATGTTCAGCGCCTCATAAGGCGGGCTTACGTAAAGGCAAAGGAGCGCCGACCGCTGATGCCCAGTGAGCTGGACAGACGTTTCGACGAGGAACTGGCCCGAGCTACAGGGGCCGGCGGGCGTCTGGTGCTCGACAAGGACGAGCAGGGCCGCGCGATCGTTGCCAACTTCCCACCGACCCTTCCGAGCTTCTTTCGTGCTTTCTGCGCTCTCAACGCCGATGCCGAGGCGATCGTTGCCGGCGGCGAACGGCTTACGTTCGGCCAGCTCGACGCTTTGTCCGAGCGGGTTGCGCATGGGCTCGTGGCCCGCGGCGTCGCCAAAGGCGATCCGGTCGGCATTGCCATGCGCAACTGCCCGAGCTGGATCGTCAGCTACATGGCCATCGCCAAGGCGGGCGGTGTCGCGACGCTGCTCAACGGCTGGTGGCAGGCGCATGAAATGGAGCATGCGATCCTCCTCGCCGACCCCAAGCTGATCATTGCCGATGCGCCGCGCGCGAAGCGCATCGGCGAGCGGTGCCACGGGCGGGACATCCTCAGCATCGAAGTCGACCAGCCGATCGAGCAGGCGCTTGGACAATTGCTCGGCGCCGGCGAATGCCCGCTCCCCGAGGTCGGCCCGAACGACCATGCGACGATCCTCTTCACCTCCGGCTCGACCGGCGATGCCAAAGGTGCGGTGTCGACACACCGGGCGGTCGTTACCGGCACTTATTCCTACGCGGCCGGGCTGATCGTCTTGCTCGGGCTTCTGACGGCGGCCGGCCAGGCGCCCACGAGCCCGCCGCGCACGTTGCTGAGCGTGCCCTTGTTTCACGTCACGGGCGAAGTGCCGGTCATGCTGAACAGCTTCGTGATCGCCCGCTGCATGGTGATTATGCCCAAGTGGGACGCCGGCGAAGCGCTGCGGCTGATCGACAAGGAAAAGATCACCTACTTCGTCGGGGTCCCGACGATGAGCCTCGAGCTAATGACCCACCCGGACCGCCACAAATACGACCTGTCATCGCTTCGGGACATTACCGCCGGCGGTGCCCCGCGCCCGGTCAGCCATGTCGAGCGGCTGCGCGAGGAGTTCCCGAATGCGCAGCCGGCGCTGGGCTATGGCCTCACCGAGACCAACGCCGTCGGATGCATCAACTTCTGGAGCAATTATGCCGACAAGCCGGGCTCAACCGGGCGGCCGGCGCCGCTGGTCGAAATCGCGATCTTCGACGATGGAGACGAGCATCTGCCGGCCAATGAAGTGGGCGAGATCGGCATCCGGACCGCTGCCAATATCGAATGCTATTGGCGCAACCGCGAGGCATCGGCGGCGCTGTTCACAAGCGACGGTTACGTCCGCACCGGCGATCTCGGTTACCTCGACGAGGACGGCTATCTGTTCATCGTCGACCGCAAGAAGGACATCATCCTGCGCGGCGGCGAGAATATTTCAGCTGCCGAAGTGGAGGCCGAGATCTACGCCTCCCCGGCCGTGGCCGAGGCTTGCGTGTTCGGAGCGCCCGACGAGCGGCTCGGTGAAGTGCCGGTCGCCATCGTGCTGACGAAGGACGGCGAGCTGCTCCACGAAGAGCAGCTCCGCAATCACCTCGAGCAGCGGCTTGCGAAGTTCAAGGTTCCCGACCGGATCATCTTCGCCGACGCGCCGCTGCCGCGTCTGGGCACGGGCAAGATCGACCGGCGAGCGCTAAAGGCACAGTACGCCCGTTGAAGGTCGACCGGCGGACGGTCCTTGTCGGCGGGGGTGCGGGCGTCGGGCTGATCGTCGCTTTCGCGCTATGGCCCCGCGGCATGGCCGGCGGCCTGCCGACGCACCGCGGCGAAGCGGCATTCGGCCAGTTCATCAAGTTCGGCACCAATGGACAGGTGACGGTGGCCGTGCCCCAGGCGGAGAACGGACAGGGCATCTGGACGGGGCTGGCGCAAATCGTTGCCGACGAACTCGGTGCGGCTTGGGACACGATCGCGGTCGAACCGGCGCCGCTGACGGGCGATTACGCCAACCTGGTGGTCGGTGACGGGAAGAGCCGCATTACCGCGAATTCGACCTCCATCCGCGCGTTCGAGGAGCCGTTGCGTCATGCAGCGGCAAGTGCGCGGGCAATGCTGGTCGAGACGGCAGCGGCTCGCTGGAATGTCGATGCCGCCGAATGCCAAGTGGCGGAAGGCCGGGTGCTGAACGCCGGGCGGAGCTTCAGCTTCGGCGAACTTGCCGAGGACGCAGCGAGCCGCGGTGCCCCGCGCAACCCACCGCGCCAGGGCGCCGAGGGGCGTCTGATCGGCACCCCCGCACCGCGCTTGGACGGCCCGGCGAAAACGAGCGGTATCTGGCGTTTCGCTGGCGATGTGCGGCTAGCGGACATGCTGTTCGCATCCGCACGCCTCGCACCACCCGGCGGCAAGCTGCGGGACTTCGACCGCCAAGCGCTCCGCGTCACGCCCGGCATTCACCATATCGCCGCCCGCGATGGCTGGATTGCGGTCGCGGCGGACACCTGGTGGGCTGCCGACCAGGCGCTCAAGGCAGCAAACCCGCAGTTCAGCGGACCCGCCACAGCTGCGGACATGCGCGGCATCTTCGAGGAGGCATTGGCCTCGAGCGGTGGCGAAACGCTGTTCAGCCGCGGCGACTATGACGGTGCCATCGACGGCTCCAGGCCGCTCGCCGCAACCTATTATGCGGTCCCGTCGCAGCATCTCGGTCTCGAGCCGCTGACCGCGACGGCACGGGTGAACGGCGATCGCGTCGAACTGTGGGCGGCCAGCCAGGCGCCCGAGTTTTTGTCCGGCGA